>NZ_JARBDB010000004.1:0-407053 GCF_036577605.1 Paenibacillus sp. GYB004
GGGTGTGATAGACTTCACCTTAAAGGTGCTCCTCTCTTTGGGTGATGTTGTTCTAGGCAAACACCATTCTACCAAAGATTTGAGCCCTTTTTCATATTTTCAGAAAGAGTCACTTTCGAAATTCAGGATAATGTTTTTGTCCCGACGGATCTGCATAATAGGACATATTCTCGATAACTCCAATAATTCGCTGATTCGCCTGCATCGCCATCTTGCCGGCACGGACGGCTACATAAGAGGCCGCAGCGCTTGGAGTCGTCACGATCAGCTCCGAGCATTGCGGAATTTTCTGGTGTACCTGCAGCGCGATATCCCCGGTTCCCGGAGGCAGATCGATTAACATCATATCCAGCGGTTCCCATACCGCTTCATATAAAAAGGTGGAGAGCATTTTTCCGAGCATCGGCCCGCGCCATACGACCGGGTTGTTATCGGATACGAAAAATCCGGTTGACATGACTTGAACCCCGCTGCAATTGATGGGGGAGATCCGTTCCGGTCGGTTGTTATGTTTATCGTGAATCCCTAACATCGCTGGAATGCTGAAGCCATATATATCGGCATCGATGATTCCGACCCGTTTGCCGTAACGCTGCAGAGCAAGGGCCAGGTTGACGGTAACCGTCGATTTCCCGACACCGCCTTTTCCGCTTGCTATCGCTATAAAGTGAACGTTGGAATCTGGAGAAAGCAGCGGGGACGTTCCGGACATACTGTCCGGTGTTGACGATGGTTTGTACATTTTAAGATGATGGGCGACGATTGCATCCTTCTCTTCCTTGGTAATCACTTTCAAGCGGATATGAACGTCAGGGATATCGGCTTTATGTAGTGCCGTTTGCAGATCGGTACGGTATTGTTCCCGCTTGTCCGGATCATCCGCATGCAGGAGCAGGGTAAGCGCAACGTGATGCTCCGCGCTGACGATATCGCGAATTAAACCGAGTTCCGCGAGCGGCCGCTTGTAGTCATCATCTTGGATGTGGCGAATCGCTCCCAGGATCAACTCTTTATTCAATGTTAACACCGCCTATGCAGGAAATGGGGCAACGCACAGCTACAGTGTAATGAATATCGGACACATAGTCAATATATACATATAATAAGTGTAAATTATACAGCATTAGATGGGAAAGGTCTGATTCACGATGATGAATAATCGCAACGAACTTTTTAACCGGATATGCAAACGCCAGGTAAGATTAGCCGAACACACCTCTTATGGGATCGGAGGAGTTGCGGATTACTTTGTAATGCCGGCTAACGTTGAACAACTTCTGAGTGTGCTGGACGCGAGCCGATCGTACGGGATGGAGCGCGTTGTTTTTGGTATGGGTTCCAACGTGTTATTTCCCGATTCGCCCAAGCCGGGGACTTTGTATATTTCGTTGAAAAACATGACCGACATTACCCTGAGCGGTTCCAGGTGGTTCGTCTCTTCGGGCATTCCGCTGTCCATGCTGTCTCTTGCCGGACTGCTTGCGGGTTCGCCGGAGTTTCAGTTTACGTACTTGCTTCCGGGTTGTCTGGGTGCAGGAATCTATATGAACGCGAAATATTACGATGAGCAGATTGGCGACAAAATCGAGACGGTATATTATATCGACCTGGACGACCCGGCGTTATCGCTGCAAACCATCCATGCGAAGGATTGTTTATTTGCCTATAAACAATCGATTTTTCAGCATAAGCCCTGGATTATCGTAGGGGCAGAATTCCGGGTGCCGGAGCAGGCAGGGGAGTTAGCTGGCAGTTTGAGCCGACTGCTGACCCGACAGAAAGCGGCTGACGATAACAGCCTGTCATCCTTATTTACGTTTTATTCGTACTTCTCCCGGGAAATAAAAAAGCTCCATTCCCAGCAGATTCGTATACCTGAGCCTATGAAACATATCGAACAATACCGGACGGAGAAGCGGCATTTCAAGTTCCGCTCTTGCGGCTCATTTTTCAAAAACAACTACGCGGCCGGCCTATCCATCGGCGCTATGGTCGATCGGCTGGGACTAAAAGGGTTATCTTGCGGCGGAGCCGTCATTTCGCCCTACCATGGCAATATGATATTGAATGTTCGCCGAGCAACCGCATCCGATATTCTTGCCTTGAAGGATACGTTGTCGGAAGCTATTGAGCTGCACTACGGGTTTATTCCCGAGCCTGAAGTAGCTATCTTGTAAGTGTCTATGTTAAATACTCCACTTCAACTTGAAGTGGAGTATTGTCGTGATGGAGCTAACCTTGCGGTTGAATATTATGATTATGCCGGAAAAAGTTTGTCGGGTCGTATTTTAGTTTAATGGCCGCTAATTTCTTGTAGTTATCCCCGTATGTATCTCTAATAATTTGCGGGTCGGCCCTTACGGTATTGAGATAAGACGCTTGACGCGTCGAATAGGGCAGCATCGACTTGTAAGCGGAGTCGATCCAATCTTTGCACAGCTTCTCCTCTTCCGTCGGATAATCAACATCGAAGCACAGGAGGAACGAGGCATCACGAACGGCAAACGCCGTAGCATCCGAAGGAACCCGATTCATCTGACCGTGGCATTCCCAGAATTGAACGAGAAGGGACGCTCTAGGCGGCTGCTCCAGTTGGGCCAGCAAAACGTCAATCGCTTCTTCGTTAAACTCTTGGATATACAGCGACGTTCCGGCAACAGCGACATTTTTTGGAGCCGCCAAGTCAAACCGGGATTGCAGCTCTGTATACCGGACTACTCCCGTATGATCCGAGATCGGCTTAGCCAATTCACGCAGCGGTAAAACGGCATCGTGCCCGTCGGCTTTGTCACCGGCATACAATCCGGCTATAACGATGACTCGTTTATGGTGCAATGATTCAGGCACACCCGGGGCGGCCGGCATTTGGAAGATCATCATGTTAAACGATACTTCGTCAGGCGCCTTTCGCAAAAATGCCTGGGCGTTGCGCAAAACCTGCTTTGCATCGTTATAGTCGTACATCACGTCGACAGACAATACTTCAGGTCCAAGCGGATACAGGTTAAACTCGAAGGACGTCACCACGCCGAAGTTGCCGCCGCCGCCACGGATCGCCCAATACAAATCGGGATGTTCCTGATCGCTCACCTGAATCTCCTCGCCATCAGCGGTAACCATCCGCGCAGAGCGGATATTATCGCTCGTCAAGCCGTATTTGCCTCTCAAGTAACCGGTCCCGCCGCATAAAGCGAGTCCGGCGATGCCGGTTTCCGTTACAGTTCCCGTTGGTGTGGCCAGACCGAATTTTTGCGTCTCCGCATCCACGTCGCCCAGTGTGGCGCCGGGTTCGACGATAGCGATTCGACGCTCCGGATCGACGGTCACTTTGCGCATATCGGAACAATCAATCATCAGCGCGCCGTCGCTCACCGCGGTTCCGGCTACGTGATGGCCTCCGCCGCGGATCGTCACTTCCAGGTTTGCTTTTTTGGCGAATTGCACGGCAGCGGCAATGTCCGCAGCGGATTTGCAGACGACAATCGCCGCCGGATATTTATCATAAGCGGTGTTCCAGACTTTTCTTCTTTCGTCGTACGCTTCCTCACCCGGGACGAGGAGCCGCCCGATCAGTTGATCCTGTAATTGCTCGAACAATGAGTATCCCTCCAAAGAAATAAATTGGCCACCGCTCCGGTAATCATTCTGGCAGATGGTGGAACAGTGATCATTATAGGAGACATAGAATACTTAGTCAATATATAATTATAATATGTGTAATATAAGAATCGAACGTAACCTAGCACGCGGGTTCATTCTTTTTGAGCCTATTTACGGGCAAGGAACGCGGCACAGGCTGTAAAGGGTTAGAACTATCAAAATTCTCCCGATAGCACGAATTGATGAACGGCACATCTAGCATTGACACGTCACATTGTTGAACATATAATGGTCACAGCAACTATCATCACGCCGATTATCGTGGAGGCCTCCATTGGAATTAGAAAAATATATAGGTGTTATCGTTCACAGGGCAGATCTGAAACTGAACAACTATTATCAAAAAGTGGTTAATCCCTTTGATATTACCGTCGATCAATGGGAGATCTTAGTAATTTTGTGGGAACGGGAGGGAATTACGCAAAAAGAGCTCGCTGAACGATTGTACAAGGATCAGACCAATATTGCCCGGATGTTGTTTAAGCTGGAGAAGAAAGGGTTTATTTATCGCGTGACGCATGAGACCGACCGACGATCTCTGCGCGTTTATTTGACGGAGAAAGGACACGGAATTAAGGACGAAATTCTCGAACCATCGATTGAGGCTTACCAAAAAACAGTTGAAGGATTAAGCGAAGAAGAAGTGGAGACGTTCCGGAGAATTCTCTCTGTGATGTACAACAATGTGAAAGATTTGTAAGTTTTTAGGATTCCAAGTGCGAACAATAAATTCGGTTATATAGTTGCTATGACCATTATCGTTGTGGCGGGTATTTGGAGAAGGTGTGGAGTGTGAGAACATGAAAGCAAATCAGGAGAAAGTCAGTATTTTTGACCAGCCTTACCGGGCTCTGACAATCGGGATCATTCTAGCCGTTACCACCGTGGCATTTGAAGGGCTGGCGATTACGACGATCGCTCCGAATGTAGCACAGCATTTAAACGGCTTGCATTTGTACGGATGGATATTCAGCTCGTTTTTATTATCGCAAATCGTAGGCTCCATGATTATCGGCCAGCAGATAAAAAAACAAGGCGTTTATCCCTCGTTTCTTTTATCGATTCTCCTTTTCGTGATCGGCATAACGGTTGCGGCTGCTTCTTTTCATATGCCTATGCTCATCGCTGGGAGAGCCTTCCAAGGATTCGGCGCAGGCGCGATGATTACCTGCGTGTATTACAGCATCACCTTAAGCTATCCGGACAGGCTAAGAACGAAGATATTGGCCGCTTTCTCAAGCGCCTACATTATGCCGGCCATAATCGGTCCTTATGCGGCGGGACTTCTGGCTGAAACTTTATCGTGGAGAGTCGTGTTTTGGATTGTTCTTCCGCTGATCGGTCTGGCGATCCTTCTCACGTTTCCTTCCTTCCGTCAGCTTCAAACGCAGGTTAGATCGAGTCTGCCCTCCTCCCATAAAGGCTTTTCCAAAGAGGGGTTTGCCCTTATTTTAACTTTTGGTACCGGGCTGCTGCTAAGCGGGTTAGGCTGGATTACGGATTGGAAAGGCATCGTGCTCACGATAGCGGGAATCTTCCTGATGATTCACCCCTTGCGCAACCTGTTGCCCAAAGGAACGTTTACCGTCCAAAAAGGGCTGCCCGCAACGATCGTTACAAGGGGATTGTATGTAGCCTGTTACGTTGCAACGGAGAGTTATGTGGTATTGGCGCTGACGGAGGTGAAGGGGTTATCGGCAGATCTGGCAGGATTGATTGTTGCCGCAGGCGCACTGAGCTGGTCCACCGCCGCCTGGCTGCAATCCAAACTGGATGAACGAGATCGGGGCGCAGGAAGAACAAAGCGTGTGATCGCCGGTACCGGTATTATGATTGTCGGGGTCGTATTTGTAATTGCTTCGATCACGCTGCCGGGAGGAGTTCTGGGGTATGCCGTGATCTCTCAGCTATTCACAGGCTTCGGCATCGGATTAGCCAATCCGACGACAGGCGCTATTGCGCTGCAGCATGCCCGTGCCGGTGAAGAAGGGGAGGTCTCCGCCGTCATTCAGTTCATGGATGCGTTTAGCCCCGGGATCAGTATCGGCGTAGGGGGAGCTTTAATCGCGATGAGTCAGACGTTGCAATGGGACTTATTTACCGGCGTCTTGCTGGCGTTGTCGCTTCAGCTGCTTTTCATGATAGGAAGCTTTGTGTTTTCGTTCCGCATTCAAAAAGCAGCAGCAACTGGCACTTCCATTTAAGTTTAAGGCGCAGAACTCTTGCGTATGGAAGCTTTAGGAGTAAGCGATACGTTTCCGGCCGCTATGCCGCCCAAGATGAGCACAACCCCGATCCATTGCATCAGGCTTACATGTTCAGCCAATACGAGAGCGGACATGGATACCGCAACGGGAAGCTCGGAGGCTGTTAATATAGTGCCAAGCCCTGGTCCGATCCGCGGCATTCCGATCGAGAACAGTAAAGGCGGGAGTACGACGCCAAAAAAACCGAGAAGCAGTCCATACGGCGCAACTCCCGCCAATACGGACATATCCAGCAAAAACGTCGGCGGAAGCAGCACAAACACAACGATAAGACCGCCGGTGGACAGCAGAGCGCTTTTCTGGGCCGGAGGCGTATCTTTCCCGACGGAACCGCTAAGAAAAATGAATGCAGTAAATGTCAAAGCCGAAAGCAGCGCCCAAGCCATTCCGCTCCAGGAAAGAACGATTCCGCCGGCTGAAACGACATTAGCGGCGAGAACGGAGCCGATCAGAAGCACGGCAATCGAGATCATTTTTCCTGCAGTCGGTTTTTTCTTATACACGATCCACTCCAGAAGCGTGCCAATCCAAACAAACTGAAATAAAAATATGATGGCGAGCGAAGCGTTCAACGATTGCAGGGACTGGTAATAAAATACGCCTGTCAAGCCAAATGGAATGCCGGATAAAAGCAGCTGGCAGATCCGTTTGAACGACAGCTTCCGTTTTTTGGTAACCACCACCAATAACCAGGAAAGCAAAGCCCCGAATAAATACTGGCCGCCTGAAACTGCTGAAACTGAAAAACCTGCCGAGTAAGCAAGTTTGACAAAGGTCGATAACAATCCGTAACAGCATCCGCCCAGAAAAACAATACATGCGTAATGCCAAGTTTTCATCATCCTCTGTCCTCCTTTGCAAAATAAAAAGCCACACGTTTGTCGAAAAGACAATCGTGTGGCGAAAATAGAGTTTCCTCTAGAAAAGTCCACGTCCTGTAACAGGTTTTATTATTCAAATTCCATTACAGTATAAGAGCAACCCTATACGTTGTCAACATCCATTTAGAGAACGAGTCTGGAAGAATTTCGGTGAAAACGGTTGATTTGCGCCTGCCCATCCATCATAATCGGATACAATAACCTCTTTGGAACCCATTTATTGGAGAAAAAACGGATAGGAGGACTTATCTTATGAAGCTGATTGTTATATTCGGCCCGCAGGCTGTAGGGAAAATGACGGTGGGGCAGGAGCTGGCGAAACAAACCGGTCTGAAATTGTTTCATAATCATATGACGATCGATCTCGTTTCGAACTTTTTCAGCTATGGGAGTACAGCCGGAAAACGGCTCGTTGGTTTGTTCCGGCAAGAAATTTTCGAAGAAGTGGCCAAGAGCGACTTGCCCGGTTTAATTTTTACGTATGTGTGGGCTCTGGATATGCAGGCGGATTGGAACTATGTGCAAAAGATCAGCGGCATTTTTGAGTCCAAGGGCGGTGTCGTGTATTATGTAGAGCTGGAAGCGGATGTGGAGGAAAGACTGGAGCGCAACAAAAGCCCGAACCGTCTGCTTCACAAACCGACTAAACGAAATATTGAGTTTTCCGAACAAGATCTGCTCCTCTCGATGGATAAGTATAGATTGAACTCGTATGAAGGGGAGATCCAAAAGGAAAATTATATGAGGATCAATAATACGAGAATCAGTCCGGAGGAAGTGGCTAGGATGATTCAGGAACAATTTCAATTGTAGGCGTACTGTCAGCAGGTAAAGAGCGAATCTGATTCGGATTCGCTCTTTACGTTAGTTCATCATTTGTATCCAATCTGCCACAGATTACAGCTACCAGCTTTCTGTATTGAAGCATGGAGAGAAGCTGAAAAACGAACCAGGGAACATCTATATAACCGCCAGTCCGTTTAACGCTGAATGGACGAGCAGCGACTCTCTGAAAATCTATGAAACTGTAAGAGAAGCATATAAACGCAAATACCGACATAATGGAGTAAAAATCGAATACAACTGAGTTCTCGGAGATAATGCAAACAAAGCAACTAGCAAGGATAGGGTTTCATTACTAATTATTATTACTCCTCAGGACGCGCGGACGAAGAAGCTCGGACCACCAGTCGGGTAGGGACGACGATTTTGCGGCGTTTTTGCTTCGGGTTACTCATCACGGAAACTAACAGCTTCACGGCTTCGCGTCCAACCGTATATTCCTCCTGATTTACAAAGGTAGGCGGAATCGCGGAAAAAGCGGACAGCTCGTAATCGTCGAGAAAAACTACGGAGAGGTCTTCAGGGACGCGCCGCGACAATTGTTTGGCCGCTTCCATTACGGTCAGGCCAACGGAAGAGTTCACCGCAATAACGGCGGTAAGCTCCGGATTCCTCTCCAAATATTGAACGATTCGTTCCTTGCTCGCCGGATCGCTTGCTCCGTCCTGCAAAATACGGTTCACCTGCTTACTCTCCAGATCAGTTAACCGTAAATACCTGTCAATTAATATCCCGTTCTCGGAAAGCGCCTTTTCGTATCCGGTCAGACGGTCCTCAATGCTGGATGTTCCTTCCACATGAGTGGATATAAATCCGATGCGGCGGTGCCCCATACGATAACAGTGTTCGGTCGCTTCAAATGCGCCCGTTACGTTGTCGGAGCATACGTAGTTGGTTTCCACTCCTCGTAAATAACGGTCAACGACAACAACCGGAAACTCGTTTAAGGTTAGCTTCAAAATCTCCTCGTTATAACTTTGACCCTGTGCCGGATAAATGATAATCCCGTTTACACCGCTGCGAAAAATTTGATTCAGCAGCTCTTTTTCCGTTTCCTGCGAATCGCCCGTTGTGCGAAATAACAGGTGGATTTCTTCATCTGCGAGTTGGTTTTCGATTCCGTGCAGCAGATTCGCAGTGAATCGGTTATCGATACGCGGCATCAAAAAGGCTACCGTCAAATCGCCCTGCCGCTTCTCCGGACGGTAAACGGGAGGCTCGCCGAGCTTGTCTTGCGCTACGAACGTTCCTTTTCCTTGTATACGGTAGATCAAACCTTCTTCAATCAATTCTTGAAGCGCGTTTTTAATCGTAATCCGGCTCACTTTAAACTGCCCGGCCATTTCGTTCTCAGACGGGATCTTATCGTTTGCAAGCCATACGGACTGTTCGATCTGGTTTCGTACATATTCTTTGATCTGTCTGTATAGAGGCGTGCGGCTTCCTTGTTTGGAATCGGAGCTGCTTTTGGATGAGGCACGTTCAGTTGTCACGGTCGCGACCTTCTTTCCCGGCTATATTGCGGTCTATTGTATTATTATTGTTAACGGATTGACACCGGATGTCATAGAAAATAAACTTGTCTTATTGATATAAACAAATATATATGAATAGTTACAAATAATCAACTTGAGAGAAGAGGCGCTGAGAGGATGAACCAACCTTTGCGATTTGTCGTCATGGGGGACTTGCATTACGTACAGGAGCAGTCGCATCAGCAAGCGTTAAACGGCAAGCCGAAAGGGGTGACGGAAGCCGCCGATATTACCCGGAACTTGTGGATGACGCGCCATGTAACGCCAAGAATTATCGAGGAAATTGCCCGGTTAAAACCTGATTTTGTCATCCAAACCGGTGATATCATCCAAGGCCATTGCGATGATGAGGCAAGCGGACTTCGGGAAATGGGAGAAGCGATGGAGCTGCTGGAACGGTTGAACTCGCCGGTTTTCTTTGCGCTCGGGACGCATGATGGCGTCGTGGGAAGACGCGAGGAGGAGCAAGTTCTGCAATACGTGTATCCGGCTATTGCCAAAGCGTTAGGTACCGATTCGGTGACAAGGGGGTATTATACGTTCGAGAAAGCGAACTCTTTATTTATCGTTTTAGACTATACGACATTCGTCCAAGGCGATCAGCAGGAACAATTTATACGTAAGTCGTTCGCCGAATCCCAAAAATACGAGCATGTCTTTTTGTTTTCGCATCCTCCGCTTATTTGTGTAGGCAGACCGTTTTTTACCCATTATGACTTCGCGCAAACCGTACTTCGTGAATTAGCCGAACATCCGGTAGACGCTTATTTTTGTGGACACACCCACAATCAAATATCCGCTTTGCATCGGGTGGGAGAGTATTGGCTACCCCAACTGAAAAGCTCCGTGCTCGGTTATCCCGACCGCGCACCTGTTTGCTTGAGCGACGTTCGCCCGCTGCTGCCTGAGCCGGAGGCATTTGAGATGGGCTGGGGCTATTTGGAGGATTCGGCTCCGGGCTGGTGGTCCATTACGGTGGATGGCGAAACGGTACAAGCGGATTGGCACGTTTTGGGGCATGGCGTCGTTGGACAGTTGACATGGAGGGACCGGGGCGAGAAAGTGTTATTCTCCCAAAAGCCGGAATTTGGCAATTCAAGCGGACTTCCGCTGCCAAAACTGGGTGACATCCGATCGGTCCGGCTTCGGGCTGCCGGCTCCAACTGCCGGACGCCGGGAGCGTACCGGGTAAGCTTGAATGGGGAAGAGGTCGGAGTGTTTCAGCAGCTGGAGTACTTTGACAGCCGGCAATATATGAGCATCGAAGCGAAATACTGGCATTTTCTTGGAGTCCATAACCGAATCGAAATCACGACAGGGGATGAACCGATGTGTATCGGCGGATTCGTACTTGAGATTGAAACGGATGATGGCTGGATTCGGAGTACGGTATCCGGCTATTATGCAAATACGGATCGCTGGGATCGGTGGGGAAACGCTCCGCTCGCCAAAATCGCGCCGCATCAAACCGTAAAAACCGAGCTTACTTTCGGATCTTGAGGAGATTAAAATGACTTACAAACTAATTGCGCTTGACCTGGACGGGACACTGCTGAACAAAAACAAATCGATTTCGGCGGAAAATGTGAAGTGGATACGTGCGGCGGGGAGGGCCGGCATGAAGATTACTCTCGCTACCGGACGGCCAATCTCCGATGTGACAAGTATAGTCGAGCAGCTGGAGATCGATTGTCCGCTAGTTATTAATAACGGCAGCGAAGTATGGCATGCGCCAGGCGACCTGCACTCCAGGCGCGAGCTGTCCCCGCATTCGGTCGCCAAATTATTTGAACTTCTCGAATCGAATCGGGAGGAGCTGGATTTCTGGGCGCATACGGTCGGGGGGCGCATCAACCGATCCAATGTGCCCGCCGATGTGACAACCGCCCAATGGCTTCAATTTGCGATTCGCAGCTCTGATCCGGAACAACTTCGAACGGTTCGGGAGCGGATCGTGTCGTGGAAAATGTTCGAGATCAGCAACTCCCATGTGACCAATATGGAATGCAATGCGCCGGGCGTCACCAAAGCAAGCGGTTTGTTAGAAGTTTGTTCGATTATCGGCATCGAGATGTCGCAAGTGATTGCGATCGGCGACAGCCTGAATGATATTCCGATGATCCGGGCTGCGGGTTTGGGGGTTGCTATGGGGAACGCTCAAGAACCGGTAAAGCAGGCCGCCGATCGGATAGCGCCTACCAATCTGGAAGATGGCGTTGCCAAGGTTATCGAGCAAGTCCTTTTATCTTAATGTTATGAAGCAAATAGACGCCTCCGGCGCCACGATTGAAGTGGTTTTGGAGGCGTCTTTGTTTAGCGTTGAATACTTTCCGTCGTTATTTCTTGGTGCTGATCACCCGGTTGATCTCTTCGTCCGCTTGTCTCAGCGCGGTATTGAGGTCTATTTTATCGGCTGCGTAGTCCCGGAACGCTTGCTGGCCGATCTTTTTGCCGTCGGATTCATAAACCGAATATACCGGTGAAGGGGAGACCGAGCTTTTGAAGAGAGACTGGACGTTTTTCCCTTTCAGATACGGAACTTCCACGCCGAACTGTTTCTTAGGCTCGTCGCTTGTAAGCGGCGACATCCTTGCCGTTTTTCTGGCGCTGGTTAACTGGACTTCGTCCGAGGTGACGACTTCCATGACCTTCATCGCCGCTTCCGGATGCGAAGTCGTTTTGGATACGATAATATTGTGGGAGTCGAGCTTCCCGGAAATATTCGGTTTGTCTTTATAGCTTGGGTACTGAGCGATATCCCAGTTCACTGTATTCGCCGCGCTTCCGATCTGCGCAATCAGATTTGTCGAAGCCAGCATAGCTACGTTTTTTTCTTTAATAAACAGATTGCCGGACGCGGCGGCGGAAGGCTCCAGGCTCGGTTGTACGTTCCCGGGAATCGTAAGGATGGTTTTCGTCAGCTCGAACACTTGTTTCCACTTGTCGTTATTCATGCCGGCTTTGTCTGTGCCGCCATCCACATACGTAAGCGAATAAGGGAAGCTCATCACATAACTGCTGGCCGGGTCCAGACCGCGGTATTGAACGCCGCCGTCCTGCTGGGTCAACTGACGGGCCAATTCGACGGCTTCCTCCCAGGTCATGCCGTCTTTCGGATAGCTTTTGCCGAACTTGTCGAAGAGGTCTTTATTGTAGTAGAGAGCGTTAAATTGCATCGCATAGGGCAGCCCGTACAATTCACCTTTCTCCGATTTCACCGCATCGATAGCCACGGACTGGAACCGCGACAGATTAAGGCCGGACGATTTCACGTAAGGCGTGATGTCCGTCAGCAAGTCCAACTGCTTTAAGCCCAGAATCCCCGAGTTCGGCGTTAAAAGCAGATCGGGCACTTCCCGAGCCGCCAGCAAACTGTTAAGTGTAACGTCTTTGCCGGGGCGGGTAATCTCCAAAGTGATATGAGGATACTTTTTCTTGACCGGATCGGAGAACAGCAGTTTGAAATCGTCGTCGGAGATTTCGGCACCGTTTTGGAACACCTTTAACGTTACAGGCGTATTCGATTCGTTAGCTTTTGTCTTCGTCTCAGGGGCGTTGCTGCTGACGGAGTTCGTCTGGCTTCCGCATCCGCTTGCCGCCAAGGCGATCGATATTACGATAGTGCCGGTCAGAGTAAGTCGTTTCGTCATCATTTGCAGCCTCCAGCATGATTTTATGTAGCAGATGTACATCTGTAATCAGTATAAAAGCGAACCGTAAAAACTAACTTGTTTTTTTGTCAAATACGTATTAAATATGCATTCAACTTGTATATTTGTTATATTGATTTCGTTTTTCGCGAGACCGGGATCCTCCCGGTAACGTACAAAGGCTTAAGCAGGCAGGTGTATATACGCAATCGGGAAGAAATAATAGGACTATCAATGTGTTATAATTGGAACGATCATGGACGACGAAAGGAGAATATCCAAGTTGGCGACATTGAATCAAGTGCCGGTCGTGAAAGCGGAGATGCTTATTCGCAGGCCGGTTGCTGAAGTGTTTGAAGCTTTTATCGACCCGGAAATAACGACGAAATTTTGGTTTACGAAGAGCAGCGGAAGATTGGAACGAGGAAAACGTATCCGTTGGGATTGGGAGATGTATGGCGTACACGATGAGATCGTAGTAACGGAAATGGTGACGAACCAGCGTATTCGGATCGAATCGTCGGATAACACCCGGGTCGAATGGATCTTTACATCGCGCGCGGACAAAGAAACCTACGTAACGATTACCAATTCGGGATTTGCCGGAACCGGGGACGAGATGGTGAGCCAAGCCATCGATTCGATGGGAGGGTATACAATGGTGCTTTGTGCTCTGAAAGTGCTGCTGGAGCACAACATAACTTTAAACCTCGTTGCGGACAAAGCGCCCGACGCCCACGTTAACCGTTAAAAGAGCGATTTTGCCAAATAAATTACAGAATAAAAACAAGACGAGCTGCTTGCGACAGCGGCTCGTGTCGGAGGTAAAAGCTTGAGAAATCAGGCTTTTATTTTTTTGTCTTTGCGGCACTACTGCGAGTATAGCCTATCTTGTCATTCGTGTTTGGGACGATATTGCAGAGGCGAAGTGCCGGTCCACCGCCGGAACTGCCGGGAAAAGTGGCTGAGCGAGCGAAAGCCGAGCCGGATCGAGATGTCTTCGATCGACAAGCTCGTTGTAACGAGCAGATGCTTCGCCTGATTGGCGATCAGAAGGCTCACATAACGCCTCGGCGAGACGCCGTATACTTTTGTGAAAATTTTCGTGCATTGGCTGCGGCTCATATGCATTTCTTTAGCGATTTGGGCGATGGAGTCCTCGGATTCGGGGGAAGCCATCCGCTGGAGCCGTTCTTCTACCGCATGAGCAATGTCCGTCTCCAGAGACGAAGCGGCCGACGGGCGTTTCTGGATCGCAGTTGGCGTCAGGGAGGCGCTCTGCTCGGCGATTTCTTTAACGATCAGCAGGATGCAGGCTTGCAGCTCGATTTTAAGTAATGGGTCCAGCTGCTGTAAAGCCAGCATCCCGGCTGGATGGTCCCTTTCACCGACCAGACCGGCGGTCATGATTCGCTCGATCCGTTTCATATATCCCGGGAGCCCCGTAGTTTCGGCTTCCGAGCTGGACAAGTATCCGCAATCAACCCCGCCGAGCCGTCTGCGCAGCTCCGGGTCGTCGACGTCAAAGTGGATATTGAAGAACGAGTAGGGGGAATCGGAACGGTTGTCGGTCTGATGACGAGCCCCGGATTTGACGATAATCCAATCGCCCGAATGTAGAGTAAGCTCATAATTGTTCATCACTTGGGTCGCTTCGCCGCTGAAGCAGTACAGCAGCTCGAACAGATGATGATGATGCATCGGATACGACCAGCCGGGCGGCTTGACGCCGAACCCGCATCCGGATATTTGCAGCGTGCTCGTCATGTTAGGAAAGTATACTTCGATATCCATCGTGTTCACCCCGGCCGAATATTTTGTATGCTTTATCATATCACAAGCCGGACAAATATTAGGCACAATTGGTCGAAAGAAGACGAGTGAGTAGGAAGAAAGTTATGGATAAAAATACCTACTGATGTTACACTTGGCAAAGGAATAGATAATAATGGCAGAAAAGGGAGAGGGAATGGGAGTGAAACGAATTCTGCTTGTATGGATCGCCAGTGTGCTGCTGTATGCGTGCTTGCCGGTCCCGGCCGCAAGTGCTGCCGAAGCGAAGGTAAAGGTATACGAAACGGGAGTGACCGCCTATCATTACGTAAACACGTACGATGAAGTGGTGTCCGACTATTTTTCCGCTGCGTTTGTAGAAGTAGACGGGAGTATCAAAATTCCGGCTTTTTCGCTCAAGCGGATGGGCGGCATATTAAGTCATACTAGCGGAGCCGGTGGTAAAGTTACAATAACCGACCACCAGAAGTCGATGACTTATGAGATGAAAATCGGCAGTTCTAAAGTAACGGTACTGAATAAAGATAAGATTAAGCAATCCGAATTTACGCTTAGCAAGGAAGTAACGGTTCATCTGGTTGGAGATTATCCGTGTTACCCATTAGATTTCTTCGAGAAGATCGGGTACAAGGCCGAGTTTGATGGAAAACGGACGATAAATGTAGATTTAAGTCTGAAGAAGGCCGAAGAAAACAAAGAAGATTCTAAACTCGTTCCGTTCTCGGTAGGTTCCAAGTATGGCTATATGAACACAGCGGGCAAAGTGGTCATTGAAGCGGAGTATGACGGAGCGTTGCCATACGCGGAGAAACTCGCCGCCGTAAAAGCGGACGGCAAGTGGGGCTATATCGATGAAACCGGGACGATGGCGATCTTGCCCCAATACGATACGATATCCGCCTTTGAGGAAGGGATTGCCGTTGTAGGTCAATATGTAGACGGCGAGCTGAAGATGGGCTACCTGCAACAATCCGGGAAATTGCTGAAAGCTCCGGATTTCAATTATGCGCTCCCATTCAGTGAAGGATACGGTGCAGCCACGTACGGCAAATCGTTCTTTTATATGAATCAGGACGGTATATACGTTTTGTATCCGGACAATGACGATGCGGGGCCGTTTTCCGACGGTTTGGCCAAGATCGGGAGAAAAAACAGCTACGGCTACATCAATAAACGTGGGGAAGAAGTCATATCGCTGCAATATGAAGATGCCGGAGATTTTAATGAAGGTTTGGCTGCCGTCAAGCAAGATGGCAAGTGGGGTTATATCGATAAAAACGGAGAGACCGTTATCCCTTATCGTTACGATCATGCAGGTTCGTTCGAGGACGGTTTGGCGGTTGTGAGAACCGGCAAACTGTACGGTCTGATCGACAAAACCGGCAAAACGATAGTCCCCTCCAAGTTCGATATGATCGGTACCGGGCGTCACGGCTATTGGCCGGCCCAATCGGCAAATCAATGGGGATATATCGATGTGAAAGGCAATTGGGTTATCGGCCCGGAATACGAGTTTGCTTATGGATCGGCAAGCGGTCTGTTTTACGTGCAATCCGGGGGCCGCAGCTACTATGTCGATTCGCAGGGGAAGGAAGTTGTCCCTCGCGATGCAAACGGCAACGAATACGTGCGGATTTGGGCAGCTGGCAAAGCAATTGAAGTAAACGGAAAGCTGCTGGAGCTGAACCATCTTCCATCGGTTATCGAAGGCGTTACCTATGTTCCTGCACAAAGCGTACTGGAAAGTGTAGGTATGGAAGCGGAGTGGGACGCCGAATCGTTAACATTGACGGCAAAGCGGCCTGGCTTATCGATTGATCTGCAAGCGGACAAAGCAGTAGCGCAAGTGAATGGAAAAGAAGTGGAATTAGCCGCTGCTTCGTTCATCTGGGAAGACGTTTTGTACGTTCCGGCTTCTTTTCTGAAAGGAAACGTTGTCGCTTTATTGGACGTAACAGAGTACGCCCCCGTTGACCTGACGGAGATGGGAATGGAACAGGCGTGGGACGACTTTGCACAGTGGGCCGAATCATTCGAAAATGCGGATCTCGAAACCCAACTGGAGATGGCGGCTCAGATCGAAGAGCATTTTAACGCAGTCGAAGCGGAATATGCAGCGATATTCCAATCGGAACCGGACAACGATGCCGCTTATCTGGAATATGCGGTCTTGCTGGGCGAGCTTGCTCAAATGTTCGAGCAGGAGGAGCTGTGGGCCGAATCGGCTGCCATGGCAAAGAAGGCCGGTCAAATCAATGCACGTACTGCAACTTATTATCATTTATACGCCGCCGATCAACGTTTGGTTGGTGCCGAGAAAACCGAGGTATACCGGAAAGCGGCCGAAGCCGATCCGTACTTGCTGCTCAACCATGCATTAACGAACGGTACGTATTATGATGCGGGGATCGCGTTTGGCGAAATGAAAGGCATGTCGAGTTTTGCAGTATACAGCTTAAAATTGGCCGCAGCATACGGTACGGAAGAGGAACAACAGGAGGCCAAGGTACTATTGGACGAGAAATATGGAGCGTCGATGGAATAAGTAAGAATGAGTCTGAATGACTTAGCAATTATTAAATATTGGATTGGGCTGTCCCTATAACCGGGGCGGCCTTTTTTGCAATTGCTATGAAAGTGAGATTAACCAAGCACAAATGGTCAAAAAAACGGACGCTATGCACATGGTGTCAAATGGACGGCTTGGATATGATAAAAACATAAACATGTCTAACGACATACGATGGAAAGGCGGCGCTGCTAATGCCACTGTTGGAAGCTACAAACGGACAATTTACGTATGACGGCCAGCCGTTACGAATTATATCCGGAGCGATTCATTATTTCCGCACCGTCCCCGAGTATTGGCATGACCGGCTGCAAAAGCTGAAAGCATGCGGCTTCAATACGGTGGAAACGTATGTCGCCTGGAATCTGCACGAGCCCCGGCCGGGAGAGTATAACTTCGAAGGGATTGCCGATATCGAGCGGTTTATCCGGACGGCGGGCGAGCTCGGATTGCATGTGATCGTCCGGCCAAGCCCTTATATTTGTGCGGAATGGGAGTTCGGCGGATTGCCGGCCTGGCTGCTGGCCGATTCGGATATGCGGCTGCGCTGCTTCCATAAGCCGTTTCTGGATCGGGTGGACGCTTATTACGACGTATTACTGCCGAAATTCAAGCCGCTGCTGTCGACGAACGGCGGCCCGATCATCGCGATGCAGATTGAGAACGAATACGGCAGTTACGGCAACGATACGAAGTATTTGGACTATTTGCGGCAGGGGATGATCAGCCGCGGCATCGATGTGCTCCTGTTCACGTCGGACGGTCCGACCGATTCGATGCTGCAGGGCGGAACGGTGCCGGGCGTTCTCGCGACCGTCAATTTCGGTTCCCGGGTGGGGGAAGCGTTCGCGAAGCTGCGCGAATACGAGGCCGACGGTCCGGTCATGTGCATGGAATTTTGGAACGGCTGGTTCGATCATTGGGGCGAGCACCATCATACGCGGGATGCGGGCGATGTCGCGCGGGTTTTGGAAGAGATGCTGCAGGATAACGGCTCGGTTAACTTTTATATGTTCCACGGCGGTACGAATTTCGGCTTCTACAGCGGTGCGAATTGTCCGGCGCCCAACCAGTTCCAGCCCACGATTACGAGCTATGACTACGACGTCCTGCTGACGGAAGCCGGAGATCCGACGGACAAGTTTTACGCGGTGCGCGACGTGCTGGCCCGTTACGGATTCGCGCCCGGAGCGGAACTTCCGAAGCCAATCGCCAAGCGTGCTTACGGGAAAATCCGGACGGACCGGCAGAAGGGACTTTTCGGCAGTCTGGACGTCTTGTCTGAGCCGATTGCTTCCGTATATCCGCATCCGATGGAGAAGCTCGGGCAAAACTACGGTTTTATTTACTACGAAACCCGCATTTCCGGACCGAGAGAGAAGCATCAGCTGAACTTGCAGGATGTCGCCGACCGGGCGCTCGTATTCGTGGACGACCGGTTTGCGGGGACGATCGAGCGATGGGACCCGGAGACGAAAGTGTCTTTCGACGTTCCGAAGGAAGGCGTGAAGCTCGGCATCTTGGTCGAGAATATGGGCCGGATCAACTACGGTTCCTATATGAAGGACCGCAAAGGGATTACCGAAGGGGTCCGGTTCGGTTATCAGTTCCTGTTCGATTGGACGATTCGCACACTGCCGCTCGACGATTTGTCCGGCCTGACGTTTGAAGCCGGAACCGCCAGCGGACAGCAAGGCCCGGTCTTCCACAAAGCGACGCTGCAGGCAGATCATCCGGCCGACACGTTTCTGTACTTGGACGGGTGGACCAAAGGCGTCGTCTGGGTGAACGGCTTCAACATCGGCCGTTACTGGAACAAGGGTCCGCAGAAAAGCTTGTATGTGCCCGGACCGCTGCTCCGTGCGGGGGACAACGAGATCGTAATATTGGAGCTGCACGGGACGGAAACCGCCGAAATCGAGTTCAAGGACGTTCCCGATCTCGGTCCGACCGCTTAAACAAAAATCAAAACGAGCCCCATCTTCCAAATTCCGGAGGTGAGAGCTCGTTTTTTTTAGCAGATCATCTTCATGCAAGGACATCCGCCTACATTTCCATCTTGCCCATATCGCCGCCGGGCATCGCGACCATCATCGAGCCGGAGTCGTCGCCGGGCACCGACTCGGGCGACAGCTCCACAGCGGTTCCCAACTGGGGCACAGCGTAGGGCAGGTGCGTGCGTCCCCGGGCCAAAATATGGTTTTCGTTGGAGCCGCTCCAAGGCACCCACGAACGGGCGTTGCAATAATGCAGCACATAAGCGCGGCGGAACCGGTCAGCCGTTTCGTTGCGGTACGACCGATGGAGCAGATGAGAGTGGAAAAACAGCACGTCGCCCGGCTCGGCGATGACCGGAACCGATTCTCCGTATTTCGCGGCGATCTCCGATAAATTGTTGACGGAATCGTCCAGATTGCTCGGAGCGCTGGCGGGAACGAGTCCTTGAATGTGCCGCTCGTCGGCATGCACGTAACCTTTCCTTGCCTCCGGCGGCGGATAAATCGGCTCATGATGAGAGCCGGGGGCGAACCACAGGCAGCCGTTGGACTCGTCGGCCCGATCCAGTGCGATCCACGCACCGATCAGGCTGTCCGGCTGAGTCTGGATGTAGAACGAGTCCTGATGCCAGCCTTGGCCGCCTTTTCCCGGAGGGTTGAAGAAAAGCATCGATTGCAAAGCGAGGACGTCCGGACCGATCAACGCTTCTAGTACGTCCAGCAGTAGGGGATGCAGCAGTCCCCATTCCGCCGTCTTATTGTGCAGATGTGGCATATGCATGCGGGCGGAGGAGAGCCGCTCGGTTTTGTTCGTTCCCCTCATCCAGGCGTGCTCACGGGACAGATGATCGAGTTCCGTAACGCGGCCGTAGTAAATATCGTCCGTCCAGCTAAGCAGCCGCTCGGTGTCTTCCTTTGCCAATAACCCTTTTACGAGCAAATAGCCGTTTTTGTTGTAGTCAACATACTGATCGACCGATACTGTGTAACGAATACGTTCTTGAGGTTTTACTTCGCTCATTCCTTCGTACCCCTCTCCTTCGGATATCTTTATTGTCAAGGAAACGGAGAAATCCGGCAATGTACGAAGGCGAAACAATGATGGACAAATTTGATCTTATCGTCAGCAGATTGTAGCAGAACGGGTCCTGCTTATTTATTCATCCGGCCCCGGGTTGTCCAGAATGAAGTAGTGGTTTAACGGGTAAAACCGGCCCCAATCGTCAGGAGGGGCAAGCTCCCGCATCCGGGCGTCCCCATATTTTCGCCGATATTCGGTCGCGGTCATTCCCGTCGTCCGGCGGAAGAGCCGGTGAAAGTAATATTCGTCGGCAAAGCCGAGATCACGCGCGATCTGCTTGATGCTGTCGGTGCGCTGCAGCAGAAGCTGAGCGGCTGCATTCATTTTACGTCTGATGATCCAGTGCTTCGGGGCATGCCCGACATGCTGTTGGAACGTCCGTGTAAAATGCTCGTGGCTCCATCCGGCAAGCCGGGCCAGCTGTTCCACTTCGATCTGCTCTCTGGAATGGGCCTCGATATATTGCAGCGCTCCGGATATTTGAGGAGGCATCGTTCTCTCGTCATACCGGCCGGATTCGGATTCCGTCTCCAGTCCGCTCTCCAGCTCCTCGAGCATGTACAGCAAGAGCTTCTCGGCCATCGATCTCCACCTGGGCGGCTTCAGATGGAACAGATACAGCATCTGCTTCATGTGCTGCGGGATGAGCGAGCGGTCTTGCACCGGGATTACGCTATATTGAAAGTCCTTAAGCAGGCGATAATGGATCAAGCCGGACGGCGGGGCGACGTCGAAATGAACGAACAGATGACGGCACGGGCTGTCCGGATCGAAGCGGTACTCGTGCAGCTCGCCGGGACGCGTAAGCAGGACGCAAGCAGAATCGAGAATATGTCCCGTGCCGTCGGCGTCGTACCTCGTCCGGGAGCCCACCGGAAAATAGACGATCTCGAAGTCGGTTAACCGTCTCGGTCCGAGATGGCGCCCGGCTTTTACGGTGACGTCGCCTGCGCGGTGAAATCGGATCTCGCGATTGTTCATCAGGATACCGGCTCCTTCTTTTTGGCTATGGTTTCTCCCATTATACCGTCTGTCCGGAGTCGAGAAAACGGAAACCGGCTTGTACTTGCGCGGGACCCGGCTGCAGACGCCTCAAGTTTTCGCTGGATCCGAATAGTGGTTTACATCTTAGGGAATGATTTGTTATCATAATAGCAATATTTGAAACGCGATGATGAGAAGAGTAGGGGAGAACGTACCTGCACAGAGAGCTCCGGCCGGTGAAAAGGAGCCGGGTGCTTCCCCCGAAACAAGCCTCTGAGCAGCATGCCGGAACCGCAGGCGGGGATGGATGACGGGAGCTCCCGTTATAGAGCTAGAGTATAAGCATGGCCTGTCATGCCGTACTTGAAGAGGTTAGTATGGCGACATATTAACGAATCTGGGGTGGTACCACGAGAACCTTCGTCCCCAAGACATAACGTCTTGGAGGTGAAGTTTTTTTTGTTTTACACCGTGTTAACTTGGACCGGGCACTAACGTGCCGGTGAGAAGTTTGCATGTTGCCACAAACCCAGACTCAGGAGGAGAACTCGCTATGACTAACGAAAAGGAACCGACAACCGAACACTTTTTATATAAACGAATTGTGGAGGAGCTTGAATCGAATCCGTTCCACCGGACCATGTGTACGCGGTTTCCGCCCGAGCCCAACGGTTATCTCCATATCGGGAGCGCGTATGCGATCCAGACGAATTATTCGATGGCGCAAAAGTTAAACGGCCGGTTTCATCTGCGGTTTGACGACACGAATCCGCTCAAGGAAGATATCGAATACGTGAACGCGATTATCGAAGATATCCGCTGGCTTGGCTACGACCCGGGGCCGCATATTTATTACGGTTCCGACTATTCGGAACAAATCTGCGAAGCTGCGGTCACCTTGATCCGGAAAGGAAAGGCATATGTCTGCGATCTGACGCCGGAGGAAGTAACCGAATATCGGGGAACGCTGACGGAGCCTGGCAAGAATAGTCCTTACCGCAACCGGACTGTGAAAGAAAATTTGGAGCTGTTCGCCAAAATGAAAAATGGCGAGTTTCCGGCCTCCTCCAAAGTACTCCGCGCCAAAATCGATATGAGCTCGCCAAATATCAACATGCGTGACCCGATTATTTACCGGATTGTTTATGCCGAGCATTACAGGACGGGCAGCGACTGGTGCATCTACCCGATGTACGATTTCGCCCATCCGATCCAAGATGCAATCGAAGGCATTACGTATTCGTTATGTTCGATTGAATTCAAAGATCACCGGCCTTTGTATGAATGGGTGTTACAGGAGCTGGATATCCCCGAGCCTCCGCGGCAGCGGGAGTTCGGACGGCTGAGCTTGACGGGCGTGGTGACGAGCAAGCGGTTTTTGAGACAGCTGGTGGAAGAAGGGCATGTGGACGGCTGGGACGATCCCCGTCTTCCGACGCTGCGGGGGTTGCGGCGAAGAGGGTTCACTCCCGAAAGCATTCGCGGCTTCATCGAAGAAATCGGCAGTATCCGGACGCAAAGCACCGTCGATATATCGCTGCTCGATCACTGCCTCCGACAAGATCTGAAACAACAAACGGTGAGTGTCATGGCCGTTATGAATCCGCTCAAGATGGTCATTACCAATTACCCGGACGATCACACGGAATGGCTGCCGATCGAGAACAACAGCGAAAACGAGGCGATGGGGAAACGCGAAGTGCCGTTTACCAAAACGATATATATCGAGCGCGACGATTTTATGGAGGTTCCGTCCAAAGGGTACCACCGGCTCAGCCCGAATGCCGAGGTTCGGCTGAAGGGAGCCTACTTCATCCGCTGCGAGGACGTAATCAAGGACCCGGTAACCGGGGAGGTTGCGGAGCTGCACTGCACATATGATCCGCTTACGAAGAGCGGTAGCGGTTTTACAGGGCGCAAGGTGAAAGGTACGATTCACTGGGTGTCGGCCGAACATGCGGTGAAGGCGGATGTCCATCTCTACGAGAAGCTGCTGCTGGATTCGGGTATTCCGGGGGAAGAAGACGGGGATTGGGCGGATGTGCTGAATCCGGAGTCGCTTGTAATTGTCAGGGATGTTTGGATGGAGCCCTTTGTGAAACAGGCCCGTCCGGAGCAAAAGTTCCAATTTTTCCGTCATGGCTACTTTTGTGCGGATCGGAAGTATACGACGGGCGACAAGCTGGTGTTTAACCGGATTGTCCCTTTGAAAGATACGTTTAACCGAAAATAACGGTTCATCCTGAACAAGATGGTGGATCAGCCGCGGGGCTGCCGTTCGTATAAGAGCGGCAGCCTTGCTGCGTTTGCCCGCGTACGAACAATTCGAAAAGTATCGATGAATGAATATCGGTTTGTAAAATTCTGAAAACGAAGGAACAATTTCTCCTCCGTCCACGTTAATAAATGTAGAAAAAAATGCAGAGGGGGATGGGGATGAACAAGGCTCGAATTTTGCTAAATTCAACCTATGTATTTCTGGTCGTCCTGACGGCTGGATGTGTTCAGGAGCAAATCGTGCCGCCGGCTGGCGAGAAGCCGTTGTCCACTTCAATTCATTACCCGGTCTCGATGGGGTCAAACAAGGGGCTTGCCAAGAGCGGCGCGGACGAGGCGGACCGGCACTATGCCGAGTTTTTACCTCCTACCGGTACATGGGCGGGCGGCCGAGGCATCGGATCGGCAATCGCCGCGGGTTACAAGAAGCCCGGCGAAGAAGTAAGCGCACTGCTGCACATCATCGAACCGGAGAAGGCGAAAGGGATCGAAGCCCGTACGATCCGGTACAAGCTGACGGAACGCGACCGGCAGGGGCAATTGATCCGGGTCGTGGCCGAGCATGCGGAGCATATGGATCTGGAGCTTGCCTATTCCAACTTTTCAACGAAGCTGCCCGATCGTGAAGGAACCTATTATCTCTTGTCCGTCGAGATTATGGATGGAGGCGCAGTAGAGGATACGGTGTTATCGCTGCTTACAGTTCCCGTGCAGAAGGTGGAAGCGGTGTTAACACTGAATCAGACGACGTATTCCCGCAGCGCCAAGCCGGTCCTTACGATGGTGAACACCGGCCCAGCCCCCTTGTTTTTCGGACTGGACTACAAGTTCGAACGCAAGGAGGGAGACGACTGGACTGTTGTCCCGACGGGCAAAAACATCGGCGTAGAAGCTATCGGTTATGAGTTGGCCGAGAATGGCGAATGGGAGCAGACGATCGAGTTCAAACATATACCGCCCGGTCAATACCGGATCGGTAAAACCGTTAATGGACAAGGGACGTCGATTGAAAAGACGGTGTTTGCCGAGTTTGAGGTGCGGTAGGGGGGGGGATGTATAAAGCAAAGAGATTGCGGAACCAAGAGGTTCCGCTCTTTTTATATAACTTGACAGAAATATAACCCGAAAGTAATATATAGGTATGAACAAGGACAAACTTTTCGAAGTGCTGGCCGAGCCCAACCGGAGGCGTATGCTGGACTATTTGCGGGTTCGGGAGCGATCTGTTGGGGAACTGGTCGCGTTATCGTCATTGAGCCAGCCCGGGGTGTCGAAGCATCTGCGTATTTTACGGGAAGCCAATTTGGTAAGCGTGCGTAAAGAAGCACAGAATCATTTGTATCGACTGAATGCCGAGCCTTTGCAGGAGATCGCGGATTGGTTCGAGCCGTATCGGCAATTTTGGTCGTCCAAGCTGGATGATTTGGAGAAGGCGCTTGATGAAGAGCAGGAGTAACCGAGCATACTACTAGCGAACAAAGAGGAGGAACCCGATGTTAGCCGTTGTGGAGCAAATTCCGGGCGGATATAGAGCCCGTTTCGAACGTCGATTGAAGCATCCCGTCGAGAAAGTATGGTCGTACTTGACCGAGAACGACAAGCTGGCGAAATGGTTCGCCGAGTTGTCGGTCGACGATCTCCGGGAAGGGGGCGTGATCAAGTTTGACATGCAGGACGGTACGTTTGAGGAGCTTCGGATTATCGAACTGAAACCGTATTCGGTGCTCGAATATAGGTGGGGCGAGGACCAGGTCCGTTTCGAGCTGTACCCGGAGGCCGAAGGAAGCCGACTCGTGTTGATTGAGCGCATTCATAAGCTTACCGATCATTCTCCGAAGGATCTCGCCGGCTGGCATGTATGCCTGGATGCTATTATCGCCCTGATGGACGGTAGAACGATTGAATCGCGGGAAGACGAATGGAAAATCTGGTACGATAAGTATTCCGCGCTGCTGACCAATTTTCCAAAAAATTAGTCAAAAGTAATGTAACTCAAGACCGCCATCATTTGGCGGTTATCATTGAAAGATTAGAATGTTTAAGTTCTTCACCGTGCTAAAGTGAGCAGGGTGGTAGGTTTGATGTAGAAGAGAGCACGTAAGAGTCAAAGGGAATGGGTATTGGAGCGGAAAGTTTACGGGCCGCATTTGAAGTCGTGTTGTAACCGCAAAACCTAAAAAAGACAACACGATTCAACGAGCGGCTGGAGCCCGGTACCCATTCCCTCCTACGCACAAACGTTTGGGTTTGCACGTAAAAGGATTGTCAGGAGTTTTTCCCTTACGGTTTTTCATAGCACAAATGGTCAAATAATCGAACGGTATGTGTATGGCATCCTGTGAAACGCTGGATTATGATGAGAACGCAAGCGATCGGAGAAGGATTAAGGAAAGGCGGAGAACGCATGACAACATTCAAAACGGCAGCGGTACGATTGCTCTCCGGCGACTATCTGGACAGCGGAAGAGTCTTACCTGCCAACTGTAACCGATCCGGGCGGACCACGATGGAGCTTGGACGCGGATGAAAACGAACATCTTGCTGATTACGGTCGACCAGATGCGTTACGACTGTCTGAGCGCGCTCGGACATCCGGTCGTGGAGACGCCGAATCTGGACAAGCTTGCCCGCGGCGGGGTTTTGTTCGCGAACGCTTACTCGGCGACGCCGACCTGTATACCGGCCCGTGCCGCGATCTTCACCGGAATGAGCCAGCGGTCTCATGGAAGAGTCGGCTACCGGGAAAAGGTGCCTTGGGATTATCCCCATACGCTGCCCGGCGAGTTGGCGAAAGCCGGTTACCATACTCAATGCGTCGGCAAAATGCATGTTTATCCGGCCCGCAATTTGTGCGGCTTCCATAACGTCGTGCTGCACGACGGCTACCTGCACTACAGCCGCAGCAACAGCGGGATGCCGATGGCGAGCCATTATGACGAGAACGACGATTACTTGCAGTGGCTGCGCCAGACGGCGGGAGCCGAAGCGGATTTGACGGACCTTGGTCTCGACTGCAACGCCTCGACGGTGACCCGGCCCTGGCATCTGGAGGAGCGGCTGCACCCGACGAATTGGACGGTCACGCAATCGATCGATTTTTTGCGCAGAAGAGATCCGCGCAAGCCGTTTTTCTTATGGACGTCGTTCGTCCGTCCGCATCCGCCGTTCGACCCGCCGCAAGCCTACTTCGATATGTACCGCGATCTGGAGATGCCGGAGCCTCCGGTAGGCGATTGGGTCGATGTCGAAGCGGCGGCGCGTTGCGGAACCGATCCGACGGGGCTGTCGGGTATATTGCCGAAGCGGCGGCTGAACCGGGCGAGAGCCGGCTATTATGCCTTGATCACCCATCTGGACGATCAGATCGGTCGGCTGCTGAACGCTTTGCAGGAGTACGGCCTATACGGGAATACGCTGATCGTATTCGCTTCGGATCATGGCGAGATGCTCGGCGATCATTATTATTTCCGCAAAGCGCTTCCTTATGAAGGAAGTGCCAAAGTACCGTTGATCGTCTGCGATCCGGGAGGCCGGCTGGGTCTGCAAAACGGGAGCCGTATCGGCAATGTGGTTGAGCTGCGCGACCTGATGCCTACGCTGCTTGATGCTGCAGGCGTCCCGATTCCGGAATCGGTCGAGGGGAAGAGCGTGCTGACCTTGTGCCGCGGAGACGAGACGGCCTGGCGCGACTATATCCATGGGGAGCACGCTTACGGGCAATTGTCGCATCACTATGTGACGGACGGCGTCTCCAAATACGTATGGTACTCCCAGAGCGGCGAGGAACAGCTGTTTGACTTGAAGGACGACCCGCAGGAACGGGTTAACTTGGCGGGGCAAGCGTCAATGCAAAACACGCTAAGTCTGTGGAGAAATCGTCTCGTCCGGGAATTGGAGGGGCGGGAAGAGGGCTACGTACAGGATGGGGTGCTTATAGCGGGACAGCCGCCTCGCTCTTGCCTGGATCACCTGACTGCGGGCTTGTAAACGAAGAAAGCCACGCTGCCTCCAACATCACTTTACGATGCTTGGAACCCCGCCAAACCGAACTTTTTTGAGAGGAAGGACCTCAATCTCCACCTGACCGTGGAAGTTGAGGTCCTTTCGTTTGGAAAATGGGAATGTTCTCAGTGACTAGATACTTTTTGGGTAACCTTTTGGCGTCGTAGCTGCGAATTATCCGGGACTCCGGGAAAACTTCTCGCGGAACTGGCCGGGCGTCAGCTCGGTGCTTTTCTTGAACAGCCGGATCAGGTAAGACGGCTGGTATCTCAGCGCTTCGGCGATATCATTGACCTTCATATCCGTCGTTAGAAGCAGTTCTTTACACTTCTCGATCCTCAATCCGGTCAAGTAATCGATAAAATTGACGCCCGTCACTTGCTTGAAGCTGCGGCTCAGCTTGAAGGAGCTGATTCCGTACCGGCTGGCGTACAGATCGAGTGAGACGTCGGTCAGCAAGTCGCGGTGCAGCTCCTCCACGACCCGATCGACGATCGTTCTCGTCTCCGAATCGAAGGAGGAGGTCGCCGAACGAATGAACGGTTCGATAACGGAAACGGAAAACCAACGGATCATCTCGTCCGGGTTACGGATTTTCATCAAATCCTCGTACAGATGGGCGCCGCCGTACACGCTGTCGGGGTTCATCCCGGCGCGGAATACGGCGTCATACACGCTTCCGAGCAGCTTGAGCATCGCCTGCTGGACGTGCATCTGAGTGCCGGCCTTGCTGCGGATCGCTTCGACGAACCTCTGTACGCCGTCAGCCGCTTCCTCGCTAAGCCCCATGCGCATCGATTGAATGATGTCTTTCTCCAGTTCGAGCGGAAAGTCGATAGGGCCCATATCGGGCAGCATATCCTCCACGTCCAAAATGTCGATCGGCTCGTTCGGATCGCGTCTGCGCAGCGTTTTGGACGTCTCGTCCAGCAGTCCGGGCAAAGCGAGCGCCGAGTCTGTCAGCTTGCCGACGGCGATCGCTACGTTCACCTTCAACAATCCGCTCAAGGCGGAGGCGATATCGGCCGCCAATGCAAGCAGCGTTTCTTTGGCTTGCGGCGCCGGTACCGAATTATCGATTGCGAGCAGGACGCCGACAGTCGAATTCTGAAAGTTGATCGCATGCGCATGAACGGCCGCGGTCCGGCACAGCTCTTGCATGATGTTGGCGGCCGCATAATCGATCAGTTGCTCGTCCCGGTCGGAAAACTTCGCATCCGGCGTTCCTTTCCCGTACAAGCCGGCTACCAGAAACGCAAACCGGGTTCCTTCCACGTTCCACTCGTACTGCCGCAGCTTCTCGATCACTTCTTGATCGGAAAACGGCATGATTCTCCCTTGCAAAAACTGCAGCAAATACCCTTCCCTGAGCGACGGCAATGATTGCTGCAACCGTCCTTGCAGCAGCTCGCTTTCATCCAATTGTAGCTTCCACTGGCGTTCGATATATGCAATCTCGTTCATCCGGTCGCTGCCGCTTTCCTTGGCCGAATGAAACAAACCGACAAGCCGCTGGATCGGGTTATAGATCCGTTTGGACGCGAACCAGGACAACAGCAGCGCCAGTGCAAGGCCGAACGCGCTGACCGCCACGATCATGCGGGACATGTCGTTCACCGGGGCGGTGATCCGATCGAGCGGAGTGGCGGAGACATAGATCCAGTCTTTGCCGAGCCTGGAGAGATGACCGAACGAGACGGAATAACTCGTATCCTTCCATTTGTACACAAAAGAATCCTGGGACGCTTCCATGGCAAGAATCCGCTTGGTCAGCGTCTCCCGCAGTCCAGTATCGCCGTGGTCGTGCGCAGACAGAATGGAGCCGTCCGGATTCATCAAGAATGCGTTTCCATCTGCGGCCGCAAGCGGGCTGACCAATTGATCCAGCGCCCCCTGGTTCAAATAAATCAGGAACGCTCCGAAAGGCTGGTCGCTGAACGTCGGGTACAGCTTGGTTACTACGCCTTTGTACGACGAATGGTTCGGATCGAGCTTGGCCAGGCTGTCCGTCCAATAGATTTTGCGGTCTGTATCGAGCAGCGCTTGGAAAGCGCGGACGCTGTCTTCGCCCTGCAGCGTACGTACGCCCCAATGGTCGCTGATCACCTTGCCGGAGTCTTTCAAATAAAATGCAACGTCGAAAATTAACGGGTTGCTGTCTTTCATAAGAGCGAGAGAGAGGTATAGATCCTTCGTTTTCTGAAACTGCTCTGCGAAGTTCAACGAAGCGAGCGATTCGTCAAATTCGGGATTAAACGCAAGCTGGGCGGAGAACAGCTCCAGACGGGACAAATATTCGTCGGTTTGCCGGATGGATTGATTCAACTGCTCCTGGTGCGCTTGATTCAGCTCGCGTACGATAGGTCCGGCGCCAAAATTATAGATGCCGATTCCGATGAGCAAGGCCGGAAGACAAGTGATGGCGAGGACAAGCACAAGACTTTTCCAATAAAACGAACCTTTGCGATGTTCCGTTTTTTTCATGATGCCGGTCCCTTTCCGCCGAAAATGGTTGCCGCGTTCTTCCGGGCGAAGAACGATGATGCCTTTCCTATTTTACCTAATCGGATAGCCGAGTTCAACGGTTTGCAAAACAATACTATCGCTGGAAATCCGCATAGGATCAACGTTTTTCGCTTACAAGATGTTATTATTGCCGGAAATGTCCCGCAGGTTATAGGATGGTGCCATGGAAGAGACGGAGGAGAGCTGCTCCGGTTAAGGCCGTCCGTCTAAGGCGGTTTCGTGCGGGATAAAGAACACCGTCCGGCCCATCCGAAGCGGCAATAACCATTCTAACACAAGAAAGAAACGGGGGATACTTGCATTGAAAGCCAACACGAGCGCTCCACTAACCACCACTCCGGCCATACCGTCCGAAAAAACATCGAAGCTGCGCCGCCTGGCTTCCGATTTGGCCAGAGACAAATATTTGTATCTGCTGGCGCTGCCCGGACTGCTGTATTTTATTATTTTCAAATACGTGCCGATCGGCGGACTGATCATCGCGTTCCAAGACTACTCGCCTTACTTCGGTATCTTGAAGAGCGAGTGGGTGGGACTGGAGCATTTCCAACGTTTTTTCTCCAATGACGATTTCAGGATGCTGCTGCGCAATACGATGATGATCAGCTTGATGAACATCGTGTTTTTCTTCCCGCTGCCGATCCTGCTGTCTCTGATGCTGAACGAGCTGCGAAGCATGGCGTACAAGCGGATCGTCCAGACCGTCGTCTACATTCCGCATTTTCTGTCCTGGGTGCTTATATCCGGGCTGACGTACTTAATGCTGTCGCAATCCGAAGGGCTGATCAACAAAATTATCCACGAATTCGGAGGAGAACGAATCGGCTTTTTGACCGATCCCGATATGTTCTGGGGACTGCTGACCGTACAGGTGATGTGGAAAGAAGCGGGCTGGGGGACGATCATCTTCCTCGCGGCGATCGCAGGCGTCGATCCGCAGCTATACGAGGCGGCCGTCGTGGACGGTGCCGGGCGGTTCCGCAAAATGTGGCATATTACACTGCCGGCCATTCGCAACGTAATCGTCATCTTGTTTATTTTGAGACTTGGCTCCGTAATGGATGTCGGCTTTGAGCAAGTCTACCTGATGATGAACGGGGCCGTATCCGATGTGGCGGACGTATTCGATACGTATGTGTATCGCAACGGCGTGCAGCAAGGCCAATTCAGTTACAGCACGGCCATCGGTCTGTTCAAATCGATCGTAGGCATCGTTCTCGTCGTCGCCGCCAACAAGCTGGCCAAACGATTCGGCGAAGAGGGCGTTTATTAAACCGTATCCGCAGGAGGGAGAAATCATATGCGCAGAAGCTGGGGAGACCGGTTATTCGAAACAGGCAACGCCGCGGTACTCGCGATTGTCAGTCTGGCCTCGATCTTTCCGATTTATTATACATTCGTCTTATCTTTCACCGATCCGGCGGAATATTATCAGAAACCGCTCATTTTATTTCCGGAAAACTGGACGCTCGACGCATACCGTTATTTAATGTCGACGGACACGTTTTTGAACGCAATCGGCAACAGCGCATTTCTGGCGACAGTTGGAACCGCATTCAGTCTGATCGTCACCTCGGGTCTCGCTTATGCAATATCGCGTAAAAGACTCCGGTTCCGCCGCGTCATCATGTTCGGTGTGCTGTTCACGATGCTGTTTCAGCCGGGACTGATTCCTTCGTATCTGATCGTCCGCCAGGTCGGGCTGATCGACAGCATCTGGTCGCTGATCGTGCCGGCTTTGACCGGCGGGTGGTTCGTGCTGCTGATGAAAGGGTTTTTCGACAGCATCCCGGACAGTCTGGAGGAGGCGGCCCGCATCGACGGCGCCAATGAGATCGGGATCTGGTTCCGCATCATTTTACCGTTGTCGCTTCCCGCGATGGTCGCGTTCGGCCTGTTCTTTGCGGTCGGTTACTGGAACACGTTTTTCTCGGCGATTATGTTCATCAACGATCAGCGCAAATGGCCGCTTCAAGTCATCCTGCAAAATATGCTCGTCGATCCGAGCACGTCCAACGCAAGCGTAGCCGACTTCCGGACGAGCCAGAAGATGCCTACGGAAACGCTGAAGATGGCCGCTGTCGTAATCGCTACCGTACCGATTATGCTGGTGTATCCGTTCTTGCAGAAGCACTTTGCCAAAGGAGCAATGGTGGGGTCTGTAAAAGAATGATCACATATCCGTTTTTGTTGTACACTATCATTAATAGGAGGTCACCGAGATGAACAAAAGAAAAAGAAGCTGGCAAGCGGCGGGCGCCGTCTTGCTGGGCACATCGCTCGTCGTATCGGCTTGCGGCGGCACCGGCTCGTCCGGAAGTACGGACGGCGGAGCCAAGGGAACGAGCCCGGACGGCGGCAAAACGGAAATTACCGAAATTACGATGAACACGCTCAGCTATGGAACGGAGTTTCCGGACGACAATAACGCCATTGTCAAAGAGTTCGAGAAACGAACGAATACGAAGCTGAAAATCGACTGGGTACCGGCGACGACGGCCGAGGACAAGTTCAACGTGCTGTATGCGTCGGGCAATTTACCGGACCTGACGTTCGTCGAAGATCTGGATAATCAGCAGATCCGCAATATGATCAAGCAGGGCGTCTTCTGGGACCTGACCCCGTTCATTAAAGATTACAAAAACTTGTCGAATCCCGCGATCAAGGATATGTGGGAAATGTCCAAAATCGGCGGGAAAAACTACTCCGTGCCGCGGTTTTATCCGAAACACGGCGGCGGCGTCTTCCCGATGCTGCGCAAAGATTGGCTGGATAAGCTGAACTTGAAAGTGCCGGAAACGATGGACCAGCTGTTCGATACGCTCAAGGCGTTCAAGGACGGCGATCCGGACGGCAACGGCAAAGCGGACACGATCCCGTATTCGGCAAGCGCGGCTTACATGGGCTTTGTCTATAACGTATATAACGACACCCAAGGAGCTTGGAAGCTGCGGGACGGCAAGCTGTACCCGATCATTACCGAGGACGCCTCGCGCGACGCTTTGTTGTGGCTGAAAAAAGCGTACGATGCCGGATTGTTCCCGCCTGATTTCGCCATTATGAAGTTCTCGCAAATTAACGATACGCTTCACGCCGGCAAAGCCGGGGGCGCCGGTTATGCGATGAATGCCGCGCTGTCCCGTACGGTGGAGATCAAGAAAGTGGTGCCGGAAGCGAACCTGATCCCGCTTGTATCGCTGGCAGGACCGTCCGGAAGCAAATATACGCCGTCCGGAGCGCCGTTCTACGGACATTTCCTCATCCCGAAAAAAGTATCGGAAGCCAAGGTGAAAAAGATACTGTCGTTCCTCGACTACGGCTATAGCCCGGAAGGGAACGAACTGGCCAACTACGGAGTAAAGGACGTACACTTCAACGAAAAAGACGGGCTTAAAGTGCCGACCGATCAATTCAAAAAAGACAAGGTCGAAGAAGGGTTCCAATACATCTTCCTTAAGCTGAGCGACGAGCAGGTGCTGGGCGACCCTTCGCTGACGACGAAAGAAATTTACGCACGGAACCAGAGCATTTTGGACGAACGCAAAAAAATTATCGTCCCGAACCCGGCCTTCGGACTAGTCTCGGAATCGAACACAAAGCTGATGCCGGATCTGAAGAAAAAAGTCGACGATATGCGCGTCAAAGTCATTCTCGGTCAAGAGTCGATGCAGGCTTACGACGATTTCATCAAGAAATTGAAGGAAGACCCGAACTTGAAAAAGATCGAAAAAGAAATGAACGATGCGTACGCCGAAAAAGCTGCCGCAGCAAAATAACGTTCTCGGAGCAACCTGTTATACGATTTCAGCCGTCCGGCAAGTCCGGACGGTTTTTCTATATGCTCTTAAGTGCGAGGGCAGTCATCCGGCAATGAAGTCCAAATAAAAAGGGCATATAAGGGGATTGAATGTATCAGATCGATCGGAAAGCGGGGGGACAGCGGATTTAGCGTTGACGATCCAGGAGATGCAGAGCTAGACTTTTCTTAAGTGTGGGCCGAACGTAAGATGTAATGAAAAGGGGGAGTCCTTAATGAATTCGTCATGGATACCGTCCATCCGGATCGATAATCGGTATGCAGGAGGAAATATTCAGGTGTTGTCTGTTGAAGAAAAGCGCGTCGTACTGAAGCAGGAAATGAGAGACACGTCCGGCTGGTGGTTTTACTGGAATTTTGCTGCTCTGGCCGCAAATCCGAAGACGGTAACGTTTGCATTTGCCGATGGGGAAGTGATCGGACCATGGGGGCCTGCCGTCAGTGAGGACGGGGTTCATTGGCAATGGCTTGGAGCGGCTTCGCTTTTTTCCAGGAACGAATTTAGTTACACGTTCCGGCATGCCGGCGAGAAGGTCTACTTCTGTTTCTGTATTCCTTACCAGCTGCACCATTTCGAACGATATTACGCGCGCATTGGCGGGTATCGGAACGTGAAACGGGAGTTGTTGACCGAATCCGAGCTGCTGAAGCCTGTTCCATTGCTAACGTTGGGCAATCGTATGGCGGATCGCCATATGTTCTTCACAGCCAGACATCATGCCTGCGAATCGACTCCGTTGTATGTGCTGGAAGGCTTGATCGAAGCTCTTCTAACAGCCGAATCTTCCCCCGTCCTGGAACGTTATCTGGTTCATTTTATTCCATTCATCGATATCGATGGGGTGGAGAACGGAGATCAAGGCAAGTCGCGCTTGCCGCACGATCATAACCGCGACTATACGGATACCCCGATTTACCGCTCGACCACAGCGTTGATAAACTATGCCATAGGAGTTCAGCCGGAGATCGCGATCGATTTCCACGGTCCGTTCAAATGGGGGGATCGGAATGACGTTCCTTTTTTCGTCAATCGCCATAGTCCGTTGAAAGAGGAGGTAAACAACCTGAGCGGGAAACTGGAGAAAATTAGCGGAGCCCGCAGCCAAGCGGATGCGATTCGACATAAATCCATCGATAATCTGAGTATGGGAGAAGACTGGAATCAGCCTAATCCGGCAACCTGTGCCAGCTTTTTCGAGAGATCCGGCGCCCGGCTTGCATGCAGCTTTGAATTCCCTTATTTCGGAAGCACCGATGCGGTTCCGGTTACTGCGGATAACAGCAGACGGTTTGGTCACGATTTCGCCCGGGCTTTGGAACAGTATGTAGAGAACATCGATTAACGTATGCTGAGTTTGCCAAGGTGTTAAATAATCAGACCGTACCCTCAAATAAATAGAAATGACGAAGGAGCCTCGAATCGACCCGATTCAGGCTTTTTCGCGTAAATCCGCCCTTGAACGAAAAACGTTCCGAATAAAACCAAGTTTTCCCATCATATTCTCAAATAAAAAAACAAGGTGTGGTGCTGACTGAGAAAGGACAAAAAGAACGAAATCGTCGTGTACGTAATCAGAGGCTCTACACTGAAAAAATTCGTCATGTTGGATATACTCGTAGGCTCCGGGATATTTTATGTGGTTAAATTTATATTCGCAAGCGTCCTGGTCGCATCAGCAAGCAGTTTTCTCGGGACGGAAGGGATTAAGCGGGTTCCGAAGTTTTTTAGGAGATTGTTATAGAAAGGACGGTTAGACCTGCAGCTCGCCGTTTCAATCAACTTGACGGTCGGCGAAGGCGGCGCGAACGGATGGGTAAGCCTGGGAAGCTTCGCGGATTCTGCGGCTGACGCGAGTCTATTGGAATTGAACTTTAGACGAACAGCAGAATATGCTACCATAAAGAGCAAAGGAATCCGTTGGAGGGAAAAGCGTTGGCGGAACAGCTGCACATCCGAAGCTTTATCGGCACGCACGGGAAAGAGTGGGGCGATCCGGACTTTTTTCGGCATGCCAGTCTGGAGATTACGAACATCCTGGATGGCGACGGCACGTTTCAATACGGTAACGAGACGATACCGGTAAGCGCCGGGCAGACGGTGCTGATTCCGTCGAATGTGTCCCATTCGTTTCAAGCCGTCACACCGATCCGGTTCGGCGTGATCTTGGCCGACGGATTGCCGGAGGAGACGAGGAAGCTGTTCGGCCGGCTGATCCGGGGCGAAGCCCCGTCCGTCATTACATTCTCGCAATACAATCAGGAGCAGTACGAGATATTGTTCAGACAATGGCTGCGCGTCATGGCATCGCCCCTGAAGGAGCCGGAGCGGAACCGGCTGGCCTGGCTGACCGTGCTGCTGCTGTTCATCACCGAGCATTCCCAGGCTGACCGGCAGGCCGTATCGATCGCACATATTGCGGACCATATCCGGGAGCATCTGCACAGCGGCTTGTCCATCGCAGACATGGCCGGGATGGCCGGACTTTCCGAGGAAGGATTCCGCAAGCGGTTCTACAAAGTGTACGGCATGTCGCCCAAGCAGTTCCAGCAGCAGTGCCGACTGACGGAGGCCAAATGGCAGCTCAGCTCGACGGAAAAAGATATGCAGGGGATCGCGGAGTCGATCGGTTTCACGCAGCTGCATTCGTTCTCCACCTGGTTCAAAAAGCTGGAAGGGCACTCGCCCTCGGATTGGCGCAGAAATCAGCGGTTGTTCCATCAGTAGTTATCGATGAAAAGGAGCCAAACCCTTCGGAAAAAGGGGCTGGCTCCTTTGTTGTTGCGCCGGTAATCGCGGCATCGCTCGACAGACAGACGGCGGGCGTCCGCAAGCACGCAAAAGCGGGGAGGTGACGAACCATCGTCTATGGCAATATCAGTTGTTTATCGAAGCAGCAGGATGACCCATTCGTTCCATGCAGCGGTATTCCGAGGGGGTCATACCGGTTTTTTGTTGAAACAGGTGGCAGAAATATTGAGTCGAGGAATAGCCGACATCGCCGGCGATCCGTTCGATCGACAGGCTGCTCGTCCGCAGCAAATCCTTGGCTACTTCCACCCGTGTATGCATCAGTTTATGTTTAAACGACGTATTGAAATGTTTTTTGAGCAGCCGGTGCGTCTGCTTCGTGCTCAAGTTCAGCGTATCGGCCAACATCTCCAGCGTCAAATCTTTGTGACAATTGGAGAAAAACGAATCGATTAAATACGACCACTGATCGTACTTGTCTTTGCGCGGTATCGCATACGCCAGGTCCGCCGCGTGTTCCGTCTGAATGCCTCTTACCAGCTCGACGATCATCTGGGCGAACAAGCTGAGCACTTTCGTGTAGGCGCCAACCGCGGGATTTTCCATTTCCGTCCGCGCCTCCGCCAATAGGCGAAACATAGTTCGATTCCGGATCGGATCAGTCAGCTGACAATAAGTGAGCCGGGACAACGCCGCCTTGATCTGCTCGCCCTCCTCTTTCGGAAAGCCGGGGTCCGCGGACAGAACGTCCTGAAACGTGAAGCGAAACGTAGAACGCTCTCCGGGCAACACCGGGTCCGGCTCGAACGAATGGAAGATATGTTGGCCGATTATATGGATGGAACCGGTTTCAAGATGCTGCTCGCGGTCTTCCAAGACGAGTGTACCGATGCCGGAATCGATGAATTGCAGCTCGATCGCCGCGTGATTGTGCTTTTTGTTGCGGACAATCGTCATCGGATAAATGTTGTTGTCGAGCAAAATATCGAACAGCAGCGGGCCGAAACGGACTTTAATGTTCAACTGACCCCAGGCTACAGGAACGGAGCGATATTGCGAATTCGTCAACAGGTTCCCTCCTTGTGCGATTCCGTATGCGGTACAAGTTAATCCACATTGTATCACGACAAGAGAGCAAGACGTCAACAGACTGTCCGGGCATCGGAACAAGTCGGCGATGAATCCAACTATGATCTGCAGTGTCCGGATAGCCGCCGAATCGATAACACTAACTAAGTACGGTATCCCGTTTCAGTGGCTATTTATTGACCTGCAATTTTTCTTTTTCTTTGGTTACTTTTCTTTTCTGTCTTTTTCATTTCTTTTTGCTCTTTACAATCTAAAAACAATGAGGCTATAATATTTATAGGACACGACGTGTCACAATGAGACACAAAAGTGTATGTATAAAATATTATGGAGGATATAGTCAAGGGGGTGTGCAATAAACGTGCTTAGAAGGCATGAGTAGAAACAACGGCAATGTGACTGGAAGCGTTTACAAAAGTGCTTTATCGTCGACTCTCGTGTTACCTGATTGACTACACAACAGTAAAGGGATGGTTGAATTGAGTAAACTTAAAAAGCCTTTGAAGTACGGTGCGGCTATGCTTGCATTAATGGTTTTCGCAGCGGGCTGCGGAGGCAACGGATCGGCGGCGGATCCGGGGAACGGCAAAGACGAAGCCGGAAAAGCCCCCGAGGTCCAGAAGCCGGAACCGGCAGAACTCGTATTTTATTCCCAGAACGGTCAGTCGGAGGCCTTTTTTAACGAAATATACGGGGACAAAATCAGAAAAAAGTTTCCGCATTATACGATTAAGTACATTCAACGTACGGGTCCGGGAACGTTGCTCGCAGACATGGTCTCCAGTAAAACCCATTTCGACTTCTACTTCAATACCGTCTATGGATTTTTGAACGAAGTGCTGCCCGTCGAAATTCAGTACGATATGACCGAATTGGCCAAAAAGCACAAGGTCGATCTGAACAATATTGATCCGGCGGCGATTGAAGGGTTCCGAAACGATGTAGGCGGCAAGCTGTTTGCGCTGCCCACTCATCAGGACGTAATGGTCACCCTGTACCACAAAGATCTTTTCGACAAGTTTGGCATCCCTCACTTGAAAGACGGAATGACGTGGGACGAATTGTATGCCGTATCGAAACGGATTACGAGAAGCGAGGGGGGAGTCAACTATATCGGGTACGCACCGATGGTCGATTATTTGGTGCGGTTGAACCCCTACTCGATTCCGAACCTCGACAAAAACACGTTGAAGCCGACGATCAATACGGATGAACGATGGAAATCATTTTTCGAAAAACTGATCGTAGCGCCGGGTGAGGCGGCCGGAACGGCACGAGGAGAGATGCCGAAGGATGCCGTCAAAGTTCTCGAGAAGTTTATTGCCGGGGAACAAGCGATGGTCGTCTATATTCCGCAGGTCGTCAAAAGCTGGGCGGACCGATTTAAAACGGTCAACTTCGATTTCGTGTCAGCCCCAACGCTGCCGGATCAAAAAGGGAAAGGCTCGATGCCGTATCCGGTCTATCTCGGAATTACGCAGATGGCCAAAAATAAAGATGCGGCGATGGAAGTGCTGAAATTTTTAATCTCGGACGAAGCACAAACCGATTTGGCGAAAAAAGGGCTTATGCCGGTCGTAAAAAGCGAGAGCGTCAGGAAAGCGTACGGTGCCGACACCGGGTTTAACAATCTTAACTGGGGTGCGGCATTTTATAACCAAGCGGCGCCGGTTCCGTACAAAGGCCCGATGGACGGAATGGTAGGGGACATCTACCGAAAGTACGCCTACGAGGTCATGTTCGGCACAACCGATATGAATACGGCGCTGCGCAAGGCAGAAGAAGAAACGATCAAGCAAGTGGAAGAATTCCGCGCCAAAGTCAATCCGAACGTATTCAAATAGCAGGAAAGCGGTGAACGTGGATGAGAAGCAATAAAGCTGTCGCACAGATCGGCTCCAGAGTCGAAATGTTTATCGACAATTGGTTGATTGACGAGAAGCAGGGAATCGAACTGCGGATGACACCGCCCGAGAGGCGCGAGGTCGTGCTTAAGTTTGACAAGCCTTGGGAAGGAAAAGCCGCTTGTTACTTCACCGTCATCCAGGATGAGGGGAAAATCCGGCTTTACTATCGGGGAAACGCGCCCGCGGACGATCACGATGACCAGCAGGCGACATGTTACGCGGAAAGCGAGGACGGCATCCATTTCGAGAGACCGGTTCTCGGACTATATGAGTATGAAGGCTCGAGCAGCAACAACATCGTATGGCGCGGTCTTGAATCTCATAACTTTGCGCCGATGAAAGACGCTTCGCCGTCAGCAGCCAAGGAATCCTTGTTTAAGGCACTGGGCGGCGTCGCACCAAGAGGAACGCCATGGGAGAAAGGAATGCTCCATGCCTTGCATTCGCCGGACGGCATCCACTGGTCGAAAATGGATGCTAACCCGGTCATCACCGACCAGCCGTTCGACTCGCACAATATCGTTTTATGGGACCCGAACCAAAGCGCTTACCGCTGTTACGCGCGTTATTGGGCGGATCGTAAAGTGAGAGCCGTTCATAGCTCGATCTCCCGGGATTTTCGGGAGTGGCAGCCGTTTACGCCCCATACATACGACGCGGACGTTCCTCTCGAACAGTTTTATACGAATGCAACCGTCGTATGTCCGGGAGCCGAGCATATGTACTTGTCGTTCCCGAAACGATTCATTGAGTCCCGGAAAAAAGTTCCCGAGCATCCGTTCTCAGGGCTTTCGGATACGATGTTCATGTCCAGCAGGGACGGAAACCATTGGGACCGGTCGTTTCTCGACGCTTGGCTGCGCCCGGGCCAAGACCGGAAAAATTGGACGGAGCGCAGCAACATGATTGCGCACGGCATCGTGCAGATTGAACCCGAACTATTCTCGCTGTACGTCACGGAGCATTACCGCTGGGACGACATTCAATTGCGGCGGTTGACGGTGAGGAAGCACGGTTTCGCTTCCATACATGGAGGCTACCGGGGAGGCGAGGTAAAAACTTGTCCTCTAATCTTCTCCGGAAATCGGCTGCTGTTGAATTATGCGACGTCGGCCGCCGGCTCGATTCAAGTCGAATTGTTGGATGAAGCAGGGCAGCCGCTGGAAGGTTACGAGGCTACGGATATGGAGCCGCTGTACGGAGACGAGCTGGAGGGCGTCGTACGCTGGCGAAACGGCGAAGACGTATCGGCATTAGCCGGAAAACCGGTCAGGGTCCGATTTTTATTGCAGGATGCCGACATTTATTCCATGCAATTTAAAACCTTGTGAAGTTTGCGAATACGCCTTTTAACCGGATAGAGTTATGAACGCGAGAAACGGCAAGCAGACGGGAAGCGGATGATTAGTGGAGGGAGGCTATACGGTGAAATCAGTAGTCGAAATTGGCACGAGAGTAGAAATGTTCGTGGACGAATGGCTGATTGAGGAGAAGCGGGGTCTATCCTTGAAGCTTCATCCGCCTCGCAGGGAAGAAATCGTGCTTTCATTCGATCAGCCCTGGGAAGGGAAGGGAAGCGGCTATGTAACCGTCATTCAAGATCAGGACAAAATACGCATGTATTATCGCGGGATTGGGTCAAGCTCTATGAATGATGATCGTAATCAAGTTACCTGTTACGCCGAGAGTACGGACGGCATTCATTTTGTGAAACCGCAGCTGGGACTATTCGAATATGAAGGCAGCACGGCCAACAATATCGTGTGGAGAGGGCGGTTATCTCATAACTTCTCCCCGTTCCTGGACCGTTCTCCCCATACTTCTCCTGAGTTGCGATACAAGGCAGTGGCCGGAATCGATGAATTGGTTGCGTTCGGCTCCGCTGACGGCATACATTGGCAGAAATTGCGAGAAGAACCGATTTTAACGGATGGAGACTTTGATTCGCTAAACGTAGTTTTCTGGGACACTAACGCTCAAGCCTACCGTTGTTTTTCCCGGATATACCAGGATAAGGCATATCGGACTATTCTGACGTCCACCTCTACCGATTTCTACAACTGGGGGAAGCAGCAGTTATTGCGATATAACGATTTGAAACCGATGCAGCAGTACTACACCAATTCGGCCATGCTTTGTCCGGGAGCGGAGCACATTTACATGGCGTTTCCCATGCGTTTTGTGCCGGAACGGAAAAAATTGACGGATCATCCCGAGCCGGGCGTCAGTGATACGGTCATGATGACAAGCCGGGACGGCTTGCACTGGGATCGAACGTTTATGGAAGCCTGGTGTCGCGCGGGACTGGATCCGCACAATTGGTCGGATCGGACCGGAATATTAAGCACCGGATGTGTGCTGCTGAATCCCGACGAGTTTTCCTTCTACATTCAGGAGCATTACCGGCTGGATGACAGCCGCTTGCGGCGAGTATCCGTCCGCAAGCACGGTTTTGGCTCCATACATGCGGGATTTGAACATGGGAAATGGGTGTCAAGACCGTTCATTTTGGAAGGTAATGAACTGGTGGCCAATTATTCAACATCAGCGGTCGGTTATTTACGTTTCGAGCTGCAGGACGAGCACGGTCGCCCTCTTGACGGTTTCGGGTTGGAGGATATGGAACCTATGTATGGGGATGAGATCGGTGGAGTGGTTACATGGGGGCCGGAAGCGGATTTTGAGTTATGGAAAGGACGCCCGGTCCGGATTCGTATGCAGATTAAGGATGCAGATTTATTCTCTTTGAAATGGAACGATAAGAAGTAATACTTCGGTTTAGGCCGGAGTTGAAAGATGGAATGACCCCTCATAGTAGACGGTGAAAAAAGTCCATATTAATAGGGTTGGGTTTTGACACTTGTCTACTGGAGGGGATTTTGGACGTCTTTCTTCCCACGGCATATACATCGTGGCTGCAGCTTTATCCTTTTGGATGATACAGGGTATGGAGATGGCGAACATCTTTACCGATGGCGGGAGGAAATAGATTATCGCACGGGATGTAAGCGTTTACCAATCCAACTAAAAAGATGGGGAGAGTGTGAAATGAAAAATCGAATCCATTCCGAAGAAAATGCGTACATGGAAGGGCGGGAAGAATTGGACCATTCGGGAAGAACACCAGTAGAGCCGAATGCGCTCAGCCGCCGCAAGCTGCTTGCCTCGTTGGGCATGGCCGGAGTAGCAATGGCCGTCACGGGCTCGCTGGGGGCGGCGAACGAGCGGGGACGGCCGGCATGGCAGGGAAATCCGGGACTGCCGGGCGATGTTCAAGTGTTAAATGAATGGAACGAAACGGCAATCCGAAAAGTTAATTCGATATCTGAATTAATTCAGCAATCCAGCATGTTCGATGGGCAGATTTTTCAAGTGATTTCCTATCACGATGGAATGTACAAGGGTGGCGACCTCTTTATTTGGTCTACGGCTCTTGACAAAAGTTTACACGATGGTGGCTATTATATTGACCCGACAATCCCGATTCCATCTTTTGCAACGTTTCATACTTACTACACGGCTCAAAACACTGGAGCGGGCGTATTCGTTCGTTTGAATAATCAGCATGAAGTATATGCCGATCAATACGGTCTGGTTAAAGCGACGGACGATGCAAGTTTTGTGTGGGCTTGCGCCGCCATACAGGCGGCAATTAAAAAAGCGTCCGTAAGCTCTACAACAGATTATTACTGCAAAGAAGTCAAGATCAACAAAGGTAAATATTTTTCAACCAACCCTATCATTTTAAGCACAAATGGCAGCTTTTCAGCACGAATGCCAGCACTGATCGGCGGAGACGGCAACAATATTTACGATGTTGAAATATGCAAGACGACCACGAACACAGTCGGCGCGGGATATTTGGGCGGAGATGTGGATGCGGTGATCTTCGTATCGCCTACGACGGCCAGAGGCGATTATGTTTTTGGCGAGCATACGTCGGGCTTCACCTTGACGCGAACGATTGCAGATGTCGGCTACGGCTATTACGCCAAAAATTCGGCTATGGCCTATCGCGGGAATATTCAAGCAATCGGTCATGGTTACGGCATCTATACGGATGACTGCTGGATGTCCAAGCTCGGTTTTTTGCGGACATATCAGGGCTTGAAGGGGATTGCCGTTCGCGGAGGAACATCGAACTACGGCGGTCAGCTTTACGTGGATGGAGCCAAAGAGCGCGGTTTTGACTTTTATAGCCTAACGTACTCCAATTTGTTCTGTGCGTGCGATGGGGTTGGCGGCAATCTTGCAGACGGCGGCGTTGCCTATGACTTTAGCTTTTCTAAATCCGTAGGCGGCGTTTTCTCAATGGAACGACACAAAGGTCAAGAGTTTTACTTTCATTACTCGGACGGCATCACGATTTCAGGAAGAAGTTACCATACGACGCCTGTTTCGAACTCCTCTTACAAAGTATTTGCGAACGGCGGGTCAACCGTTACGTTTGAGAATTTCAACTGGAAAGAAACGTATGGAAACAGCACAATGACGGCAGCGGAGATCGCAAAATATACATTCACAAACAAAGCGAATTATGTCACGGTATTTGACTTTGACAACTGCATCATGAATGAGAATTTTGCCTCAAGCGGCTATGTGGCTCAGTTGGATATCAAATTTGCAGGAAATGTCCTTGATGCAGGCTACAGCAACCATTGCGGCTTAGTTACTCATATCCTTAGCTTGAATCATTCCACATTTAAACGGCTTTGCTATGTTGGGAAAACTGCATCTATTGAGTTGCTTTCGGCTAATAGTATGAGCGCAACGTATAATCGTTATTATGCAAATCCATTTGTCCTAACAGAAGGAACACCGAGCACGATTGCAAACCCAAGGCCGAACAGGGTACTGAAAAATTCCATATCAACGGATTCCAATTCTCCAACAAATCTATATACCCTATATGACAACGATGTTGCTGCGTCTGCCTATTTGCAGGGATATGTAGATTCATCCGGATGGTTATGGGTCAAGCCGAGCACAACGGGCAACAACTTGGACTATAAATTTATCATTTCGACTTGAAGCAGCGCAGTACGTTTATGGTGATCGAATTGATGCTGCCCTCCTATTAGTATCCTTTGATGATTCTATACAACGGTATTGGGCAACGGCTGGCGGGTATCCTTCCATCCTAATATCAACTCGTCGATATGATGTCAATATGACTAACTCAATTAGTGCTGATAACCCCCAACATAAGGGGGTTATTTTTGGCTGTTTCGGATACGCCCGGTCGTAACCGATCAACGATCGTTCAAATGGATACTGTTCCTGTATATAGACAACATCCGGGAAAAGATGTCCGTTTAGCTTGTTGTTGTGTATGGCAATCCTCCGCTACACTTGCTTTAAGCGTAACGGGGAGGTGACGAATCATCGTTCATCGCAGCATCAGAAGCTGATCTGCGCAATATTTCAGCAGTTCCGTAAGCATTCAGTAGGGGTTATCACGAGTCAAGATGAAGCAACAGAATCCGTTGGGCAGAAAATTTTCATTATTCGAAAAGGTGGTTACAACCATGTTTCAATTCAAAACGATTGGAGTTGCATCCAATCATCCGATCTTATTCGCTATGGACGATTCTTACTTTCCGTTTAAAAACAACGTCTGCCATTATTTAAGCAAGCCTGAGATTATCGAGAAGCCCGTACTGGAACGGTCGGAACGGCCTGATGCCCCCGATTCGCTTGCCGCGCACTTTTACGGAACGGTGTTGTACGACCAAGGGAAGTACCGAATGTGGTATCTCGGGATGTCGCTCGGCATTAACCCGGATATGCCCGCCCAGGAGCTTGAGCTGCACCGGAAAAAAACAAACGCTTCGCTCGGCGGTATTATGTCGGGGCCGATCTGTTACGCGGAAAGCGATAACGGAATCGACTGGGTAAAGCCGAATCTGGGTCAACTGCTTTACAAAGGAAACCGGAATAACAACGGCATCGATCTGCCGGAAGGTTTCGTCCATGCTCCGGCTGTGATCAAGGATGAGGACGATCCGGATCCGAATCGGCGTTACAAGATGGTGTACACCTACATCTATAACACCGGCACCATCGGATGCTCGCATACATCACGCACGGCGACGAGTCCGGACGGCATTCATTGGACCGCCGGCAAGGCGGGAATGATTGATGAAGCGCTGGAACACTCGTCTTTATATAAAGTGAAAGGACTCTATGTCATTAACGGCCAGGCATTAAGCGGTAAACGAAGAAGTGAGGGCGGCGCTCCGTTAGGGAGGCAGGCTACCGCATGGGTTTCAACAGACTTTGACAACTGGTTGAAGGAGGGCGTCGATTCGTTCCGGCTTCTTGAAAACCAGCCTCCTTCTGAGCGAGGAACACGGAACAATTACGATCAGGTGCATCTCGGCGTCGCTCCGGTCGTGTATGACAACGTATCGGTAGGCCTGTACGGATTGTGGCATCACTGCGAGAAGCCGTTTGCGGGTACGTCGTGCGATTTCGGCATCGTCATCAGCAACGACGGGCTGCTGTTCCGCGAGCCTGTCAAGGGACATGTGTACATCAGCTCGCAGGAGAGCTGCGCCACCCCGGTGCAGGGCAAAACTTTTCATACGAATCTGTGTCAGTCGAATGGAATATTAAACGTAGGCGACGAAACACGGATTTATCATGGGCGATGGCGGAATGCATGGGCGCCGGAAGGCGTGACGGACGACTATTCCGGAGAAATCGGGCTTGCGATACTGCCGCGCGACCGCTGGGGGGCGATCGGATTAATTCCGAACAGTCAAGATGGTTCGCTGCTGTCCGCACCGATCACATTCACCGAAGGTTCGTTTTCGATAAAGATTAACGCCGACGGAGTCGAAGGCATACGAGTGGAGTTTACCGACGAGTTTTTCCGTACGATTCCCGAATTTTCGGGAGACAACGGCGGGATCGTAGCCAGGGACGGCTTGGATCAAATCGTCGAATGGCCGGCGAATCAACTGCATAAGCTTTCCGGTCAGACGGTCCGGATGCGTCTGAAGCTGGATAAAAAAGATCAGATCGAGCCTAGAGTGTATGCCGTGTATTTGGTGAAGTAGAGGTCAAAGTAGAGCATCATCAGTTGTAAACAAAAGGCTCCGGAAGCCGATGTGTTCGATACCGATCACCATCGCCGCACCGGCTTCGGAGCCGCATATCGGACAACGTTTGGAGTGAAAACGCACAATGAACAATGAACTGTTATCCGAGCATCGGGTGCAAGTCGGCGGCGAATCGTTGAACTATGTGCTGCGGCGTCCGGAAAGCCGTCATACTCATGCAGACCGCAAGTGCGGCTACCCCGAATCGCTGGTCGAGTTTTACTGCACGGACGATCCGGGTCATACGATGGGCTATCATTGGTACGACAAGGGAACGAAGTTTTTATTAAATTTGTAAAAAAGAAAGGGGTTCACGTTATGGGGACCCGTTGTGAGGTGCAGATGTGAATATTTTGGTCGATATGCCGGTAGATGACGAGTTATTGCAGCAGCTTCAAAGTTTGCCGGGCGTATCTGTACAAACGATCGATCCGCGCGAGAAGCCGGAACCGCTGCCGCAACAGCTTGCGAACGAGACGAACGTGTTGTTTTGCACATTCCCGCCAACGAATACAGAAGACTGCGCTGCGCTTCGACTCGTCCAGATCAGTTCCGTCGGCTATAACCAGATCGTTAATGTCGGTTTGGCGGAACGAGGCGTGCGGGCCTGTAACGCGCAGGGCGTGTTCGACGTTCCGATTGCGGAGTGGAATATAGCGATGATGTTTCAGCTGGCACGCGACATGAAGGGAATGTTTCATAATCAGGAGCGCAAAATATGGGACCGCTCGGCCAAATTTCAGACGGAAATACGCGGTTTAAACATTGGAATATGGGGCTACGGCGGGATCGGACGGGAGACGGCGCGGCTGGCGAAAGCGATGGGAATGCGCGTACATGTCCTTGTGCGGGATCGTATCAAGGATCGCGACCTTACATATTGCGTTCCCGGCACGGGCGATCCACGTGGCGAGCTTCCGGACCGGGTGTTCATTCGGGGACAAGAAGCGGAGTTTTTGCAAGATTTGGATATGCTGATCGTCGCCGTCCCGTTGACGAAGCAGACAGAGGGCATGATCGGGGAGAAGGAGCTGCGTGCGCTGCCGCCGTATGCGTTCGTCCTCAATCCGTCCCGCGGTCCGATCATCCAGGAGAACGCCTTGCTTCGGGCATTGCGCAAACGATGGATAGCCGGGGCGGCACTGGATACGCATTATCATTACCCGATGCCGCCGGAGCATCCGCTTTGGGAATTTCCCAATGTGATTATGACGCCGCACATTTCCGGATCTTCGCAAAGCACGCATTTTAAAAGCCGGATTTGGTCCATATTTGTTGAAAACGTCCGTCGTCACATGCGCGGGGAACCGTTATGGAACGAATTGTCGCCTAGCCAGCTGGCCGGATTGTAGCACGGGAGAGAGGGAGCCAGTCTTACGAAAATTACCGATGTTCGCACGGTTCTGCTGACGGGACCTTGCACGAACGACCCGTTTTTAAGCGAGTCCTGCCGGCTGCGAAGCGCCGCATTTATCGAGATTCAAACCGATACGGAGCTGGTTGGCATCGGCGAGACGTATACCGGCTACTTTTTTCCGGAAAACGTGCCGGCGATCGTCGATTTTTTGCCCGACCGTACTTGGGATCTCGACACGGCCGTCACGGTACTGAAGGCTCTCGAGCCGTACGATCTGTTGTTTTTTGAGGAGCCGCTGCATTATACGGATGCTGCCGGTTATGCCGAGCTGCGCCGGTCCACGACGATTCCGATCGCCGGGGGCGAATGTTTGACAGGAAGCTGCGAATGGAACATGTTCACGGATCTGAACTGCTTCCATGTCGGGCAGCCGGACGCGGCTTTTACCGGCGGTCTCGGCGAATTTATGAAAGTGGCGGCGATGCTGGAAGGAAGAGGGCGCAAAATTGCGACCCATGCCTGGGGAGCGGGCGGCTGTCTGATGCAGAACATCCATTGCGGCTTTGCTAGCGGCAATACGCTTATCCTGGAAATTCCGCCCGATTATGCCGGGCTTCACAGCGAGATCGTCCGCGATTCGTTCCGGGCAGCGGCGAATTTAATTCAGTTCCTGGCAAAGTATTGATGACATAAGCCGCAGATGCCATCCAATAAAGGGAGAGAGACTGTATGATTACAGATTCGTTATTGCATATCGGACAATATTCAAGCGTAAGTTCCAGATTAAAGCTGGCGGCGCAATTCCTCGAAACCCGTAACTGCAGAGCTTTGGAGCCGGGCAAATACGAAATCGACGGCGATCTTGTATACGCGCTCGTTCAGCATTACGAGACGAAGCCGAGGGAGAAAGGGCTCTGGGAGGCGCACCGGCAGTATTTGGACGTGCAATATATGGCGGAGGGCAGCGAGAGGCTGGGTTACGTCCCTATTGGTCAAACGGAAGTGACCCGCCCTTATGAGTCGGATGGAGATTATGCGCTGTTCGCGGCATCGGGCGATTTTTTCACGCTTCGTGAAGGTCATTTCGCGTTGTTCGCTCCGCATGACGTTCATATGCCGGGTATTCAGCTGGAAACGGTGCAATCCGTCAAAAAAATCGTGATCAAGGTGCTGATCGACTCGTGAGGTGAGGAGCGGCTAGCCGAAGTGGAGGGCGTTCGAGACTTGTGGGAGAACGGTACGGATTTAGCCGGTTGGTTTTAAGACGCGATGTATCTTACGCAGCAAGGGCACGATTTAATCTTTCAAAGTTTGCGGGACGGACTGACGCTTGATAAAAGAGTACATTTACATTTGAGGGTTAGACGTAATGCGAAAAAAATAGCGTCGTGCGGAAACTGAGACTCTATGAACATATGTATCGAATTTTTTTTCCGCCGCAAGCCGATTGGTATTCTCTTTCATATTCACATGTCCTCAAGTTCTTGTCATCTAATTAATTTAGACAAAAACTTGAGGACTTTTTCGATTTTACAGGAAATTTCCACTATCATTTCTGTTTATCGAGTCTTTAAGGTCGCACGGCAAACGTTGCATACGGCCGCGGGCCCGGGAGACGCGCTCACCCATACTTCGGCCGGTACTGCATGGGCGATACGCCGGTCCATCGGCGGAACTGGCAGGAAAAGTGGCTGAGCGAATGAAAGCCGAGCTCCAGGGCAATGGCCTCGATCGGAAGGTTGGTCGTCACCAGCAGCCGTTTTGCCCGGTTCAGGACCAGCTCGCTGAGGTAGCGGCGCGGCGAGACGCCGTATACTTTGGTGAACAGCTTCGAACATCGGCTGCGGCTTAAGTGCAAGTCTCGGGCGATCCGGGCGACGGATTCGTCGGAATCGGCCGTTACCATCCGCCGAAGCCGTTCTTCGATGGCATGCGCCGTTTCGATTTCCATAAAAGAAGCGACGGAAGGCCGGGCTTTCCCGGCGGGCTCTTGTGGAGCGGCGCATTGAGCAGTTAACGAGGTGACTATCAATAAAATCGCGGCTTGCAGTTCAAGCTTGCGCAGCGGATCGATATCCAGAGCCACGAGTTTGTCGGACGGGGCTGACGAAGGGCTATCCGCCAGGCTCAGCGTCATCAGTCGCTCGACGCGCGTAACGATTTCCGCCAGTCCGCCCGCAGCCGCATCGGCACCACTTAGCAGAAAGCAGTCGGCGGCGTTGAGCCGCCTGCGCAAGTCAGGATCATCCACATCAAAGTGGATGTTCAAAAACGAATACGGCTCAGCGGCGAGGTTCTCCAGCCGATGGCGCACGCCGGCTTTCAGCAGCATCCAATCTCCTGCGCGCATCTTCCGTTCGCTTACTCCCACAAACTGCACGACTTCACCGCTGAAGCAGTATAATATTTCAAACAAATGATGATGATGCAGCGGATACGACCAGCCCGGCGGCTTGACGAAAAATCCGCAGCCCTTAATTTGCAGCGTGCTGGTCATATTCGGAAAGATCACCTCGATATCCATCCGCTTCCTCCGTTCGAGTCGACTGCAGACAGTCCCTTCAGTTGTGCAGCAGGCCCTGCATTTTCCTTTTTTTCATTTTATCATATTTAGAACATCCTTAATGGTAATGGCACAAATGCTAAAAAAAACGAACGCTTTGCGCATGGCCCCGGGCGCAAATCCGGCTTATGATGAAGGCAACCGCCACCTGGAACAAGCTGTCGCCGTATCCGGAAAAGCAAGCCGGCAACCGGCGGGCGTTGGCGTGCCGGACGATTGCACGCTGCTCCGTCGGAGCAATTAAGGCAATCTGCGCCGGGAAGAATCACTGCGGCGCAGATGGGCTCTATCGATCGACTGACGTTTTCGCACACGCCTGCCCGGCCGATGTTGTTCGCAGGACGGGCCATTAGATGGGGGGCCGCAAACATGATCTTCCAGCCATCGGCGGGAGGGGAGGTGACAGGGGGAACGAAGCCCGCCCTTCCGATTTGCTAGCAGAAGAAGGGATAGATGGTTGGCGGGCGCGTTAGGTTGACAGAGTAAAGGTTATCCATGCGGGACTGTCTTAGGGTTGTAATCTTCTTTTGAAATCTATTTCAATCTGAAATTAAAAGCAATGCTGAAAACGATTACATTTCGAAAGTGCGTTTAAACCAAATAACGAAAAGGGTGTCATTATGTTGAAACCATCCATAGCGATCGGAGCGGCGGGATTGCTGCTCGTACTTGCAGCCTGCTCCGGAGCGGGCACGCCGGATACCGGCAAAGGGACGGAGGAGGGGGCTCCTGCCCAGCCCGAGAAAAAAGAACCCATCACGCTTCACTTTTACAACGTCGGCGGCAATTTCGACGCCGAAGGCTACTTCGAAGAAAAGTTCGGCAAAGCGATCAAGGCGAAATTCCCACACGTTACTCCGGTACTGATTCCTACCACCAGCGGATCGCTCGACAAGATGATCGCGTCGAACCAGCCGATCGACGTCATTTTCGGCTCGGTCGGCCTCGTCTACAACAGCATCTTTTTGAACGAAATGCAATACGATATCGAACCGCTCGTCAAAAAATACAAGACGGACTTAAGCCGCTTCGAGCCTCAGGCGCTCGAGATGATCCGGCAAATGAGCGGCGGCAAGCTGTACGCGCTGCCGTTCGACTCCGCAGCGTCTGTCATTTACTACAACAAAACCTTGTTCGACAAGTTCGGCGTCCCCTACCCGAAGGACGGCATCACCTGGGACGAGTTGTACAACTTGTCGGTCAAGCTGACGCGCAACGAAGACGGCGTCCAATATTACGGCTTCACGATTTCACCGAATCATTACTTTTGGCGCAACCAAATGTCGCTCAACCTAGTCGATCCGCAAACGCTGCAAGTATCGTTAACGAACGACAACGTCAAAAGCCTTATGGACAACATCGCCCGCTTTTATCAAATTCCCGGCTTCAATCCGGATAAGACAAAGATGGACAGTTTGACCAAAATGTTTTTCCGGGATCAAGTGTCGGCGATGTGGACGCCGGTGGCCGGTCTGCACGTCGAGAAAGACCTAGCCCCGCTCAATTGGGATATCGTCTCGTACCCGACGATGAACGGCTCCGGGCCGCAGCCTTATCCGGTCTTCACGTTCCTGAACGTCGGCAGCAAGCATAAGGACGACGCGTACCAGGTGATGGACTTTTTGTCCACCGAGGAGTTTCTGACGGAGAAGGCGAAGGCGGCGACGTTCATCCCGGCACTTAGCAGCGATAACATTCCGAAAGTATTCGGCCAGGACGCCCCGCTGTACAAAGGGCGCAATGTCGCCGCGATCCCGCTTAAAAATATGGCAAAGCCGTCTCCCCAGAGCAAATATTACTCGACGGCTGGGCAGCATTTAACGATCGCCTTGCGAGGTATTTTGTACGAGGGCAAAGACGTCAATACGGCGCTGCGGGATGCCGAGGAAGCGATGAAGAAAACGATTGAGGCGGACAAAAAGAAGTAGCTGCGGAGGCCGAAGGCCACTTATGAAACCGCATACAAAATCCAATTGAAGCGGGAGGCGGCACACTTGATGGGACCGCGAGAAATGGATGAAATACAAGCAGATAAAGGTTTGGATGCCAGCGGCAAGCCGACCTTGCTTACAAGAAGGGCGATGCTGTCGTCGCTGGGCCTGGCTGGGACAGTTTTGGCCGCGGGCAGCGTGATCGGAGGAACGATTGGTACGTCGTTCGCGGCCGGGGGACCGGTGAGCGGGGAAGTATACGGCCGCAAAGGGCTGCCCGATTTTTTGACAGGGGATCACGGTTTAGAGAGCATTGCTGATATGCTATCTATTGCAAATCCACAAAACGGCAGCCGAGTATTTGTCAAATCGTACCATGCCGGATTAATCAAAGGTGGCGGACACTTTGTTTATGACTCAACAAAAGCATCTGTGTTTGATGGCGGTGTCGTTTTAAATGGATGGGTGCGTCAATTGGAAAATAATGTGTTAAATCCGTTCATGTTTGGAGCGCATGGCGATTTAGTATTCACGATTCCAGAGGTGCTTGATTATGCATCCGGGCATGATGATACTCAAGCTTTTAAAGACATGCTAAATATGAACAAGTATGTTATCCATACCAATATCAGCAAAGCAATTTCTTCACAAGTATATAGCAAGTATACATTTGAAATACCGCACGGCTCTTATTACATCACAGACACCCTGCCGATTAGAACGAATACAAAAATTGAGGGGAACAATTCAACATTATTTTTTGACCCGCCAACAGCAATCGATATGTTTAGTACGCCACGCGACGAAATGGCAGCGGCTTATCAGTTGAGTACAGGTTGGAATACACAAACCATTTCTATGGTTGAAATTTCAAATTTGGTACTGCTTGGAAACGTAACGCGAACATCGACTGTTCACGCACAAAAATGTATCGATGGCGCGAATGCGTACAAGTGGCGACTGGAGAATTTGCTTATTGAACGATTTCATAACGGTATTTCGCTTTACGGGCTTGATACGTCAGCTTGGACAAATGGAAAACGCATCGGAAATTTCTACGAGAACGTTGTGGACGGTGTAGCCATTCATGAATGTATACAGGGTTTCTACAACACATCAAATGCGTTACAAGCTACAAACTTAACAATAGGTGGCGGCACAGTAGTAGATAAACGTTATGCCAATAAATTCGACTATTTATTGATAAACACAGGTGCTGGCTGCAGCTTTAATGGTTTTAATATTGCCCCGGCATCGGATCAAGGGTCATCCTTAGCTTTGATTTATGATGCTTGTCACGGTTCGTATTATGGCGGAGGTTACTCGGAATGGTTTAATACTTTATTTGAATTGGAAATGCAAAAACGTTTTGACGGATTTAAGTTTGATGCAAGTCACTTGTTTAAAAGACCTCAAGATACTTGTGTACGATTTATTGCGGATACTTACAGCACTTACGACCCCGCTACTGGCATTCGCACACCAAGCAGACATTTTGAAAATGGTAGACAACATAACGAGTACTTAAATCATACAGGGTTTGAATTTGGTGCGGGTGCAAGCCTAATCACGAACTTCTTTAAATTCTGCCCGCAGTATGATTTTAAGTTTGGCATGTACGGAGCTTACACGGCAAGCCATGATATAATCTATGATGTGAAACGTTTCGAATCTGTGCATACTGGATTTACTACCAAGTATGGGATTCGCCTAATCAATCCGACACAATCCCAGATCGATATCATTCTTCCGATCAATACTCAATCGGTACAAGCCAAAATCTGTATGTTGTATCGAACGATAGCAGGTTCTTTTGATTATGCTAAATTGAAATCTAACGTATGGGTTAACAATTCTAATGAGCGGATATCATTGGGCGAGTTGATGTATGATTACGGCAACGGCTGGAAAATGGCGGCTTGTGAAGTTACATCGGAACATGCAAGAGAAGGTAACGTCACAATTTCGATCCCCGCAAATTCACAAGTTGAAATTGAGCACATTGGTGCTTACGCAGGCGGTGTGCCCATGATGCCGCAGTATGCGGACTACGAGCCACGAATTAACGCGCTTAACACAGAGTGGATGAATACATCGTCCCTTTCCAATGTGACGGGCGGTACGTTTGCACTTCATGATGTATTTCGAGCCTTATATGATACTAACGGTACATTTGCGTCAGATGGATACATAACAGCAGCAGGTAGAACACACACAAGTCGCTACACGATTGCTAGTCAAGCAACGCTAAGTGCTACAGACACTAACGTGATAGATACATCAACGTCATCTGTGATTTCTCGTGCAGGTGTTGGAAGTTATCTCTCACTAACTCAAGGGTCTACTCAAACATTTGCGGTTGTTGGTCGTGTATTTGAGAATGGGAGTTACTCTAAAAAGCTAATCGTTTCACATACTTCCGCTAGTATTACCGCAGGTTCTGTTACCGTTCCAGTTGGTTTTATGCAAGCGCCTGCGTTTAGAGATGTAAACGGTTATGCTAGAAGATCAATATCTTATACCAAGACTATTGCTGCAAATTCTATAGCTACAACAGACACAACGATGGATAATGCTTATCTGGGTGCGCCTGTGCAAGTAGCTGCTTCTCCGCCACTTGGGGTAAGTTCAAGAGTTTGGGCGGAAGTGATATCTACCGGAAATGTTAGGGTTTATCATCAAAACCTAACCGCCTCTGATATTACGGTGACGAACGCAATATTGTCTTTAAAAATTGTTTAATCGATATCTGGGCTCCGCTTACAATACGCATCCTTATCCGGACTATATGTACTTGTCCAGTGTAAGCAAGCATAAGGAGCTTGCCTTGCTAACGATGGATTTCTTTACATCGATTCGTTCCAGTTGGAGCTTTCCAGGAAAGGCTGGACCACGCCTCTGAAAAACAGCCAGATCAAGGCGGCGTTCGGGCAAGACTCCGATTCGTTCCGCCAAGTAGGGGAAGCGAGCGGTCAAAAACGTTAGCTCGCCTTCGAGCGTGCTGTCAAGGCTTGTCCGGACACGTATTTCCTCGGTCATGCTCCCGGTTTCTGGGCACATCTATCCGGCGACGACCAGTACGACAAAGTCGCCTATCCGACAGGAAAAGTCCAGCCAGGCGGCAAGGTTGGCGAAATGCTGCGCAAATACCGGAACCTGTATTGCGATATATCCGCAGGCTCGGGAGCGAGAGCGTTCAGCCGTGATCCGGAATTCGCGAGAGAGTTTATACTCGAATTCCAGGACCGCATCTTGTACGGCCGCGACTATTTCGATAACGTTCACCAGGAAGTGCTGGAGGCGCTTCAGCTGCCGGACGACGTTCTTGCCAAAATATATTCGGGCAACGCCTTGAAGCTTGTTCCGTTATCCTGACACCATACGGGTAAAACATGGGGAATGGGTATCGAGACCGTTCGTTTTGGTCGGGAATGAACTGGTTGCCAATTATTCAACATCGGCGGCCGGTGAAATGCGATTCGAGCTTGAAATGGAACCTATCCGGGCTTGAAGAGAATTGCATGATTAACTCAATTAAAACGGATAACCCCCAACATAAGGGGGTTATTTTGGCTGTTTCGGATACGCCCGCCCGCACTACTTCTGCCTGGCTCTTTCTGAACATTCGAATGCATACTGTTCCTGTATATAGACAACATCCGGGAAAAGATGTCCGTTCAGCTTGTTGTTGCGTATGGCAATCATCCGCTACACTTGCTTTAAACGTATCGGGAGGTGACGGATCATCGTTCACCGCAGCATCAGAAGCTGATCTGCGCAATATTTCAGCTTAGTTCCGTAAAGCATTCCGAAGGGGTTATCACGAATTCCGCTGAAAAGCAATGTCTGCCATTAGTTGAGCAAAGATCAGGTTGAAAAGGATGAGTCCAATGAACAAGGAACAGTTATCCGAGCATCGGGTACAAATCGGCGGCGAAACGTTGAACTATATGCTGCGGCGTCCGGAAAGCCGCCATATTCATGCAGATCCGCAGCTTCTGATTACAATCGGAGCGGATTGGAAAACGCATTTGTGGACTGTGCCTTATCGGGCCACGGCTGACGGTTATCTGGCGAACGGCCACTATGCGCTAACCTTCGATATCCCGTGTCACGGGGAGCGCACCGGGCCTTACGGGGAAGGGATCGACGGGTTTCGCGATGCTTGGCTGGCCGGGGACGACCCGTTCGAACGGTTCGTACGGGAAGCGATGGCGGTGATCGACGACTGTATCCGTCTCGGTTTCGCGCGGCCTGGCGGTATTGCGGTATGCGGCGCTTCCCGAGGGGCGTACATGGCATTGAGGCTGCTCGCTGCCGACGCGAGAGTCGTTCGGGCCGCTGCATTCGCACCGGTCACGGACTGGCGGAACTTGAGAGAGTTCGGCCCGATCCGAGATTCTGAAGAGGTGGAAGCCCTCAAGCTTCACCGGTACATCGAGCGATTGGCGGGGAAACCGATATTTATGTCGATCGGCAACCGGGACGAGCGAGTGGGCACATGGAGCTGCTGTAAGCTGTATACAGAATTGGTTGAACATAATGTGCAGTGCGGTTACCCCGAATCGCTGGTTGAGTTTTATTGCACCGACGATCCGGACCATACGATGGGCAGCCATTGGTACGACCTGGGAACGCAGTTTTTATTGCAGAGATAAGCATGAACGTGTGTGTTTAGCGGAGCTGATCATGTGCTGATCGCAACAAAGCAGCAAGGTCATGCAAATCCGGGGCCGTTCGGCCAAGTTCTGAAGGAATGATGACCAAGCGCATTTAGGGCGGGAGAGAGGAAGCTAGCGTTATGAAAATTACTGATGTTCGCACGGTTCTGTTGACGGGACCTTGTACGAACGATCCGTTTTTAAGCGAGTCGCGCCGGCTGCGCAGCGCCGCATTTATTGAGATTGTAACCGATACGGAGCTGGTTGGCGTCGGCGAGACGTACATCGGCTACTTTTTTCCGGAGAGCGTGCCGGCGATCGTCGATTTTTTCAAACCGATCCTGATCGGTCAATCCGTCGATAATATCGACGAGCTGTGGCGGCGGATGTATCATTGCGGCAACTTCTGGTGCAGAGTCGGCATGGGTCTTTCTGTGCTGAACGGGATCGAGGCGGCTCTTTGGGATTTGAAAGGAAAAATGTACGGGCTGCCGGTCTACGAACTGCTTGGAGGCAAAAAGTACAACCGTCTTCCCTGTTATGCGACAGGGGGCCCGAGCAACTACCCGAAAGAGAAGCTGGCGGCAAAGCTGGATCATTACTTGTCGCTTGGCTTCAACGGAGTGAAGCTGGGCGCGGGCAGTCTCGATACGACCGGGGGCGGCTGGCAGATGCCGCAAACGAAAAGAGAAATCGCCGAATTTGAGGCGGACAAAATGGAATTCGTCCGCAAACATGTCGGAAGCGGCGTTCAGCTGATGCTTGACGGCCATATGGGCAACAGCCCGACCCGTACATGGGATCTCGATACGGCCGTTACAGTGCTGCAGGCGCTCGAGCCGTACGATCTGCTGTTTTTCGAAGAGCCGCTGCATTATACGGACGCGGCCGGTTATGCCGAGCTGCGCCGGGCTACGACGATTCCGATCGCCGGCGGCGAATGTTTGACCGGAAGCTGTGAATGGAAAATGTTTACCGATCTGAACTGCTTCGATGTCGGCCAGCCGGATGCGGCCTTTACCGGCGGTCTCGGCGAATTCATGAAAGTGGCGGCGCTGCTGGAAGCAAACGGACGCAAAATCGCTACCCACGCTTGGGGGGCGGGCGGTTGTCTGATGCAAAACATCCACTGCGGCTTCGCCAGCGGCAATACGCTGATCCTGGAAATTCCGCCCGATTACGCCGGACTGCATAGCGAGATCGTCCGTGATTCATTCCGGATGGAAGGCGGCTTAATATTTCCTCCTGAGCAGCCGGGTCTAGGCGTCGTTTTAACCGATGCGATCAAGCATAAGTATCCGTTCATTCCGGGCAGCGGAGAATTTAATTCAGTCCCCGGCAAAATGCTGACGACCTGAAGCCGGTCGACTCCAATTTATTAGGCCGCCTCCGCCACCGTGGGAGATGCCTTTCGAAGCGGGACCTACAAAAAATAGAACTACTGGACGGTTCGAAAGACAGCTATGATTAGGAAAACGCGGGAGCTTAGAAGGACGGGGGCGGAGACTTTGAACAAAAAGATTGTGCTGGCTGGCGGAACCGGGTTTATCGGGACATATTTCGCAGGGCGTTTTGCGGCTCAAGGTTACGAGGTAAAGATCATTTCGCGGAGACCCGGGCATATTGCGTGGAGCGATCTGGCTGGGATCAAGGAAGCGCTGGAAGGTGCGGATCTGCTCCTCAATCTGGCGGGCAAATCAGTGGACTGCCGGTATCATTCCAGGAATAAGGAAGAGATCCGAACTTCCCGGACCGAAACCACACGGCTGCTGGGGGAGCTGCTTCTGACATGCGGCAATCCGCCTCCGCTGTGGCTGAATTCCAGTACGGCAACGATATACAGACACGCGGAAGACCGGCCGATGACGGAAGAACACGGGGAGATCGGTACCGGTTTTTCCGTTGATGTCGCGCTGGCCTGGGAGGACGCGTTTTTCTCGTTTTCTCTTCCGAAGACGAGACAGGCGGCGCTGCGGATCGCCATCGTGCTCGGGAAGGACGGCGGAGTCATGCGGCCGTTCCGGAACCTGGCCGCGTTCGGTTTGGGAGGCGCTCTGGGGCCGGGGAATCAAATGTTCAGCTGGGTGCATGTGGAGGATGTATACCGAATCGTGATGTATATCAAGGACCATCAGGAGCTGGAGGGCGTATTCAACTGTGCTGCGCCGCACCCGGTTCCAAACCGCGAATTCATGCATCAGCTGCGCCGGGCGATGAACAAACGGATAGGTCTGCCTTCACCGAACTGGTTACTGGAAGCGGGAGCTTTTATCATCCGGACCGAAACGGAGCTCATTCTGAAGAGCCGTTGGGTTATTCCGGAGCGGCTGCAAAGGCACGGATTTGTTTTTCGCTATAACCTCATAGAGGAAGCGCTTCAGGATATTTGCAAGTAAGTAAGGGTACAGCATGGCCGATGGATGGGCTAAGAACAGCTGAAATCATTTACCAACTGAAGTAACTGGTCAAAAGGGATAGCTAACCGGCTGTCCTTTTTTGCTTTGTTATCACCCAGTCATCGCATCCCCTGGATAGCCAATCGAGAGGGCAGAAGATTTAGAAAGGGATTTGTTGTATTTTACTTCCTGTTAAATATTTACTACCGAACATATGTGCGATAAAATGGAAAATGGATTCATTTAACGTTTGAGGACGTAATTTTGGAAATAGTGTGATGAGCAAAGAGTTAACCGTTTTCACCGAACATACCTAAAAAGCTGAACGACATAAGCATGATAGAAAATAAGATAGGGATGAGGTATGTATGGAACGGGAACGTTTTGTGCATCTGCATGTGCATAGTGAATACAGTTTGCTGGATGGGGCGGCTCGCATCGAAGATTTGGCCAGACATGCGGCCGAGCTTGGCATGACGTCGCTTGCGCTCACCGATCACGGCGTCATGTATGGAGTGGTACCCTTCTACAAGGTGTGCACGGAGCTTGCAGGATCACGGGCTGACCGAGCAAAAGCAAGTGATGCGCGACATGATTGAGTTGAGCAGGGAAACCGGAATCCCATTAATCGTTACGAACAATGTTCACTACATTGAGGCGTCGGATCAGGCGGTCCAGAATGTGTTGATTTCCATTGGCACCGGAAAGACGGTGGATGCGACTGACAGGCTGCGTTTTTCGACCGATCAAATGTACTTGAAAAGCGGTGAAGAAATGCGCAGGTTGTTCGCTCACGTCCCTGAGGCTTTGGCCAATACGGCCGTTGTGGCTGACCGCTGCAATCTGAAGCTGGAATTCGGCGGCTCGATTTCGCCGGCATTCCGGCCGATACCAGAAGGGTTAACCTCCGGGGGGTATTTGGCCGAATTGTGTCGGCAAGGGCTTGACGCCCGATACGGTTGGAGCCGGGATGAACGTCGCGAGGATGATGGTGGCGTTACAGTCGATGCTTCTTATCGGGGGATGATAGAGGGAAGATTACAGTACGAGCTTACAGTCATTGAAAAAATGGGGTACTCCGACTATTTTCTGATCGTCTGGGATTTTATCGGCTTCGCCCACAAGCGCGGTATCGCCACCGGGCCGGGGCGGGGCTCGTCTGCCGGAAGTCTCGTCGCTTATACGCTGAACATTACCGATGTCGATCCGATCCGGTAAGGCCTGTTGTTCGAGCGCTTCCTGAACCCGGAGCGGGTATCGATGCCGGATATCGACATCGATTTCGACGATTTGCGGAGGGAAGAGGTGATCGCTTACGTCGCGGAAAAATACGGCAAAGATCATGTCGCGCAGATCATCACGTTCGGTACGATGGCAGCGAAGGCCGCATTGCGCGATGTCGGAAGAATAATGAATCTGCCCTATAACGATGTTGACAGGGCTGCCAGAATGATCACCAGTCATCATGGGAACACGCTGCAGGAGGCGCTTACGGCCAATCCTGAGCTGAGAGCGCTGGCAGCCAAGCAACCCAAAATCGCTGAACTGCTCGACATGGCGATGCGGGTCGAAGGATTGCCCCGCCATGCATCCACGCATGCGTCGGGCGTCGTAATTTCCCGCAAGCCGCTTACCCGGTACGTGCCGCTCCAAGAGGGTACGGAGGGGATCGCGTTGACACAATATTCGATGGAGCATCTGGAAGCGATCGGATTATTGAAGATGGATTTTCTCGGTGTGCGCATGCTCTCCGTCATTGAGCGTACATTGTGCTTGATTCGGCATTGGGACGGCATCGACATTGATTTGCGGAAGCTGCCGGAGGATGATCCAGCTACATATGCGATGCTGTGCCGCGGCGAAACGGCGGCGGTTTTCCAGCTGGAGTCCGCCGGCTACCGACGGGTGCTGAAGGAAATGAAGCCATCGGAGTTTGAGGACATTATTTCTGTCAGCGCATTGTACCGGCCGGGACCGATGGAATTTATACCTAAGTTTATGAAGACCAAACACGGAGAAATTGAGACGGAGTATCCCCATCCGTCGCTGGAGCCGATTTTGCGCGATACATACGGGATTATCCTCTATCAGGAGCAGATCATGCATATTGCCTCCAAGATGGCGGGATTCAGTCTGGGCGAGGCCGACTTGCTTTTGCGCGCTGTTAGAAAAAAGAAGCACGAGGTGTTGAACGAAGAACGCACTCATTTTATCCGCGGCTGCTTGCGCGAGGGCTATAGCGAGGCCGATGCCAACAAGGTGTATGACATGATCGTGCGCTACGCCGACTACGGCTTTCCGCGTTCTCACGCAACAGCCTATGCTGTTTTGACTTATCGTACGGCTTGGCTGAAGGCGCACTATCCCGTGCCGTTCATGACGGCAACACTTGTGTCTGTCATGGGCAACCGTCGCAAGGTGGCCGAATATGTCGATGAATGTCGGCGGATGAAGATTGCGGTGCTGCCTCCCGACGTGAACGAGAGCAAAGAGGCGTTTGCTCCTGTCCGTCCGCGTCGAAGCAGCGAAGAGCAAAACGTCGTTGGCTTGAACGCGGATTCTCTTAACGAAGATACCGTCGCAGGAGCGATACGTTTTGGGCTTGCCGCGATCAAAAACGTCGGAACGCAGGCGATTGAAACTATAATCCGTGAACGAAATGGCGCACCGTATAAAGATTTGCTTGATTTTATCCGTAGGGTGGATTTACGGGTTTGCAACAAGAGGGTGATCGAATCCTTGATTGCGGGAGGAGCTTTCGATTCTCTCCCCGGCCACCGGGCGCAGCTGTTGGCCGTGCTGGAACGGATGATTGAGGCTGCGCTGGAATGGAAAAAGAAGCGAGAGGAACTGCAATTGCACTTGTTTGGCTTCACAGAAGAGGTAAATTGGGCGATCGAATACCCCGACGTCGCTCCGTATACTCCGGTTCAGAAGCTCGCGCTAGAACGTGAACAGCTAGGTATGTTTATCTCTGGACATCCTCTCGACGCTTATGAACCTCTGCTGAACGAGCTTGAAGCCATGCCGCTTCATCAGTTGGCGGAAGAGCCGGACTTAAGCGTGGTGACCGTAGCGGGGATGATCGTATCCTGCAAAACCTTCCTCACCCAAAAAGGTCAGGCCATGGCTTTCGTCGAACTGGAGGATCGCATTGAAAAGGTTGAGGTTGTCATTTTCCCGGAGATCTGGAAACAATATGGAAGCCATGTACAAAAGGAACGCATTATGATCATTCGCGGCAAGCTGCAACAGCAAGACACTGGTGTCAAGCTTCTGGCCGATCGTCTTGCGCCATTGGACGAGCTCAGTGCGCCGGAGACCGCGCTGCGCTGGCGCACCGCACCAATGTCGCGCCAATAAGACGGCTCAAAGTCATGCGTTTTCTTGAAAATCAACGCCAATTCCGAAGTGAAGCAGTTCGGCATCAATATCGGCAGGGGAAGCTATTTCGGGATTTATGACAAGTACATCGTCTCCCATAATATTATCAAAAATACGTTTGGCAACGGGATTACAATTGTCGGTTCGAGCTCTACGGTTGCTCCGGCACCGGTTGGGTGGATCAAAGATGTCGTAATTGCCGGAAACATTATCGAGGCAATCGCCGAGCCGGGCACGGAGTCCTACGGCATCCACGTAAGACATTATGAGAATGCTACCATTTCCAATAATACGCTCAAAAACAACGTGCGCTCCATTTATTGCAGCAATTGCAAGATTGGAACGATCATTTCGAATAACGAACTGCATAATGCCACGAAGGGGTTTGTTATCTTCCAAGGGTATACGGCAGGGGAAGGCGGTTATACCGATTACGACGCCGACCTCGTGGTGACAGGCAATCTGATGCGGACGACACTGGCCATGGGGAATACGGGATTCTGGTGTCAATACTACGAGAAAGTCCATACGATCAGTTCGACGGGCAACGTTGCCCGAGTATTTGTATAACGGCACAATCGTCCCATAACCGTAGTTCCCCGCATGCCGGTACGGTTTTAAACAAATAGCGTACGGATTTGGCTAACTACTTCCTGAGTCGTCTCCTTTATTCTTGGAGTATGCAAGAACACTTCAGAACAAGGAAGGGGAACGACGATGAACGTACAGATCGGCAACCGGGAGCTGGAGATGGGCGGTAAATATTTGACGGAGCTGCGCAGCTCGAACGAGATTTGGGACGATACAGAGGCTTTGCGCCGGCGGTTGGAGGAAGACGGTTATTTGCTTATCCGCGGCTTGCACGACCGGGAAGAGGTGCTGGCGGCAAGAATGGAGTTTCTACGGTCGCTGGGGGCGCAGGGCAAGCTTGATCCTGACTCCCCGATGGAAGATGGGGTAATCGCTTCCAGTAATAAAGGCGCCATGTGGGGCAAAAGCGCCGACGAGCTGCAAGCGGAGTTTCCGCACTTTCTGAATGTGGTAAACTCCCCGAAAGTGTTTGCGCTTTTTGAGCGCATTCTCGGCGGACCTGTGCTCACTTACGATTACAAATGGCCGCGGGCGATCGCTAAAGGCGGCAACACCGGCGCTCATTACGACATCGTCTATATGGGACGCGGTACGAAAAATGTCTATACGATGTGGACGCCGTTCGGCGACATTCCGCTGGAGCTGGGAACGCTGGCGATGCTGCTGGATTCCCAACGCTACGAGAGAATCAAGAGAACGTACGGCCAGATGGACGTCGACCGCGATAACGTAGCCACCGGCTGGTTCTCCGACGATCCGGTCGAAATTGTCGACCAGTATGGCGGACAATGGGCTACGACGGCTTTCGAAGCGGGCGATGCGATCATTTTCGGGATGTACATGATGCACGCTTCGCTGAACAATACGACGGACCAGTTCCGGATCAGCGCAGATACGCGTTACCAGCTGGCCTCCGAGCCGGTCGACGAGCGCTGGATCGGCAAAAAGCCGAAGGGGCACTACGCGTGGGGCAAAACGCCATCCAAGCCGTTAGCGGAAGCGCGCAAAGAGTGGGGCGTCTAGGTACAACAGGCGGCATACCGAAGAAAGAGGTGCCCCAAAACGTCATTTTGCGATGTGTTGAGCCCCGGATAGGGACCGGTTTTGCATGGGAATAAGGACCTCCGCCTCCACTTTGCCGTGGAATGTGAGGTCCTTTCGCTTGGAGATGGACGCGATGTTCCAATGTTAGGCGAATGTTTTTACCTCGAGAACCGTCCGGACGACTTTGCCGAACGATTTATGTTCCATCGCCCCGCACCTGCCTGCCCGCTATATCCGCTTAAACATCCGCCCCTGTAATATTTTTGCGTACTCCGAGGGCGACGATCCGGTCATCTGCTTAAACTGCTTCGAGAAATAATGCATGCTGGTGTAGCCGAGCAGTTCGGCGATTTCCGTGAAGTTGAAGTTATCCTCGCGAATATACGCTTTGGCTTTTTCGATTTTGAGCCGGTTGGCGTATTCGATCAGACTCGATCCGGTCTGTTTCTTGAACAGGATGCTGAGCCGCGTCTTGCCGACGGCGAATTCGTCGCATATATGTTCCAGCGAAATGTCTTGGCCGAGATGGTTTTCCAGGTAACGGATAATGTCGTCGACCAAAGTCGTCTCCTGATTTTCCAATATCGAAGGAGGCAGCTCCGAGCGGGATTCCGGCTCCGTGCCGCCACGGATCAGCTGGATGAGCAGCATCTCCAAGTACATCACAAACATCTGCTCGCCGGCGAACGGGGCTCCCGGTTTGGGCACAAGCCGTTTTGTAGGCCGGTTCGAGGTATCGGGGCCGAAGGTCCGGTCGCCCTCATTCATCAGCAGCCCCAGCATCGCTTTCTCCCGGTCCGCCAGCCGGAACAGCGGGTTGTGCTTGAAGAAATTCATCTTGGGCGAGCGGCATTCGAAGGAAACGATATACACATTCGGGGCGATCTTGCCGTTGCTGCGCGTAGCATGGAAGCGGTTCGGTTCGAAAAAGATCAAATCGCCCTGCTTGAGATCGTAATGCCCGAAATCGGTGTCGATCCACAGCTCGCCTTTATCCACGTAGAACAGCTCCCAGAAATCGTGCTTCTCGCCGTCGAACGAGTAGTTTTTGGCAAGCTCGAAATAGTAACACGTGACCAGCTTATGAATCACAATCTCCTGTCTGATCCGGTATCGCGGAAACTCCATCCGTCGCCACTCCTTTCCAGCTGGTAAGTCAGTTCAAGGCGGGAGCGCCGCCAGTCTGCTTGACGAATGAATCGGTACCCTCGTAACTGTTATATACATTTCCACAATCGGCTTGTAAATCCTCTCGAACAAAACCACCAAAAATGCGAACAAATCAACAAGGTTGAGTACAAAAAATGCGAAGGTATGAATAAAGATTTCACGATCCATTCCCGTTATGATAACGATTGTAAGCGATTCCGCGATAAAGGGGCGAAAGTGCCGCCGTACCATCTGTGACGCGTCGCCGCCCTTGCATCGCGTACATGAAGAGGAGTTTACAATGTCTGAGGAAAACAAGGAGCGGGGAGAAGAAACACGGCCTAGACCGGAGAAACGCGTCAGCCGAAGAACGCTGCTCGCTTCGCTCGGCATGGCGGGGGCCGCTGCGGTACTTGGCGTTTCCGTGGCTGCGGTTAACGGCAGCGGGGCGGAGATGCGGGAGGCGAACGGCACCCGGGTGACCACCATGGACGAACTGAGGGCGATGACGGGGGAAGCTGATCCGTCGCTTGTGTATTACGTCACCGATCCCGGCCGGGAAGGTCACTTTTATTGCGATGCGGGCGATCCGGTCTCCGGCGATGACGACGGAACGATTCTGGTCACCGCATCCGGAGTTCGCTACAAACGGATCAGGGAAACTGAGTACACGAACGTAAAATGGTTCGGAGCCAAGGGGGACGGGAGCCACGACGATTTCACGGCGATCCAGGCCGCGATTGACGCCGTATCGCTTCAGGGCGGAGGCACTGTTTTTTTCCCGAAAGGCACGTATATCGTGTCCCCGTATTTGAGCAAATGGATCAAGCTCAAGGACAACGTAAATTTGCTCGGCGAAGGAACAAGCTCGGTGATTAAGGTGAAGGACGACGCCGGCGACTATTTCGCGATTTTTTACGGAAGCACGTCCGAACCGCTGCGCAACGTCCGCATCAGCAACCTGAAGTTCGATCAGAACCCGCAGAACAACTTGTCTTGCCACATCGATCTGGACCGGAAGGATACGCGATACTTCTTTCAGTTTTGCATCATCTCGTACCGCTACGAGAACATCGCGATCGACAACGTGCAGTTTGATCCGACCAGCGGGGTCAACTCCATCTCGCTGAACAGCGACACGGGCAAGCTCGCCTCGATTACGAACTGTTACTTCAATTTCGTCTTGGCCAAAGGCAATGGCACGTACGACAATTCCGCAATTTACTTAAACGGCAGAAATCATCTGGTGGCGAACTGCCTGTTCCATGCCGGTCCGGGGCAGAAGGCGCGAGGAGCGATCGAGACGCATCTGGGGCAGAGCACGATAACGAACAACGTGATGGACGGTTATTACACGGGCGTCAATCTGCAAGCGGGCAACGTCAGCGGCAGCGACGACCGCTGCGACATGACGATTACCGGCAATACGATCAGCAATGCCAATCAGGGCATCCAGATCGGGCCTTACAAGACGTTTCCGGTGAAAAATGTAACCGTGAGCGGCAATACGATCAGCTTATCCAATCTGAGGCACAAGCGGGGACTGACGACCGGCATCGCGAGCGCAAGCTGGACGAACGACTCGACGTTTTTCGAGAATATTACGGTTACCGGCAATACGATCGTGTTCGAGGAAGAGCTGGAGCCGAGAGCGGATATGCAGGCGTTGGCTTACGGAATCGGGTTCACGCACAACTCGGATATCCGCAACGTCGTGATCAGCAACAATATTGTCAAAAACGCCCCGATCACCGGCATTCAGCTCGGAAGCTTTCAGAAAGCCGGCGTCGTCTCGAACGCATTAATAACCGGAAATGTGATCGTGAACGCCGGTCATTATCCGACGAAGGTCGAATCGTACCGGGCCGGCATCGCGTTAAGATCAACCGTAATCGGAGCGCGGATCAGCGGCAATCTGATTTCGGATACGTACGACGAGCCGAAGGGGGTTTGTTCGATCCGCATCAGCGACGGCGAAGGGACTTACACGGACGTCGAGGTGACGGGCAATCAGATCCGGACGAACCAGGGGGGATTGTGGCTGCTGCTCAGCCCGTCGGTCCGAACCGATGTGCGGCCGCTCGTGTTCACATCACCGGTCTATCCTCCGGCAGCAGGTACGTATAGGCCGGGAGATATCGTCTGGATTACCGGGCTGAACTCGAAGGACGGCATAACGCCGGTCGGCTGCAAAGCCGTATCCGAGGGCACCTCCGGGACGCTAAGCGGCATACGAGCTGCCGGCGAAGCGGGGCAACCGGTTATTACCGTAAGCGATGCCTCGCCGTTTGAGACGGGGCAATGGATACGGATCGCCGCAGGCAATCAGGTGCGGAAAATCGTCCGAATCGCCGGCAGCGAGGTGAGGCTCGAAACGCCGCTTGCGACGGCGATCCAGGGTACGAGTCCCGTGACTTATGCGGCCCCGTTATGGAACCCGTTCGGTCGGCTGGGAAGCCTCGCCCCTGTAGACGATACGAATGGCGCAACGCTGTCCGAGATTGAAGGGGAGGTGAACCGGTTGAAGGAGGTGCTGCGGACATACGGAATTGTGGGGCGTTAGACACTTCCGGGAAAGCCGGAACGATCCGGCTGGAATCGCGTTGCGTTCCCCCGGAGACGACAATCAGGGAAGGGGGGGAGGCGGCCGATTGTTTACAAAAGCCGGTATAGGGGTCGGGCTGCTGATCGCTCTACTCCTGCTGCCGACGGGCTGTAATCAGAAAGACAATCCCGCCGATCCAATGCAATACGTTTTGAAGCAAGACAGCAAAGTAACGATCGCTCACAAATATTCAAGTAAATACGATCTGTGGATCGTATTCGATCATTCCGGCGCGAACCGGCTGTACAGCTTCTCCCAGTGGCGGCTTGCCGCAAACGATGGGGAGCGTGCGAATCCGGATCTGAACCGGGCATCCTCCGTCTTGCAGAATGCGCTGTCCGACTGGATCGGCCCTTATTATGTCAAAGCGAACCGGAACGGGACGGGCAGCAGCGCCGAAGAGTTTACGGGAGGCGCGCACGCTTATAACGGCAACGATACCGGCTCTGCGACGGCCCGGACGGTGTCCGTTCAGGTAACGGCGGACGGGGTGGAGCTGCAGGAAGGGGACGTCGTTCCGTCGGATCAGGTCGAGCTGCGAGTCGTCAACCGGATTCAAGGTTACAATACGAAGCTGGAGGACGGCCGCGGCCGCGAAATTTTGCAGGAAACGATCCGGTACACCGTGACCGGGGGACGAGTGCAGGTGCACGCGGAGATCGAAGCTTTGGAGGATGTCACCATCACCCGATATTACGGGCTGCAGACGGTTAATTACGCGTGGAACGGCGATATCGCCTACATGGCCGGAGACCGCGTCGTATCGTCAAGTCCGGTGAAGGCATACAGCGATTCCGGCAAGCTGCCGGATTACCCGGACATCGACAGGCTGCTGATCTCTTCCGCGAATGAGCACCCGATCCGCCACCGGCTCGAAGTCCGGCTGGACCGGAGCTACGGTCTCGGGACGATGGAGCATGTTGCGGCGCACCGGCCGGCTGCATTTACCTATGAGTACGGGAAGTCGTACTTTTTGCAAATCATGGAGAAGGCGTATGAACTGCCCGCACGGAGGACGATCTCCTGGCGGGGAAGCTACCGGTTTTATTCCACACAAGAAGATTAGGGGGATATCCAATGTTTAAAAAAATGAGCGCGGCATCACTCGTATCGGCGGCACTGCTTGCTACTGTAGCAGCAGGCTGCGGTACGCAAACGTCAGGCAACAATATCGGAGAGGAGCCTTCAGCTCCTGCGCCAAAAACCGGCGAACCGGCGGAAATCGTCTTTTACTCGTCGAACGGCGATCCTGCGGAAAGCTTCGATTACCGGTTCGGCAATTCGATCCGCAAGAAGTTTCCGAACTATACGATCAAGTATATTCAGAGCACGAAGGGGAGCACCATGCCGGAACTGCTGACCGCCGGCACCAAGTTCGATATATTTTTCATCTCGACCGGCAACTATGAATCGATGATGTTCGATAACGGACTCGAAATCGATATGGACGAATTGGTCAAAAAGCATAAAGTGGACCTGACCAAAATCGAGCCTACGGTTATCCAGGGTATTCGCGATTCGTCGGGCGGCAAGCTGACTGGCATCCCCGTTCATACGAACAACATGGTATTGTATTACAACAAAACGCTGTTCGATAAATTCGGCGTTTCGTATCCGAAAGACGGCATGACGTGGGACGAGATTCTCGAGCTGTCCAAAAAACTGACCCGGAACGAAGGCGGTACGCAATACTACGGGTTTACGACCTCGGCGAACCATCTGTTGAGAATGAATCAGTTTTCCGTTCCGAATGTGGATGTAAAGACGCAAACGCCGACCATTAATAAGGACGAGAAGTGGAAGTTGTTTTTCCAAAAAGTATTTCTCGATCCGTATATGGATGCCGGATACAAGGAGCAATTGGATAAGACGAACAAAGTACCGGACATCAACTACTTCCTGAAGGACCAGAACGTAGCCATGTACGCCTATTTGTCCAGTCTCGTCTATGTACTGCCAGACGACCTTCAGAAGCTGAATTGGGACATGGTCTCGCTGCCGACGTTCAAGGAGCAGCCGGGAGTCGGCTCCCAGTCGTATCCGTTTTACTTCGGGATTACGAAGCTGAGCAAAAATCCGGACGCCTCGATGGAAGTGCTTAAGTATATGGTTTCCGACGAATTCCAAATGGAGCTGTCCAAAAAAGGGATTATGCCGGTCGTGAAAAACGAAGCCGTTCAGAAAGCGCTTGGACAGGATTCGCCGTTTAAGGACAAAAATCTCAAAGCCGTCTTCCATAACAAATTCGCTCCGATTCCTGCAAAAGCGCCTTACGACGCTTCGATCGTCGCCAATTATGCGAAATATGCGGACCAGATTATGAAACAAAAGATGGATATCAATACCGCGTTCCGCAAGTCCGAAGAAGAATCGCTCAAGATCATCGCCGAGTACAAAAACAAATAACATCACCCGGACGACCGGAGTCCGTACAAGGTCAGCCCCCGACATGCAGCCAACGGTTTCAAATCCGTAAGGTGGGCTCAGACTTTGTACGCTCCGGACAGTCGGGAATAACACGGGCAATAACGCAGGCAGGCTGAAAGCTTCTGCAGAGTCCGAACAATTTAACCAATATGCTGAACAAAATAACAATTCGCAGCACAAAAAAAACGGTCGGCTGGACAAAGCTTTTTTGTCCGGCTCCGGCTAAGATTATGTTGAAAGCGGTTTCTGAAAACAAGAGCTTCACCATCGCTTGAAAGCACCCAGAGAAGACTGCAACCCGCACGATACTCGGTTCACGTATTATTCGAAGTCCGAAATCCTTGCTCTACACTTATTTAGGGAGGAAAACCGAATGGAAGAACGTATGAAACCGAACGGAAGTGGCGAAGAAGATTCTCATCAAGCTGCAAGCAGCATGGTTAGCAGAAGGAAATTGCTTGTATCTCTAGGGCTGGCCGGAGCCGCGGCTGTCGGCTCATCGCTTGGTAGCGCTTACGGAAATGGCGCGAATCTGGTGACAGAGGCGGTATACGGCAACGGCAATAAGATAAAACCGAAAGAGCTGATGCAGATGGATTACTGCGTCGTCTCGACGATTGCCGCCATAAGGGTGGAGACGAATCCGAGCGCGGATTTGTTATATTATGTCACCGACGAAGGTCAGGAAGGCTTCTTCAGGTACGATCCTGCCGACACCGCTACGGCCGACAATCTGGGAACGGTGCTCGTGTCTTCGTCCGGAGCAAGATTCAAACGGATTATCGAGACGGAATATGTAAGCGTCAAATGGTTCGGAGCGAAGGGCGACGGCAGCAGCGACGATTTTCAGTCGATCCAGAACGCGATCAACGCCGTATTCGCGATGGGCGGCGGGACCGTTTTTTTCCCGAAAGGCACGTATATCGTATCTCCGTATTTGAATAAATGGATTACGCTGAGAAACGATGTGAACCTGCTGGGTGAAGGCGTCGGCTCGGTCATTAAAGTGAAGGACAATGCGGGTGATTACTTTACGATCTTCTACGGCAGCAGCAGCGCGCCGCTTAAAAATGTACGGATCAGCAAGCTGCGGTTCGACCAAAATCCGCAAAACAATCTCACCTGTTACATCGACCTTAATAGAAAAGACACGGTTTATTTTTACCAGTTCTGCATCATCTCGTACCGCTACGAAAATGTAAGCGTTGACAATGTGCATTTCGATCCTACATGCGGCGTCAACTCGGTTTCGCTCAACAGCAATACGGGTTACCTCGCTTCGATTACGGATTGTTATTTCAACTTCGTCATGGCAAGAGGGACCGGCGATTACGACAACTCCGCGATTTATTTGAACGGCCGGAATCATACGGTGATGAACTGTATGTTTTATGCGGCTCCCGGGCAGAAGGCGCGAGGGGCGATCGAGACGCATCTGGGGCAAAGCGTCGTTTCGAACAATGTGATGGACGGATATTATACGGGCGTCAATCTCCAAGCGGGTAACGGCACGGACGACCGGTGCGATATGACGGTTTCCGGCAATACGATCAGCAACGCCAATCAAGGAATCCAGATTGGGCCCTACGGCACCCATCCGGTCAAAAACGTAACGGTTATCGGCAATACGATTACGCTGACCAACAAGGTGCATCGGCGATACTTGACCGTGGGTATCGCAAGCGCGGGATGGACAAGCGAGAAGACCGTTTTCGAAAATATTACAGTGAGCAACAATACGATCGTCTTCCAGGAAGAGTTCGAGTACCGGAGCGAAATGGCTAGTATGGCTTGCGGGATCGGCTTTACGCATAATTCGGACTTGTCGAATATGATCATCAGCAACAACGTCATCAAAAACGCTCCGCTGACCGGTATACTCGTCGGCGGCTCGGCAGGCGTGGCGACCGTAACCAACTTGCAAATTACGGACAATATGATCATCAATGCGGGGCACTATCCGGCGCCGGCCGAAGCGTACCGTTCGGGAATTATGCTGCGTTCCACCGTGTCGGGGGCGCGAATATCCGGCAATCTTATCTCGGATACGTACGATGCGGCGAAAGGGATGTTTTCGATTCGCATCAGCGATTCGGACGGTACGTATTCCGATGTGATCGTCGGCGACAATCTGGTCAGGACGAAGCAGGGCGGACTGTGGCTGTTCCTGAGTGCTTCGGTGACTACCGATGCCGTACAGAAGTTCGTCAAGTTCTCCTCCGTCTACCCTCCGGTAAGCGGTACTTACAATCAGGGAGATATCGTATGGATATCCGGAGCTGCCGTGACGGACGGCAAAACGCCGGCCGGATATAAAGTAATGACGACCGGTACGGCGGGGACGTTAATCGGGGTGCAGGGAACAGGCAGCGCCGGGTCGCCTTACTTCACGGTTAACAACGCCTCCTCTCTCAGAGTCGATCAATGGATACGGATCGATACCGGGAATCAAGTACGGAGAGTCGTCCGCATCTCGGGCAACGAGGTCCGCTTGAACGCCGCGCTCACTACCAACGTTCCTTCTCCGAGCGCGATCAGTTACGTCAGTCCTGTCCTGAAGCCGTTCGGGCCGATCGGCAACCTGGGACCGGTCGCGGATACGAGCGGCGCCACCGTATCGGCGCTGGAGACGGAAGTGAATCTGCTGAAGCAAGCGCTGCGGGATTTCGGCGTCTTCTCGTCTTGAACGAATATGACTGTGAACCGCCGGAATCCTGGAGATCAGGAATTCCGGCCGGTTTGATTTCGGGGAATTCCTCCTCTGTAGTCGGGATACGACGAAGTGAAATTCGTTCCGATCCGGATGAGGGGAGTTTGCGGTTTGCGGCGGAGTATGGCAAAAGCGGACGAGACCGTCTGCGCGCTCCTTTACAGATCAAACCGTTCCTTGATCATTAAGGCTGCACGTTCGGGAGCGAGCGCGGTGTTGTTGAGGCGCATATACTTTTCTCTTTTGATTTCACCGGGAAGGGAGTTCAGCCGGTTGTTCTCCATCTTGCTCAGCAGATCCCGTTCGGAGAAGGAGATATCCCGTTTCGTGGGTTTATGCTCGAGCCGGTGCGGGCTTCTGTTGCGCTCCAGTCTTGCGGGCAGCTCCGCTTCCAGCTCGACGAAATAAACGTCGGCCCCCTTGGATTCGAAAATCCGGCAAACGTTGTCCACATAGTCCCAATCCGCTTGACGATCGAACGACCAGAGGAACGTAAAGATCAATCCGTCCAAATCGCTGGCTGCCACCTCTTCGAAAATGGCCTGCCGGAACAGCTTGACCAGCCGTTTTCCCGGCTCCGTACCATAGCTGAAAAACGGGGCGACCAGCTCGATGCTCATATGGTTGTGAAACAGCTTTAACCCTGTTATTTTGGCGAGTTCTTGCCCGACCGTCATCTTGCCGACCGCCTGCGGACCGAACAGCAGCACGAACTTCATCGTTTCCACTTCCTTTCTTGTTATAGATTATAGGGGAAAAGGAAGCGGGGGGCCAGATCCGATCGAATCCGTCAGGAAATGCACTTTACAAGGCGGAGCGGAGCGCAAGGTATACCGGGTCGGCTAGCATACGATGACGATTCGCATGGCGCTGCCGATTTATCAGTTTCGTTTTTTTTGAAATGGCCAGCTCTCGGAGCCAAAGAGGGCGGCAGATGCAATTTGTCGCAAATCGTTTTATACTGGATAGAGATTAAGGAGGTTAATGATGAACGACATTAAGCGTATTTGCATCTTTTCCGGTTCGAATCCCGGCAACCATTCCGATTATGAGCTTTCGGCCAACGAGTTGGGGGACGCGCTCGTCGCGCACGGGATCGATCTGGTGTACGGCGGGGCTAGCGTAGGGCTAATGGGGCGAGTAGCGGATAAAGTACTCTCGGCGGGAGGACAGGCGATCGGTGTTATGCCGACCGGATTGTTTCGCAGAGAGCTGGCTCATACGAGCTTGACGGAATTCCACGAAGTAGGCACTATGCACGAGCGCAAAGCGCTGATGGCCCAATTATCGGATGCTTTCATTTCTTTGCCTGGAGGACTCGGCACGTATGAGGAGCTGTTCGAGGCGGCGTGCTGGTCTCAGATCGGCATTCATGCCAAGCCGATCGGGTTGCTGAACGTCCGCGGCTTTTTCGATCCGCTCGTCGAGATGCTAAGACACACCGTCCGGGAAGGCTTTATGAAGGAAGAAAATATGAAGCTTCTTGTCGTGGAACCGGACCCGGTCCGGCTGATCGAACGTCTGCTCCAGTACGCGCCAGTCGATCAAGGACAAAAATGGGTGGAGCTGACTCCCAAAGGGTGAGCAGCACAGCGTTAGGGCAGTTCCCAGGAGCTGTTCAATAAGTCGCCCTTAATCTCGTTAGCACCGCTCGTACAGAGTTCAAACCAAAGGCGCTTCCACCTCCACCTATTCCGTGGTTAGGGAAGCGTCGGAACAACACTAATATGATGAAGCCCGGGGCGCTATCTAAACATCGATGCGTATCCGTTGGACCGGTTCCCTGCTACGGGAGGCCGGTCTTTTGAGGTTCGCGTTGCCGGACCACACTAAAATTTCTTTGGAAACATTATAAAAATGTGCAACAACGCAAGTGGTATCGGTTATAATTTTAGCGGGATGGAAGACGGCGGACAGACTATGCAACAAATCGATCCCCCGCCGATCACCGTGATTTTGCAAAATAAAGAGGCGCCGGGAAGACTGGCGGTCCACAGCCGATCGATTGCTCGAAAAATCGAAGATTCCTCCTAGACAGATGCTGATGTCCACAGAGCTGATCGAACGTAATTCTTGCGCAGATGCGCAGCAATAAGCGAAGGGAGAGGATTTCATGCAGTCCGTCCTTAGATTTGGCATGGTTGGCGGAGGGGTAGGTTCATTAATCGGAGATATTCATGCCCGGGGGGCCATGTTCGATCGTCGCAACGTTCTCACGGCGGGATGCTTCTCTCGAGACTCCGACAAATCGGCGATTACAGGGGAGAAGTACGGCATCGACCCGGACCGGCTGTATTCGACATACCGGGAGATGGCCGAGATGGAGGCCGCGCGCGAAGACCGGATTCATTTCGTCGTCATCGTAACGCCGAACAATTCGCACTACGAGATTGCCAAGGCGTTTCTCCTTCACGGAATTCACGTCGTCTGCGACAAGCCGGTAACGATCGAGGAGGGCGAGGCGCGGGAGCTGGAGAGGCTCGCGAACGAACGTGGCCTATTGTTCGGGGTAACGTACACGTATTCCGGTTATCCGATGGTGAAGCAGGCCAGAGAGCTCGTCAGACAAGAGGAGATCGGCGATATTATTTCCGTGATGGCGGAATACCCTCAGGAATGGGTGCTTCATGCGACTGCGCCATCCTGGAGAATGGATGCCCGGCAGGGCAAATCGTGCTGTGTGGCGGACATCGGCGTACACGTCGCTCATACCGTTTCCTACATAACCGGACTTGAGATCGAGTCGCTATGTGCCGATCTGCAGTCGCACGGGACGTTGATGGAGCTCGACAACAATGCCAACATTATGGTGAAATACACCAGCGGCGCGACCGGCATGTACTGGTGCTCCCAAGTGGCGCCAGGCAGCAAAAACGGTTTGAAGATCCGGCTGTTCGGGACAAAAGGTTCATTGGAGTGGCAGCACGAACGTTCCGAGGAGCTTCAGCTTTCCATCTTGGGAAAGCCCTTTCAATTGCTGTCCCGCGGCAGAGATCCGATGTTTCCGGCAGCGGCGGCGTTCAACCGGCTTCCCGGCGGCCATCCCGAAGGCTTATATGAAGCGTTTGCGAATATTTACGCCGCATTCAGCGGAGAATTGTTAAAACTGCTTAGAGACGGGACGCTCACCGGCGCCGAACCGGCGGATTATCCGCGCATCAGCGAAGGGGCCGACGGCGTACGGTTTATCGACAAGTGCCTGGAGAGCTCGGATAAAGGAGCGGTATGGGTCAAATACGATGCCGCCTCAGCTCCAGAACGGACCGGACAACCGGTATAAGCCGCTAAGGCAAGATCGTACCGGTAAAAGAAGGTAAAAGTAGCAAACCGAAAGCCCTGCTGCGGATTGCTTAGGCAATCCGCAGCAGGGCGTTAATATTAGTTGGAGCCGCTGCAGAAAAAGCGTTCCCCGTGTTCAACTGAACGGGGGTCGACTCCCGCATAAAATGTTCAGCCGGAGCGGCACACTGATGCGAAGACGGTACTAAGGTCTTTCGTTCTGCCCCTCGTCCAGCAACTCGCTCATCCGCGCAATGATTTGCCCGACATCAACCTCGTTCAGATGAAGAGGGTTCAGCGCCAGTCCCTGCTGATCGGGGGTCAAGGCTACGAGGATGGACGGGGTCCCGTCCAGCAGCAGCTTGCTCAACTGTTCTGCCGTGCAGGCGGAATGATCCGGCTTGACATGAGCTAGAGGGTAATCCTGTCCGGTCGGACCGGGATATACCCGTTCGGCGAGCCAGCCCGCCCGGTTCAAACCCTCACACAGACGGCGGACAAGCCGCTCATGGTGTTCCTTCATCGCGGCATGGTCCAGATTGACGTACCGCTCTATGGCGGCCACCAAACCTGCGATCTCTTCCTTGCCTACCTTCATCGGCCTGGCGATTGAATTTCTGGCGCCCACAAAGAGGCGGCATGCCGCAATATAACGTTCCTTCCCGACGATAAATCCCGTGCTTTGCGGTCCGCGAAGCGTCTTGCCTCCGGAGAAAATAACCAGATCTGCGCCCATTTCCGTATATCTCCACAGGTTGCTCACCGGGGGCAACTGTGCCGCAGCGTCAACGACGACCGGGATGCCTTTCGAGCCGGAGATTCGTATCACTTCCTCCAGAGATAGTGCCGCTTTAGCGAATTGCACCGTATCGAAATAAATGACGCATGCTGTTCGATCACTCAATGCTGATTCCAGCTGTTCGGCAATCGTTCCTTCCGCATCTCCGATTTCAACCAAGGTTGCCCCGGTTTGCCGGATCGCAAGGTCGAAGCCGTTGCGCTGGCAGCGATGAATAACGACCTCATTCCTTGAGCTCTCATGAAGAGGCCATGCCTTCGCCTTCGCTTCATCCGCACCCGTCATACAAGCGGCTGTCGCCACCGTCAGTGCAGCGGCGGCGCCGCTTGTAATGACAGCGGCTTCATTTCTCGTAAGCCGGGCGATCCGCTCACCGGCTTTCAGATGCAGCTGTTCCAGAGAAACAAAATATCGGCCTGCATCCGCCATCGCCTCGATAACCTCAGCAGGCATCAGCGATCCGCCGATCATGGTGTAGGAGTCTGCGGCGTTAATGACCGTAGCCACGCCTAGTTTACTATAGAAGTTTGACATCCATATGTCCGCCTTTCCGGATAGAGATACAATGATGACAACGCATCTGAAGCAGTTAGCTCGATTATCTCAAAGATTGGAAATGGGGGGAAGCGGATCTTTTGAAGTCAATGTATCGGCGGCTAAAAGGAGCATCGCAGGGGAAAGCGATTGGGAGGGGGATTTGAGGAAAAAACAAACAAGCCGGCTGTGCGCCGGCTTGCTGCTAGTGGAGCAGTTGATTTATGGAGCTGGCCGTTCCATACCTGTGCCGGCTCCGCGTCCGCGATTCATGCCGGGATTGCCGCCTGCACCGCCCGGACCTGCGCTGCGTCCGCTCGTGACTCCCGATTCGTTCAACCAGGTGACAGAGCCGGAAATGTTAAAGTCGACGATTTTCGTTCCACCCGCATAGAGGGTGTAGGCCGTGTCTTGCTTGAGGGCCGGGGAGCTGAACACAACCGTTTGATACGCTTTGGAAGGCGTAGCGCTTACGATGACGTTCCCGCTGTTGTCCTTCAGCTCGACGACCGTTCCTGCCGCTTTCGTCTGCGAGAACGTCATCAGGACGGAACGCCCGGCGGACTGTTCCGAAGGAGCCATGGCCATGCCTGCACTTCCGGCGGCGATCAAGGTGCCCCCGCTAATGGTGAACGTTCCGTCATAGTCCAAAGCTCCGTTGCCGCTCGAGGTCGGACCGTTCACGATGACCGTGCCGCCCGTCATATCGATCGAGCCGTTGGAATCCAGACCGTCGCCGGCTGCGTCCACCGTCAAGGAGCCTCCGCGGATGACAAGCTTGCCTTGACCCGCCGCGGTGAAATTATTTTGTCCCGGTCGTCCTCCCACCGAGGAGCCGTCATTTCCTCCGGCAATGTTAATGCCGTCGTCGCTGGCGACAAGCCGGATGATCCCGTCGGTTATCGTGATCTCCGAGCTTTCGATCCCTTCATAGCTTTTGGCAATATCGATCGTGCCGCCGGTAATGGCGATGGAAGTATTCCCATGGATGCCGTCGTCACCGGACGTTATCCGGAGCTCTCCGCCGGCGATCGAGATCGTACCGTTGCTGTGTACCGCATCGTCGCTGGAATCGATAGTTAAGGTACCCGACGTCACGAGGATCGTCTTGGCCGCTTTAATCCCTTTCGTGCTGGGCGAATCATCTGCTGCCGTCTGCTGGGCCGTATTGGGACCGCCCCACGATCCCGGACGATCGTTGCCCGTTCTTACCGCGCCGTTGGCGCTGCCGCCTCCTGCCACGATATCGTACGTGCCGCCGTCGATCCGGATCGCCGCCGCAGATTGCAGGCCATCGCTTCCAGCTTTGATGCGAAACGATCCGCCTTCGATGGCGATGCTGCCTTTTGATGCATCGGTATCGTTCGTCGTTTTGATGCCGTCTCCGCCGGCTTCGATCGCGATCGTTCCGTCTTTGACGGCGACCAGATCCCGGCCTAATAGTCCGTCGTCCACCGCATGGATCTCAATCGTGCCGCCTGTAATTTTCAGATCGTCCTTGCTCGTCAATCCGTCATTATAGTTGCCCCGCACGATCAGCGAGCCGGTTCCGGTTAACGTAAGATCGGCTTTGCTATATATAGCCGCATTCGGCTCGTCATCGGAAGTTCCCGCTGCAGCATAATTCGCCGCATCCGAGATTTTATTCGTTGTGCCTTCCTGCAAAACGATCGTGACTTTATCCGCTTCTTTAATATAGAGGGCAGCGCCGCTCTTGTTCGTCAAGTCCGCACCGTTCAGCACGAGCCGTACTTTCTCCGTGTCCGACACTTCGACCGTAATTTGACCGTCCTCCCATGTGCCGCTGACCACATAAGTTCCGGGCGACGTTATGGCTACGGACTTGTCTTTGGCTTTGGCGCCTGTCCCTTCGATCGTCGCAGCGGTTCCGTTCAGCTTGATATATACCGGATTTTCTTGCGTCCAATCGGTCGCATAATCGCTGTCTTTGTACGCCGATTTCTCGGGTTCGCCCGCAACATTCGTCGTATTCACCGCTGCTGCCGATACCGCCCCCGAATCGGTTGGGGCAGAGGAGGGAGGTGTAGAGCTGTCGCCGTTGCAGGCGACCAAGACGGTCGCCATGCATAACAGGGCGCATCCTATTTTCGTTCGCATACGGGTCATGGATATCTTCCTTTCGTTCTTCTTAATAGTCTGTCGTAGTGGGACTCATCGTTAGGGTAATGTCCAGATTCCCGTTCCGGACCCGGATCGCATCCAGAAATTGCTTTTGATCCGTGGCCGTGCTCATCGTGATCAGATAAACCAGCTCATAGAGACTGCCGAGCTCGGTCGTTCTTACTTTTTGCAGCTCATAGTTGACGTCAAACTTCTTGAACACGCCGTCGAAAACCGCTTCATAGCTCAAATCCTCGGGAATCGTCACTTTCAGCATCAACTGGGAAGCTTTCTTGACCCCAAATTTGGTCAAATTCAAAATAAACATCAGCAAGCAGAGGCAAACTGTAAACAAGACGGCATATCCGAAGGAGCCGACACCGATCGCCAAGCCGGCCGCCATCGTGAACAGGACGTATGCGATATCTTTCGGATCGCCCGGCGCGCTGCGGAACCGGATAATCGAGAACGCTCCCGCCAAACTGAATGCACGCGCGATATTGCTTCCGATCAGCAAAATGATGATGGCAACGATCGCGGGCAAAACGACCATCGTCAGCGTGAAGCTCGGCGAATATCCGCCGCGGCTGCTTGTCTTCATATAGGTGAAGCTGATCACCAAGCCTACGACAATTGACATCAGAATCGTCAGGAGCGCATGGGTCAACGATAACTCTGTCGCGGCTGCGGCGGAACTGAAAATAGAATCAAGCATACTGCATGCCTCCTTGCCGGGTTTTCCCGTGTTTTACGTATTTCTTGTACTCATTGCCGTATTTGGAGAAGCTCGTGCGAAACATTTGATGCTCCGAAAGCATTCTCGCCAGCCACATCGGGATCGTCTTCTCGGCCTTAACCTCCATTAACCATCGCCCGGGCTCCAGCAAAGGTTCGCCGTAATCGCCGGCTTCCAGCATCAAGTCGTACCGCCTCGACCGGATGTTCGTATCGAACGTAATTCTCAGATCTCGGTTATCGATGCTAAACAGTGCTTTTCGTTCATAGGCCAAATACACTTTCGGCTCCAGCTCGTACCGCTGCAGGAAGTAGTGAATCTCCTGAATCACTTGCGCGTTCATATAAGGCATGGGGGCCGGCTCGATTCCGGTTCTGACGAAATTGTACGCTTCCTGGAGCCGGAGCGCCGACCTTCTTTTGTTGACCAGACCGAACACTTTCTTTTTCAGCTCCAGATATACGCTCGCATCCGAATTGGGCACGCCATACGACCGCAGCCGGAGCTTCTCTTTGTATTTCGGTTTCGATAAACTTTTGCGAATCAAAGCGTCGTCCTTCGTATCGAAATACAGGTTGCTGATGGAATAAAACGAATGCTCCTTGTTGTAATCGTCCAGCTCCATATACTCCAGCAGCCTGTTGGAAAACCGGTGGAAGGCCGCTTCGTCCAGCAAATACTTGTTCTCATATCGGTTAAATACTTCAATAGCCATGTGCCAGCACCCTCTCCGCGTCGAACGCTCATCTAACTCGCAGTATATCTCCCTAAGCTGAAGCGGTTCTGAAGACAAGTTGAAGAAAACATGAGAATTAGCTGAAAGGCTGCTGAATGAGAAAGGGGGGAGACGGGCGATATTCCTGTTCAAGATCGGCAGACAGGGCAGTTGATATGGAAGGAACACGGCAAAATGATAGTTATTAATGTTATTAAATAAAATTTAGTTAACTGCATTAATTACACGTCTACTTAATTACATTAATTAAAATTAGGGCAGGTCTTATAGATCGTAATAGAGGCTACATAATATTTGTTATGTAACCATCTGAATCGCATATCCGCCGGACCGATCCCAAGGTACTAGTTAAAGATAGTACTTTTCCCGCCACCATCCAGTTGCTACAATTACCCCATACGTAAATCGTAGTATGCTGACGATTGGGGGCATCTTATGGATACGAGACGTGTGAAAATACTCGCTACCGGCAAATATATGCCGAAACGAAAAGTAACCTCGGAAGAGATCGACCGGCTGCTGGGAGTGCCGGAAGGGTGGGTTTACAAAAAAACGGACGTGTCGGTTCGTTATTTTATAGATGATGAAACGTCCTCCTATATGGGGGCGGAAGCGGCGAAGGAAGCGATGAAATCGGCGGGGCTGTGTCCGAAAGATATCGACTGTATCGTCTATGCAAGCGGAACGGCCGAACAACCGATCCCCTGCACGGCTGCGCTGGTACAAAAAGCGCTCGGACCGGAATGGCACGGCATTCCCTCCTTCGACATCAACTCGACCTGTCTGAGCTTTCTGGCCGGGCTCGATGTGATGTCGTATCTGGTGGAAGCGGGCCGGTACGGCAAGCTGCTGCTCGTATCCGCAGAGATCGCTTCGACCGGGCTGAATTGGGACGATAAGGAAAGCGCGGCGCTGTTCGGAGACGGCGCGGCCGCCGTTATTGTCGGCAGAACTGAGGAGGGCGGCGGCTCGAAAATTATACGAACCGCCTTTAATACCTACGCAAACGGAGCCCGCTTGTCCGAAATACGCGGAGGCGGCACGCGGCTTCACGCCGGGCAATTCAGCGAATCGACGCGCGAGCACTATTTGTTCCGCATGGACGGCCAGGCTATTTTCCGGATGGCTTACAAACTGCTGCCGGACTTCGTCTCGTCGCTGTTAGCCGGGACGGGGATGAGCATGGACGACTTCCGGCTGGTTATTCCGCATCAAGGAAGCGCCATGGCGATGCGGCTGATCCGCAAAAAGCTGGGTATCACGGAAGATCAGCTTATGTACATTACGCCGGATCACGGCAATACGATCGCCGCCTCGATCCCGATGGGGCTTCATGAGGCGATACGCCGCAGCCGGATCAACCGCGGAGACCGGATCTTGCTGCTCGGCACCTCAGCCGGATTGTCTCTGGGGGGCATGATCCTTGAGTATTGAACCACAAGCCGTGCTTATCACCGGCGCCCGTGCGCCGGCGGCGCTGGAATGGGTCCGGCTGTTCCATGCGGCAGGACGGAAGGTATATGTGTGCGACAGTCTGAAACGGTTCGTATGCCGGTATTCCCGGTTCGTATCCGGTTCCGCGTCCGTTCCTTCGCCGAAAGACGATACGGAAGCTTTTATCGACGGGCTGGTCGGGCTCATTCGAAGGTACCGGATCGCTCTAGTCGTGCCAACCTGCGAAGAACTATTTTATGTGGTTAAATATCGGGCGAGACTGGAAGCGGAAGGGGCTGCGGTGTTTGCCGATCAGCTTCCCGCACTGCTGGGTTTGCACGACAAATATGAATTTATCCGGTTGGTGGAGAAAAACGGATTGGCTGTTCCCGAAACGCACCGGATCACGAGCGAAGCGGAGCTGAAGGACAAAGCGGCCGGTTTATCCGTGTCACACAAGTACGTACTAAAGCCCGTATTCTCCCGTTTTGCATCAAAGGTCCGGATCATCGAGCGAAGTGCCGGCGGCCCGCCCATACAGGCTCCGGATTCTTTGACGCCGGACTGCCCTTGGGTGCTGCAGCGGTTTATTGAGGGTACGCCGGTTTGCACATACAGCATCGCCAAGGACGGCCGGCTGCTTGCCCATGCGGCTTACGAATCGCGTTACCGGGCCGGGATGGGGGCATCGGTTCATTTCGCCGCGATCGAGCATCCGGCTGTACTTCGCTGGGTGGAGACGTTCGTCGCAGCCGAGAGGCTGAACGGACAGCTGGCGTTCGATTTTATCGTGGATAGGGAAGGTACCGTATACCCGATCGAGTGCAACCCACGGACGACAAGCGGGCTTCATCTCTTCGCGCCGGAGGACGGGATCGCCGAGACGGTTCTCGGTTCCGCTCCGGAGAACGGGGAAAGGCCGCTCATTCAGCCGCCTGCCGGCCGGTCGGCGATGATCGGTATGATGATGGGCGTGCAGGCGGCACGGCCAATCATGCCGTGGGTGGCTCGCGTCGAAACGGTAAGGGCGATGCTCCGCAGCCGGGATGTGCTGATCCGTTTCCGCGATCCGCTTCCGTTTTGGTCGCAACTCTTCTCATTATGGGAACTGTTCCATATGAGCCGCAGACGCGGTGTCTCGCTGCTGGAGACGAGCACGATCGATCTGGAATGGAATGGTGACGGATGAGAACACTGGTTACGGGAAGCACTGGGTTTTTGGGGAAACGGCTGGCTGAACGGCTATTCGAGCTCGGATGGGACGTCACGGCTGTCGGCCGGAACGAGCAGGCCGGCAAAGCGCTGTCCGGCGCAGGAATCCGCTTCGTCAAGCTGGATTTGCGGGACCGCGAAGCCGTTCACCGGGTTGTTGCCGGACAGGACGTCGTGTTCCACTGTGCGGCTTTATCGTCGGCTTGGGGGAGATACCGGGATTTTTATGAATCCAACGTTACGGCGACCGGGTTTTTGCTGGACGCGGCACGGGTGCATTCGGTTCAGCGGTTCGTTCATGTTTCCACTCCGAGCGTTTATTTCAACTACACGGACCAATTCAATCTGACGGAAGACAGCGAGCTGCCCAGCCGGTTCGCGAACGATTATGCCCGTACGAAATACGAAGCGGAATGCCGGGTACGCGAGGCGTTCGCTGCCGGACTGCCGTCGCTGATCATTCGCCCGCGGGCGATATTCGGACCGGGCGATCCCGCCTTGTTCCCCCGCCTGATGCGGGCGAACGACAAGGTTGGCATCCCGCTTATTGACGGCGGCCGGGCACTGATCGATCTCACTTACGTCGATAACGTGGTAGATGCGCTGCTGTGCTGCGCCCAGGCCTCCGAATCGGCTTTGGGCGAAACTTACAATATTAGCAACGGCGAGCCGGTTCAATTTGTCGACGCGGTTAACCGTTTGTTCGGTCAATTGGGGGTAACGCCGCGTTATCGCCATCTCGCTTATCCGACAGCTGATCGGTTGGCGGCGGGGCTGGAAACGGTGTACCGGCTGCTTCGGCTTCCCGGCGAACCTCCGTTTACCCGTTATACGATCGGGGTGGTGAGCCGCAGTCAGACGCTCGACATCGGGAAAGCGGGACGTTTGCTCGGTTATAAGCCAAACGTAAGGGTGGATGAAGGACTCGCCAGATTTGCGGACTGGTGGCGGGAGCATCACAAGTAGGGCGGATTTGTGCAGCCTAGGATCTGGAGGTACCCATATGAAAGCTATTAACCGCACGACGGTAACCGTTACGTGGCTGACGGCCGGCTACTGCACACATCCGGAATGGGTTACGATCCGGGGAGGTTCGCGTGCGAAAGTGCGGTTTCCTGCCGGCTTTGCCGTTATCGAGCACCCGGAACGCGGAATCCTCTTGTTCGACACCGGGTATGCTTCCCGTTTTTTTGACGCTGCTGCCGGTTGGCCCTATTGGATCTACCGGGAAATGACGCCCGTCTTTTTTGAGGAACGGCAATCTGCGGCTTCACAGCTGCTGGACAAGTTCGGCAAGCGGGCGGAGGAGATCCGGACCGTGATCGTCAGCCATTTTCATGCGGATCATATTGCAGGGCTGCGGGATTTTCCGGAGGCGGCGTTTTACTGTTTCCGTTCCGCGTACGAAGCCATTCAGGGGAAGCGAGGCTGGAGCGCCCTTCGCGGCGGTTTTTTGCCGGATTTGATGCCGCCCGATTTCGCCGAACGCGCCGTGCTTCTGGAGGGGAGCGGAGACAGCTGGCAGCCGCTGCCGGACGACCTGCCTTTCTCTACAGGCTGCGATCTATTCGGTGACGGAAGCGTGGTGGCTGTAGACGTCTCCGGTCATGCGGCGGGACAGATGGGCGTGTTTGTGACGACGGAAGATGAGGAGCTATTCCTGTGCGCAGATGCTGTATGGTCGAGCCACGCGTATCGCGAGCGGCGACCGCCGCACCCCGCCGCAAGTATCATTATGTCGAGCCGGAGCGACTACCGGACCAGCTTCGAGAAGCTGTGCAGGCTGCACGAAGATCGGCCGAATCTGCGAATTATGCCAAGCCATTGCCGGGAATATGGCGTCCCTGCGGGGAAGGAGGAGAACGGATGAAGATGAAGCAGCTCGCGCTTACCGCTTCCGCATATATCCGTACCCGGATGCTGGGACGAATCCGCTCCAGAGACCAACTGCTGCAATGGCAGGAAAAGCAAATCGTGCGCCATATCGCACGGGTACGAGCTTTATCCGCTTACTACCGGGAGTTGTGGCAAGGGTTGCCTGACGAGCAGTGGAGAAGCTTTCCGGTAATCGACAAATCGGATATGATGACGCATTTCGACCGGTTGAACACGATCGGCATCCGCAAGGATGAGGCGATGAATGCCGCGCTTCGGGCGGAGCAGACCCGCGATTTCCGGCCCGAGATCGGTTCGGTTACGGTCGGATTGTCCTCGGGTACGAGCGGCAATCGCGGGTTGTTCCTGGTCAGCGAGCGCGAACGTCTCGCCTGGGCCGGGACGGTGCTCGCCAAGCTGCTGCCGGGCGCATTCGCGAGGCGGGAGCGGGTCGCTTTTTTCTTGCGTGCGAACAGCAATTTATATCAAAGCGTCAATCAAGGAAGGCTGCAGTTCGTTTATTTCGACTTGCTGGCACCGGCCGACAAACTGATCGCCCAAATGAATGCCTACCGTCCGACCGTTGTCGTCGCTCCGCCGTCCATGCTCCGGATCATTGGAGAAGCCCATCGCTCGGGCTCGATGAACGTCCGTCCGAACCGGCTGATCTCGGTAGCGGAAGTACTGGACCCGCTGGACCGGCTCTATATTGAGGAGAGCTTCATCCGCCCGGTGCATCAGGTATACCAATGTACGGAAGGTTTTCTGGCCGCGACATGCGAGCACGGCACCTTGCATCTGAATGAAGATATCGTTCATATCGAGAAAGAAGTTGTGGACGCCGAGCTCGGCAAGTTCGTCCCGATCGTAACGGACTTCTCCCGCATCACGCAGCCGATTATTCGTTACCGCCTAAACGATATGTTGACCGAGAGAAGGGAGCCATGCCCTTGCGGGTCCCCCTACACGGCGATTGAATCGATCGACGGGCGATGCGACGATTTGTTTTATATCCCAGCTGCCGAAGATCCCGCCCGGTTCATTCCGATCTTCCCTGACTTTATATCGAGAACGGTCATTCGTGCATCCGAGCATATTGAGGAATACGAAGTGGAGCAGCTGGCGGCGGATCATGTGCGGATTTCGCTTCGGGTTGAAGCCGCGCATAAACAGTTGACGGAGCGGACGGTCGAAGGGATGATGCAGGAGCTGTGCCGGCAAGCCGGCTGCGTCCCGATCCGGATCGACTTCGCTCCGTACTCGAACGAGCGGGGGGATCGTAAGCTGAGAAGAGTCCGACGGACGATGCGGACGGCGAATATCCCCGATCCGGTTGGACGGGGATAAGGAGTCTGCGGTATTGTCGAAGTTAAGGCTCTCGCCGGTCGATCGCTTCGGCCATCGTTTTGTCCGTCAGGTGCGCATAAATCTGCGTGGTCTCGGGGGAGGCGTGGCCGAGCTGCTCCTGGGTTTTGTAAATGTCGTTGCGCAAATAATAGTCGGTCGCGAACGAATGGCGCAGCTTATGGACCGATAAGTACGGCTTGCCGAAATATTTGGCATATTTAATGACCATTTCCTGAATGGCGCGTTTCGTCATCCGTTTGCCTTCTTTTGATCCGTTGGCGACGGCGAGAAACAGCGCTTTTTCTTTTTTGTCCGGGGCATAGCGAAGCGAGCGGATCTCCAGGTAGGCGGTCAGCGATTCCACCGCTTCCTGACGGAAGTAAACGGGCGTTTTGAACGTCTCGTCATTTTTACCTTTCCGGAACACGTATACCAGCTTCTTCTTCAGGTCCAGATCGTCTATACTCAAATTGACCACTTCCGAGACGCGCAGACCGGTATTCAAGACCAGGCTGACGATGCAGACGTCGCGAACCTTATTAAGCTCATATGAATATAACGCTTGCTTGTTGTTGCACACGTCCTGGGGGTACCCGCTTTGGATGTAGCCGATAAACTCGAGAATCTCTTTTTCCTGCAGCAGCTTTCCTTCCAGCTTCGCGGCGGTGTCTTTCGGCTTGTGCGTCCGCTTGATCTCGACTTTGGCCATTACGTTCCGCTTGAGCAGGGGATAATAATCTTCATCCTCGGCGATCTGGCTCAAGTAATGAAAGAGCGAACGAAGCGAGGAGAGCTTGCGGGAGATCGTCGTTCTCGTATTGGCGCCGTCTTTTTTCGATGAAAGATACATCCGGTACGTGTTGATATTCTCCATGCGCAGCTTCTCAAGCACCTCGATCGGGATATCGCGCCAGGCGGCAGCTTCGGTCAGCCCTTCGGCCATCAGCCAGGAGAAAAACGTTTCGTAATCGCGCACATATTCAAGCAGGGAGGAAGGGGACAGGTCCGGCAGCTTATAATTAATAAACTGCTCGACATACCAGGGCATGGCCGGGACGCGTTTGTCCAGCTCTTGGCGGTCTTTCAGTTTAATGACGTTCATAGGGATCACCTCGACATGCAGAATTCGAACATAGTTTACGTAATATTTATTATGTAAACAAAATTCTCTTCATTTTCTATCCTAATCAGTCTACCCGATAATAAGGGGGACGTAAATGGATTCGGCGGAAGCTTTGGAACGCTTTGGTATAACGCATTGAATCGTTGTGAACGTTTCGCGATTAACGTGTATAATGTGGATATACATGCCGACAGGCAGCACTGATTAGATCGATACGAAGGAGACGGAACCATCATGCAAACGTTGCAGCAGGAAATAATACGCAAGCTCGGCGTACAACCGGCGATCGATAGCGCGGCGGAAATCGAGAAGAGAGTCCAATTTTTAATCGACTATGTGAAAACATCCGGCAAAAAGGGTCTCGTCCTGAGCATTTCGGGCGGGCAAGATTCCACGCTTGCGGGCAGGCTGTGTCAGCTGGCAGCGGAGCGGCTGAGACAGGAATCGGGCCAGCCGTATACGTACATAGCGGTCCGGCTGCCTTATGGCGTCCAACTGGACGAAGACGATGCCCAAGCCGCGCTTTCGTTTATCAACCCCGACCACGTGGTGACGATCAACATAAAAGATGCGGTCGATTGCTCGATGCAAGCGTTCCAGGCTGGTACGGGCGAGATGTTGTCCGACTACTGGAAAGGGAATACGAAGGCGCGGGAACGGATGAAGGTTCATTACGATTTGGCCGGCCACTACGATCTGCTGGTAGTAGGCACCGATCATGCCGCGGAAGCGCTGACCGGATTTTATACGAAATTCGGCGACGGCGGCTGTGACGTGACACCACTGGCGGGATTGAACAAACGTCAGGGCAAACAGCTGCTGGAGCATCTGGGCGCGCCGCACTCGCTCATTTACAAGGTGCCGACCGCCGACTTGCTGGACCATAACCCCGGCCGCACCGACGAAGACGAGCTTGGCTTCAGCTACGACGAGATCGATGATTACCTGGAGGGCAAACCGGTGAGCGACAACGCCCGGGAGAAAATCGAGACCCGGTATCTGCGTTCCGAGCATAAGCGGAGAATGCCGGTTACTCCTGATGAGACCTGGTGGAAAGATGATCACTCGAGCAAAAAGGAATAGCAACACCCATGTACTGTATTATCTTGGTTTTGCTTGGCTGTTCCTCTTTATACTCCTTGGGAGAATGTTCGATTCTTTGACCGTTTTTAGATATGAAGGCTGGTATTTTGCTTTGACAGCTTTGCAAATCACAGCCTTGGTCATCTACCGTTTTCTTTCAAATGGATGGAGCAATAAAGACTTTGGAATTGCCTGCCTTCTAATCCTCGTTCTTGTTATTGAAATGAATTGGGTTTTGGCACACGTAGTTGCCCCCCTATAGCTTAGTGTGAGGCGACAGCGAAAAACGAGATTTGCTCATAAACGAAGAATGCCGGTTACTCCCGATTAGAAGATGCCCGAACATCCGCTTCAAGCCCTTGTCTAACAAGGGCTTTTTATTTTGCCCGGACAAGCGCGAGATTTGACCAACAGAAAAAAATCAGCTCCTTCAAAAATAAAGGTTGTATTTATATACAAAGTATAATAAGATAACCAATAGTTAAATACAACTAAACAGATAGGAATTATTAAAATTGTTATCAAGGGCGTCGCATCGTTTGGGGAGGGATCGCGGATTGGAGCAGTTGGAAGCCGTTCGAGTGGTAGATGTGTGTAAGAGCTTTGCCAATACGAAGTCAACTTCGGATCAGGTTCTGCACCGTGTTTCGTTTGGCGTAGGCAAGGGGGAGATCGTCTCTTTGCTCGGTCAGAGCGGCTGCGGTAAAAGTACGCTGCTCAGTATAATCGGCGGATTCGAAAAAAAGGACAGCGGAACCGTATGGTTCGGCGGCGAGGAAGTATCCCGTCCTAACCGGAAGTGTGTCATGATGTTTCAAAATTACGGGCTGCTTCCCTGGCGGTCGGTATTGAAAAACGTAGAACTGGGCCTGGAGGAAACCGAATTAACGGCTGTTGAGCGCAAAGCGAAAGCTCTCGATTACTTGAAGCTTGTCGGGCTGGAAGACAAGGCCGGATTGTTTCCGCGCCAGCTGTCGGGGGGGATGCAGCAGCGGGTCGCCTTGGCGAGAGCGCTCGCCATCGAGCCGGAGCTGATTTTGATGGATGAACCTTTCGCGGCATTGGATACGTTTACCCGTTATCACTTGCAAAACGAGCTGCTGCGTATCCAATCCCAGTCCGGTACGACGATCATCCTGGTTACCCACGACATCGACGAAGCGGTTTATTTATCCGACCGGATTCTGATCATGAACGCGAACCCCGGAGGCATCCATAAGGAAATTCATGTCCATACGGCCAGGCCGCGAGACCGGGGACATGGGGAATTCCAGCTTTTCCGCAAGCAGATTCTCGAGTTTTTTCACTTCAACGGCTCCGCGCAGCCCGAGGAATATACGATATAGAGGAGAAGATCCGAATGAGGCTTATGAACAGCTCCCGCAAAGCTTATACCGCCGCGGTCATTATGATTGCCTTTCTGCTGGCGCTGACCGGATGCGGGCAAGGAACCGGGAAGGAAACGTCCGGAGATTCCGGCAAACGCAAGATCCGGATCGGGTATTTGCCGATTACACACGCCGCCCCCCTCTACATAGAAGAAGAGCTGGGCAAGGGCAAATTTAACCGTTTCGAGCTGGAGCTGGTCAAATTCGGCTCGTGGCCGGATCTGATGGACGCGCTGAATACCGGCAATATCGACGGGGCGTCGGTGCTGATCGAGCTGGCGATGCGGGCGAAGGAGCAGGGGATCGATCTGAAGACCGTCGCACTTGGCCATAAGGACGGCAATGTGGTCGTATCGTCGAACGATATTATGACGGTAAGCGATCTGAAAGGCAAAAACTTTGCGATTCCGCACAAATTCTCGACTCACAACGTGCTGCTCTACCAAATGCTGAAACAACACGGCATGCAATACAGCGACGTCAAAGTGGTGGAGCTCCCGCCTGCCGAGATGCCGGCCGCCTTGTCCGAGAAACGGATTGCCGGTTATGTTGTCGCCGAGCCGTTCGGCGCCAAATCCGTCGTCATCAAGAAAGGCAAAGTGCTGTTCCAGTCCGAGCAGCTGTGGAAGGATTCCGTCGATTGCGGGCTTGTTATCCGGGGCGATCTGATCCGGAAAGACCGGGAGGCGGTCAAGGAGTTCGTTGCGGAATATGTGAAAGCGGGACAAAAAGCGGAACAAAAAGACGCGCAAGCCAAACAAATTTTAAAGAAATATATGAATGTCGAAGACGAGGTGCTCGGCTTGTCCCTGGAGTGGATCAAGTACGACGATTTGAAGCTCGACAAAGCGTCCTACGAGGAGCTTCGGGAATATATGAAGGAAATGAAGCTGTCGGACAATCCGCCGACGTTTGAAGAGTTCGTGGATAATTCGTTCATAGAGGAAGCGCTCGGTAAATCATGAAGACAATGACCAAAACAACGAATGTGCTGATCGGATTTACACTGCTGATCGCGGTATGGCAGGCCGCTGTACTGATCGGGCAATATGAGAAATCGTTATTCCCGCCGCCCCTGGACGTTGCAAAAGGCATCGTCTCGCTGATCGCGGACGGCACGTTGTTCGAGCATCTGAGAGTCAGCCTGCTTCGCTTCGCTGCCGGATATGTGAGCGCGGTCGTTCTGGCCGTCGCGCTGGGGTTGACGCTTGGACTGCTCAAACGGGCATGGGCGATTGTCGATCCGATCGTCCAGCTGCTTCGTCCGGTGTCGCCGATCGCCTGGTCTCCGTTCATCGTGCTCTGGTTCGGGATCGGAGATGCTCCGGCCATCGTCATTATCTTTTTGGCGGCGTTTTTCCCGGTGCTGCTCTCCACCGTCTCGGCTGTCCGCAAGGTAGAGCCGATTTATTTGAAGGTAGCGCAAAATATGGAGATGAAGCGGATTCATTTGCTGACCAAAATTATATTCCCGGCCTCGTTCCCTTATATCGCGAACGGTCTTCATATCGCAATCGGTACTTCATGGATTTTCCTCGTATCCGGGGAGATGGTAGGGGCGCAGTCGGGACTCGGCTACTTGATCGTAGACGCGCGCAATTTACTGCGGCTGGATCTCGTATTTGCCGGCATCGTCTTCATCGGGCTATGCGGACTGCTGCTAGACCGGGCGGTGCGTGCATTGGAGCGATGGATTGAGAAGCTGTGGGGGGCGGCCTCGCACGAGTAGCTGTTGCCGGCAGCCCGCAGCGACGAGCTGGCGGACAACAGCGGGGGCGGATTCGTGGAAGACGCACGGCGAATGGCGCGCCGTAACGGTTAAAGTTAAGGCTTATGTGGGGTTAAGCTGGAGACTTGGAGCGGTTGCGCCGATTTCCACCACTTTCAGATCGGACACATTTTCGTTGCAGTGTGAGCAATAATACGAGATCTCGACCTCGTGTCCGCACGATTCGTGGATAAGCTTCTTGTAGCATTTCTGCAGATGCTGCCTGCCCCAGAGCACCATGCTATGAAAGACGTGCTCCAAATTTTGACCGCTGCTTGTGAGCGTATACCGGTAACGGGGCGGATGCTCCGAGTACAGCTGGGAGGTGATCAGGCCGGCGGATTCCAAATATTTGAGTCGCTCGGACAGCAGTCGGGAGGAGACGCCTTCCAGCGACGATTTGATCTGATTAAAAGTCGAGTTGCCGATCATGATCTCGTGAATGATAAGCAGCGTCCAGCGATCCCCGATCAAGTTCAGCGTCTGGGCGATGTTGCAGGGCAGGTCGTATCTTTCTTTCATCGAAGAACCTCCGAAAATGATTTTTTGTCCATCATACCATATTCCGCTGATGAATGAGTTGATTTTTTATACCAAGTAAATTAAAATCACTAGGTATAGTAGGTTTTAAAAATATACCTTGAGGAGAGATACAAATGACTTTGTATTTGGTAGAATCGGCACTGAATGGTATCGTGAAGGATAAAGCAGGCTTCGAGCAAAAAATCGCCGAGCTTCAGAAAGAGCTGGCGTCGCAGGACGTAACGGTAATCGAGGTTCAAGTGTCCAAGGATTGGAGCCGCGCGTTTTTCATTTTCGAATCGGCGGGACGGGACATTTTGAATGCGAGCTTGCGCAGCGCGGGCATCCCGGTCATCCTGAGCAAGCCGGTTCGCCTGATCGGGCAAGATCTGGAGGAAGTGAAGCAGCAGAAGGAAGTCGTGAATTATTTGGTGGAATGGAACTTGCCGGAGAACCTGACGATGGATCAGTACCTGGAGCGGAAGAAAAACAATTCCGTCCATTATGCGGAAGTGCCGGAAGTATCGTTTTCCAGAACCTATGTATGTGAGGACATGACCAAATGTTTGTGCTTCTACGACGCTCCGGGCGAAGCGGCCGTCAAAAAAGCTCGGGAAGCGGTGAAAGCGCCGATCGACTCCATCACGGAGATTTTGCCCGGCAAATAAAAGCTATTTGCGGATCAGGGGTGGAAAGAGGATGGTTACAGAGGAAGCTGCCAGAAAAAATCTCCTGAACGGACTTATCGATCTTTACTTAAAACCGATCGTCAAGAAAGTGGACGCGGAAGCGTTATACCCGCGCGAATACTTAACAAAGCTGGGAACATCCGGTCTGCTGCCGTCCCGCCCCCTGCCCGAGCCCGTAATTGTGACGGAAGGCGTGAGACTGGTCGAGGAAACGTCCAAGGTGTGCATGACGACCGGATTTAACTTATGGTGTCATCTGACGGCAATGACCTATCTGCGCAGAAGCGGCAACCCGTATCTGCTGGCAAACGTGCTGCCGCGTCTGGAGAACGGGGAAATGCTCGGAGGCACAGGGCTGTCCAACCCGATGAAATATTACGCCGGGCTCGAAAAGTTATGTCTGAAGGCGAGACGAAGCGAGAGCGGGTATTTCCTCTCCGGGGTGCTGCCGAGCGTGTCCAATCTCGGAGCGGATCACGGTTTCGGCGTAGTGGCCGCTGTTGATGACGATACCCGGATTATGGCTTTCATCCGTTGCAGTTCCGAAGGATTGACGCTGCGCGAGAAGGTGTATTATATCGGCATTAACGGCAGCGCAACGTACAGCTGCGAGTTCGACGATGTGTTCGTGCCGGATGAATGGATACTCTCCGAGCAGGCGGACGCGTTCGTTGCCTCGATTCGTCCCCAGTTTCTGATGTACCAGATTCCGCTCGGCCTCGGCGTTACGGACGCTTCGATCCAATCGATGCACAAAGTAAGAGACCGGCAGAGCGGCTGCTGCAGCTACATCGGCGTTCAGCCGGACGATCTCGAGGCAGAGCTTGCGCCGCTGCGGGAAACGATATATAGGCTGGCTTCCAGCGATCATTTGTCCGAGCAGTGGCCCGAGGCGGTGAAGGCGAGGCTGGAGATCACGTATCTGACGCTCAAAGCTGTCCAGACTTGCATGCTGCACTACGGCGGAGCCGGTTATTTGCAGAACAGTTCGCCGTCGCGCCGGCTGAGAGAAGCATACTTCCTGTCCAATCTGACGCCTACGGTCAAACATTTGGAGAAGATGCGCTGCCTGCAGACCGGCGGCAGGTGAACAAACCATTACGAAAAACCGTCCGGTAAGCGTCGAGCGTCCGGACGGTTTTTTACGTGCAAACGCGGACGAAAGCCTATGTAGAAGAGAACGTACACCTTGGCTCCAGCCGCACATGGACGAGGTTTTGGGGGACTTCTTCAACTTGGCAGGAGGCCGTACAACTCTTTCAAGCAACAAGACAGAACGTGTGTTCTTATTAGCTGAAACGAAAACCTGCGTGCGGGTTCTGCCACATTATAAGAGTTTCTGGCAGTCTCTATTTTCGTCATATTGGTCGGCCAGAGACATACGGTTTGCACCTTTTATTTCAGCCCACCGGTCGGACCTGCGCCCGTTTCGCCGATCTTAGCAGCCCCAGACCGCTCTTATATTCCCATCCAAGCGGAATATAGACAAAATAACAGGTACAAACCGCTCTAATCAGTTCTCTCCTCTCCACGCTGCAAAGCAGGACGATCACGCCGGCATCCGTCTGCGGATCAACGACACGACAGCGATCAGGAGCATCGGGGCGATATAGGCGGTGTTGTCGAGCAGGGGCCAGATGATATTCACTTGCTCCCCGAGACTCGTCTCATCGCGATACGTAGTCAGCGACAGCAGCATACAGATCATGGCGACGGGATACACGAGAAAACGGTCATCCTTCAAATGAAGCAGCTGCGACAAAACTTTCATCAGAATGTACAGCATGATCGCGCTTTTGATGTAAAAACCGACGGTCAGCGAGAAGCCGATCACCGACTCGATTCTCTCGATAATTTCCCTCACGAAAATTAAGCGGGAGAGCTGATAGAGAGAAAATTTGAGATCGCCGGCCAAAGGACCGAGCACCATCATACTGCTCACGATAGAAGCGAGCAGGGTGAAGCCGTTAAGGATCAGCGCAAAAAATAGATGTTTGCCAACCTTGCCGCCTTCTTCCTTCCGCACGAACGGCAGGAGCATGGCGAAGACGACAAGCTCCGAATAGGGGAAGCCGTAAGCGATATAAGCGCCGTGTAAAATCGGCCCGATCCCTTGCGGCATGATCGGTTCGAGATATTCCGGGTGGTACATCGGCGCAACGAGACCCAGAATCAGAATGATGAAGCCGAACATCAAGGTAGACAATATTACGGCCATCCGGGCTATGACTTCAATGCCGTTGCGGACGGTGAGGGCGATCGCGATAAAAAAGAGCGCATTAATCGCATAACTCGGCGTTTCTCTCAGCATCGTGCTTTTGAAGAACACGCTGATTTCGCTTACGATCCCGGCCACATGCCAGAACATGACGCACACGTAAGGGAGGAGTATAATCGCGGTCAGCCATCCGCCTAGCGTATGACGGCTGTACTGGATGAAGGACATCCCGGGATATTTCCGGTATAGATACAGAACACAGCCCAGCAGGAGAAAGCCGATCAGCCAGGCCAGCAGCAGAGAGAGCCAGGCTCCGTTCCCGGCTGCGTTGATGAGCGGAGCAGGAACGATGACGATCGACGAACCGGTCATAAAGGAGAGGAACAGCATGCTCATCTGGGCCGAACTGACGCTCTCTTGCTTGCTCATGGGACGTTATCCTCCTGGTTGGAACAAATCGACAATCCGTTTGGCCGGACCGGCAAAGATAGAGTGGAACAAGGTATCGATATTCGGCCAGTGCGCTTCGGTTACGAAAATAATCCCGAGATATAAAACGGGCAGCATCAGCGACCCGTAAACGATCCGGTCGCGTCTCTCCGCGCCGCTCCATTGCCGCATGCCGCTGCCAACAATCACCGCAACAAACAGAAGAACAAAAGTCAGCCTGGCCAGCAACCTATTCATCCTCTCTGCCGAATGGTTTTCCTACGTTCATCCCCGTATTTAATACCTGGACATCAACGTCGAGGTGGAAGCGGATTTTGGCGAAATGTTCTCCCCATTCCGGCTGCCACTGTTTCCATAAGGCCGGTTCTTTTCGGTATACCTGATTGCCGATGCCGAGCGCGTCCATCCGTTCCCGCTGGAGGAACGAAAGTGTTTTCCGGATTTGCCGTTCGACCTGGCGCTTGAGGCGGTCTTCCAAAGATTCCTTCTCGGCGTTTTTCGTGATTCGGGAGCAGCGCAGCTCTCCTACCGCTCCGGCAATCCGGGTCTTGACCCGTACGGTGACCTGATCGTTTTCGACGCGGGGGGATAACCGGGTCGCAGCATCGAGAACTTCGAACGATTCCTCGCCTTCGCCATCCGAACAAGGGTATTCCAATATGCCGGATTTGTACTTATTGGTAAGCATCATCAGCGCTTGCGTATCTTTAGGCGTCACGATCGCTTTCGCCAGCTTGCCGTCCTTTAGCAGCGCGATGCCGGAGACCGTGACATCCTGCTGTCCGCCGTCGTGATGAATATAAGGGACCGTCGATACGCCTGTCGCGCTTTTTAATTGAATCGCCAGCTCGAACAGCGGAATTTTGGACGTTTTCGCGGCATAGTCCGCACCGTCGGTTTCCATCCGCTTCAACTGCTGACCGATCGTATGTTCGATATACGGTTTAATGTTCAAATAATCGCTGGCCGGTCCTTTCGTTACGAGCGGGAGAATCGTTCCCCGAGGTTCGTGATCCCTCGAGAAATATTCGAGAATCGCTCCGACGCCTTGCGTCCGCAGCACCTGCTCTCCGAGCAGGATGACCCGCAGATGATCCCATTTGGCCTTCCGACCGAAATGAATCGGAATATCCCGAACCGCTTCGAAGATCGTTTTCCCTTGCGTTTGAATATTGATGCCGCTTTGCTTCTGCTGCTCGCTATCCCGCATTTCCGCACCACCCGTGGGGCTGTAGAAATGGGTGGTCAGCTGAAACTCGCCATCTTTCGTCAGATCGATGGCTACCGCCTGAACGAATCCGTACCCGGTCAGCTCTTCATTGTCCCAACAGCCAGTTGTTAGAATTAACACCATAAGGGAAGCTACGGCGGCAAACGAACGGGATTTCACGAGGTTACTTCCTCCCAGCGGTCTTTTTATGCAGATGCCGGTTGCGCGGAGCATGAAGCAATAGCTTGCGCGGAACGATCCAGAATATATCCCGCCATTGCTTCAAATCGAGCGGCGCCGCAGGAGCGAGATAAGGCTGGCCGATCGAGCGCAGCGCGGTCAGGTGCAGCAGCGTCAGGATAAAGCCGAACATAATGCCGAGTCCTCCGAATGTCGCAGCCAGAACCATATACGGGAAGCGCAATATCCGGACCGCAATGGCCATATTGTATTGAGGCAGGGAAAAGGAGGCGATTCCGGTCAGAGCGACGACAATGACCATAACGGGCGACGCGATCTTGGACTGGATCGCCGCTTCCCCAATGACCAGCGCGCCGACAATGCTGACCGCGGAACCGATCGGTCTTGGCAGACGTATACCGGCTTCCCGCAGCAGCTCGAAAAAAAATTCCATAATGAGCGCTTCCAGAAAAGCCGGAAACGGAATCCCTTCCCGGGTATTCAATATGGCCAGCAGCAAGACGGTCGGAATCATCTCGGAATGAAACGTCGACAAGGCGATATACGTGCTGGGGAGCAGCAGCGCGATAACAAAAGAGACCAGCCGGAGCAGACGGATCAAGGACGAAAAAATAGACCGGTGATAATAGTCTTCGCTGGACATGAAAAACTCCAGGAAATTTCCCGGACAGATCAGGACGGAGGGCGTACCGTTCACCATGGCAATGATCTTGCCGTCGAGCAGTGCGGCGATGGCAGTATCGGTCCGCTCCGTATACCGGACCTGGGGAAAAGGCGAATAGCGGGCTTCCCCGAGCCATTCCTCCAGATAGGACGTTTCCATAATCTCTTCCTGGTCGATCTGATCGATCCGGCGTTTGAACTCGCGCAGCGTCTCCGGATTCACTGCGCCGTCCAAATAACCGAATGCGAAGTTTCTGCGGCTCTCGGCGCCGGCTGTCCGGTATTCGAATTTCAGTCCCGGCGATTTCAGCAGTCCCCGGATCATGCCGATATTGCTGCCCAGATCTTCGATCGTGCTGTTATGAGGCCCTTGGACAACAGGTTCGTTAACCGGCTCGCCAACTTGCCGCTGAGCCACGTCAAGCGCTACATATCCGGTCGCTTTGTCCCATCCGTCCCAGAAGATGACTACTTTCCCGTCCAGCATGCCGGCTACGGACTGCCCGATCGTCTCCATCAACTCGACGGGATGCGAGGTGACGCCGTGCTTCGAGAAAAAACGCATCACATCGTCCGCCGAGATCCCGGCAGCGGGCCCGATTTCGTGCGAAGCCATGTCTTGCAGCGCTTCCTTGACATCGTTAAGCCGCTGGTCCCGAACCAACGTTTCGAAATAAACGGAAACGGCCTTTTGTTCCAGTTGCGGACCGTAGCTCCAGGGAAGAATAATCAAGTCTCCGCAGTTCGCCAGCGTCTCCCCGAGCGCGTGGATATTAGCCTCGAGCTGCTTGGAGATCGGAAGCGAAGGTGAATTGACGCCTGGTGATGACGACGAGCCGCTATGACCAGCAGCAGAAGAGGGAGGCGTATTATTTCGATGGCCGGGAACGTGATTCCGCATAACGTTCTCCTTGATTTGGAATAGTTTGGAGTTAGAGTACCCTCAGGAGGAGAAAGATATACCAAAAAGAGCTATCCGGAAAGTCAGTATAGGCTGACTTTGGGACGCCCCGTTTTGGGTTGAGTGTTAAAAAAGCACACCTAGAAGTTGGATAAGTTATTCAAGGTCGAAGATGAAGACGTACGGCGTTCGCGTATTGATCAGCAGCGGTTCCGTTACTTGACGTTCTCCGCCATTGGAGTACGTTACATTGTCGGGCCGGTCTAGCGTAACCTTGTAGCGTCCGTGCGGCACCGGCTGGCCGGCTGCGTCTACCGGATTCCAGGGCACGGTGAAGGTATACCGGTAGCCGGCCTGAAGCGGACCATGGACGACAGGAAGCGTCTGCTCATAGACGGGCGAGAGCGGCTGATCGTCCTCGCCGACCGATTCGACCTTAAACGTCCATTCGTACGGATCCAGCACGATATCGTGTCCGGTATTATTTTGAAAGGAAACGGTGAAAGGGGAAATCTGATCGGCCGGGAGATGCCCGTTAAAGCCGCTTGGAGGATAAAGCGCGGCGACAACGCCGCCGTCCAGATGGATATCTCTCATTTCCGGCTTGTATGGCTCCAGTTTGTCCCTCACCTTGATGTTATAGGTGAAGATGTGACGCTGTCCGTCGAAGACGAGACGGGTGGCAAAAGTACGCGTTTCTCCGGGAAACGGCGGCTTCGTCTCCGAATCGGCGATAGATACGAACTCGGTTGACCCCATCGGTTTTCCATTCGAGTCCATGGCCGTTATTTCGATTTGTTTGCCTGATAGATCTTTGTTGATGCGGATCGTTCCGGACGTGAGCGTGCGTTGGCCGCCCGGCAGACGGCTTACCTGGAGCTTTTCCATCTCAAAGTATCCGTCCGGGTCGCGCATATAAGGTACAACGTAATCCGGGAAGCTGCCGATCTTGAGATCGATTTGATTCAAGCTGCCGTTGTCCGGCGAGGCCGGCTGGAACGAAACGTCCGCTCCGAACGCCTCCGCGAAAGTGCGCAGCGGGATATAAGCCTTATTGTTGTAATTGATGACAGGATTATCGCCGGTAACCTCGACAGGCTGGATCGTGACCCCGTTGTAAATAGCGACTTGGCTCGGAAATAAATACGCCTGAAGCGAGTCTGATGCGACAACTGCGGTGGAGGAAGCGACAGCGGCGCCGCAAATAAAACCGATTATATATTTTCTCATCATCGAAATCCTTTCCATAGTTTGTAAAAGATTAGACGGATTCGAAGCCGGAAGGTTGCACCGTCGCCGGATATTCCGCTCATTTCATGTCAGGCGCCAACAGCAATATCAGCAACAGTAATATATGATAAAATGAAACTATCTGTCAGATGGGAGAGTGAGAGAAATGGACAATAAAGAACGGTTTTCCAACCGGGTCGAGATGTATGCCAAATACCGGCCGAGCTACCCGGAGGCGGCGATGAGTTATTTGTACGACACGGTCGGTTTGTCGGACGATTGTACGGTGGCGGATATCGGAGCCGGAACGGGTATTTTCTCCAAGCTTCTTATCGCACGGGGCAGCCGGGTCATTGCCGTGGAGCCGAACGAACCGATGCGCCGCGCAGCCGAAAGCGATTTGGCCGGAGAGCGGAACTTTCGTGCGGTTGCCGGGGCGGCGGAGAGCACCGGGCTTCCGGATCAGTCGGTCGACTTTATCGTGTGCGCCCAGTCGTTTCATTGGTTTAATCATGCCGAAGCGCGGATCGAATTTCGCCGGATTTTAAAACCGGGCGGGAAAGCGGTGCTGATCTGGAATTCGCGGTTATTGAAAGGAACCCCGTTTCTGGAACAATACGAACAGCTGCTGCGGACATTCGGCACCGACTATGTGAAGACGAACCATAAAAACATATCGAGAGAGGCACTGACTGCTTTTTTCCATAACGGGGATATGCAAGAGGCCCGGTTTATGAACCGTTACGCTCACGATTTCGAGCAGCTCAGCGGCAGAATGCAGTCCTCCTCGTACATTCCGGTTTCCGGCGATCCGGCTTATGAACCGATGATGGTGGAGCTGCGGAACGTGTACGAGCGGACGAACCAGGATGGGGTCGTGTTTTTCGACTACGAGACCGAGGTGTATTGGGGCGAGGTTTAATTTTAAACAAGCGTTAACTTTAAAAGAGACCGGCAGGGAAACGCCCGAAGCTCGGCGTCGCCAACCGGTCCCTCTTTCTTTGTTCAGGTGCCGTCTTTTCCGCACGACAGATCCGCTTCCTTATTTTGTATGAGAAGCTGGAGCAGCTCGTACAACCGGTTGCGTTGGTCGATGGACAAATTATCGAGCAACTGGTCCGCCACCTCGGACTGAACGGCTAGGATATGTTCCAGATGAGCTTGCGAGAGCTCCGTCAATTGAATAAGGGTCGCCTTGCGATCTGTCGGGTCGGGTACGCGGACGAGCAGGTTATCGTTCTCCAGCTGCCCGCAGCTCCCTTCAACTAAAGAGTAGACTCACTAAAAAGCCGTTGTTTCAAATTGTACATGAAACGGATGGACGTAGGCAAATCTGAAGGAGTGCAAGGTACGGCTTCTGGTTAGATGACGAACAAAGGCGTTTCAGTGCGAAACTGGCACGATCCGGCACCATCACTCACTCGGTTGCCGGCTTTACCAACTCATTCGGGTCTCCCTGAACGACAAGTCACGTTCATGCGGCAGCCCACTTGACGGGAACATTAAAATCAATTATCTTTAATTTAAGATATATGAACTTAAGAATAGAACGAGGGGAGACTTTACTATGACAACATTCCGTACTATCGAAGGTATTTTCAGAGGTGCGCCTTTCCATATGGTAGGAGACGGCTTCCGGGTGTCCAACTATTTTCCGTCCGGCAACAACTTCCAGCACCGGATCAGCCCGTTCATTCTGATGGACTATAACGCTCCGTTTGTTTTCCCGCCCAGCCCGTCGGTAAAAGGGGTAGGCGCCCATCCGCACCGGGGGTTCGAGACGGTGACGATCGCTTACGAGGGCTCGATCGAGCACCATGACAATTACGGCAATCACGGTATTATCGGGCCCGGCGACGTACAGTGGATGACAGCGGGATCGGGACTGCTGCATAAGGAGTATCACGAGACCGAGTTTTCGAAGCGCGGGGGCTTGTTCCAGATGATTCAGCTATGGGTGAATCTGCCCAAGGCTCACAAGATGCATGCGCCGAAATATCAAGAGCTGCTTCACGCGCAGATGGGGCGGGTGGAGCTTCCGGAAGGCGGCGGGACGGTGCGTGTCATCGCCGGCGAATACGAAGGCGTCGCAGGACCGGCGTCCACGTTTACGCCGATTCACTTGTTCGACATGACGCTGAAGCCAAACGGAAAGGCGGCGTTCGAACTGCCGTCAGCGTATAACACCGCTGCTCTTGTTCTGAAGGGCGAGGTGAAAGTAAACGGCGATCGCACCGCCCAAGAAGGAGATTTCGTCCTGTTCGGCAACAGTCCGGGCGCGATTTCGATCGAGGGGTTGACGGACGATACGGTCGTTTTCGTCTTAAGCGGTGAACCGATCAACGAGCCGATCTACCAGCACGGCCCCTTCGTGATGAACAGCCGGGAGGAAATTATCGAAGCGTTTCAAGACTTCCAGTCCGGCAAGATGGGCAGCACCGATTTTTAAGCGCCGGGAGTGTATAATAGTGGAGCGGGGAATACCCTGCTCCGCTTTTTTGGAGTTCGATGAGATGCGATAAGCAGGAGACGGAGAGGAGACGCTTTATGACTAGACGTCGTGTGTTTACAGGTTCGCCTTGGGAGCCCGTGGTCGGTTACTGCCGTGCCGTCCGGATCGGGGAGCGGATCGAAGTAGCGGGTACAACTGCGATGCAGCACGGGGAAGTTGTCGGCGAGGGGGATGCTTACGAGCAAACCCGATTTATTTTGCAAACGATCGAGAAAGCGTTGAACGAATTGGGAGCTTCGATGTCCGACGTAGTCCGGACAAGGATGTTCGTTACCGATATATCGAAATGGGAGGAAATCGGGAAAGCGCACGGCGAGTTTTTCAGAAACATACAACCTGCGGCGACGATGGTTGAAGTACAAGCGCTCATCGATCCGCGTCTGATGGTGGAGATCGAGGTCGAGGCGATTGTGGAAGAGGAGTAGGGAGTAGGTGGCCAGGTGTGGTCGGAGTCAAGATGATTTTCCTAAGTATACATAATAAATATTATGTAACCATCAATGTGTATCGAAGAAACAAATACGACTATTACTAAGTCTTATACGCTACGGAACCTGGTAAATCCGACAGTAGGAGGCAGCACAATGGGTATTGCAATCCGACAAGAAAAAATCGAGGATGTTACTGAAGTCTATCGTGTCGTTCAAAAGGCATTTGAGAATGCCGATTATTCGGATCATGACGAGCATCACCTGGTAAACAGGCTTCGAAATTCGACGAAGTTTATACCGGAGTTGTCTCTTGTGGCTGAATATGAAGGCAGAATCGTCGGTCATATCCTGTTTACAGAAATACATGTTGGTGATCGGATTCTGGTTGCACTTGCGCCTGTTGCTGTATTACCGGACATGCAAAGTAAGGGGATCGGGAAGCATCTGATTACGGAAGGACACCAAATCGCCGCACGGCTTGGGTATCAGGGTTCCGTTGTGCTGGGTCATGAGAAGTATTATCCGAGGTTCGGTTATAAAAAAGCAAGCTTATATGGGATAAAAGCGCCGTTTGATGTACCTGAAGACAGCTTTATGGCCGTTGCGCTCACGGATGGCGGTCTGTCAGGTGTAGATGGGGTTGTCGAATATGCGAAAGAATTTTTTGAAAAGTAGACAATCAGCACGGAGGTTTCTTGCCTGGGAGGGGGCTGCCTTTGTTTTTAACCGACGAATTCCTTGCGATACGACATTACATTCATAGAATAAAAGGAACTGGATAGATGTCAGCGAATACCAATTAAGTATTACAAAACTTGCATCCTTCGTGATGAGAGGAGGACGTTTTTTTGAGTAACTAGAAAAAGCCGGAATCCGCAAACCTCGGACATCCGGCTTTTTTGGCGTTGGGTCTTACTCGGACTGGCTTCGGGCCGTCTGCAGACGGCTAGCCGCTTCCTTGAACAGAAGCTCGACCTCAACCGCGCCTGCGCGAAGATCGGTGTCTTGGCCCAGACGGAGGGATTGCTCCAGTCTTTGCAAAATGGTATCGACCTGTCTCATGGCGATCGCGATGCTGTTGGTATCGGTGGACTGGAGCTCTACACGGGTCCGGTCCAGCTGCTCTTTTTCCCGGGCGACCCGGGAACGCATCTCCCCGAAGATGCGGAGCTGCTTATGCATCTGATCCGTCCGCCGCTGCAAGGCATTCAGTTCCCGGCCGAAGGCGTTTAACTCCGTATTGGCCTGTATCACATCGAAGGCGGCCGCTTGTTCGGTTTGATCGAGCAGCGCCTGTATGCGTTGACGTTCGCGAACCAGCTCATCGAGCGGGTAACCGGACTCGGAGCAAAGCCGGTCGATCGCAGCCGAAACTTCGGAGAAATGGCCGGCTGCTTGCCGGGCAGAGGAGGAGGCGCTTTTCTCTACGTTTACAATCCCATTTACTTCCACAGCCATACTATCGACCTGATTTGACCATGTTTTCGTATCCCGGTAGAGCCGGTAAACTCGCACAATCGGGCTGAGAACGGAAAAAAATGGAACTTTACACGCCAAAAGCTCGGCTTGGAGCGGTTCTGCCTGCCGGTGCAGGGCAAGCAGTCTATTCTCGATGTCCGCTAATGCCCGCTGTGTCCGTCCCTGAACGAATCCTTGCCCCAATCCTCTAAACGGTTCGGCGGCAATAAGCGCATTCAGCCGGGTCATTTGGTTCTGCTGCAGTTTAATCGCTTTTCGAAGCCGTTTTTTGGTTACGCTCCGCTTAAGTCCTAATACCACCAATAGAAAAATCAATCCTGCGACGAACAGAGCAAACAGCAAACCGAGCAGATTGGATACGATAAAAGACAGCGCGCTGTCGGCCAGATCGTCCAGGATCGATTCGAATCGGTACAAATCATCCACTTCAGGCAGCCCCCTTAAGGAAATCAGCTATCCTGCAGGACTGTCGTTTGCGAAATCGTATCAATCGAACAGGTCCCCAAAAATATCCATAACACTTTTTTTGCGTTTGTATTTCGGATGATGCTTGTCATAATATTGCGGCTCCGAGTAGGCGGGAGGGCGTTCCTCATAACCGGTTCTCCGTTCAGGCTGCGGCTCCTGTCTGTCATACCATTGATTGAACGGCTCGCGTACTTCGCGGACACCCGCCATCAATTTGTCGAGCTCTCCGCGGTCCAGCCAAACCCCTTTGCACGAAGGACAGATGTCGATCAGGATGCCTTCCTTTTCGACTTCGCGCATCTTTACATCGTCACAGATTGGGCAATTCATGAGTGGGATGTCAGCCTCCTTGAATATCGGAATGGTTGCTGCTTTTACCTTAACACGATATCGGATGGCATGCAAAAAACCAAGTGGGAAAGCGGAGAATATCACAAACGGATGGAAAGGATTATCGGGATACGAAGAGGGACTCCCAATTGCATCGAAATGGAATAACAAAAACCCGCCAACCGCCGAATACGATTCGGAAGGGAGCGGGTCTGTTTGCTATTCAGCTCAACCGGCCGGCTTACCGGAGCCGGTCAGACTGATCTCAATCGCACCGCGAACGAAACCGCCGGATTGCCGAAGCAGCTGCACGGCCTGTTCATATGAAGAACCGGTTGCGATCATTACTGTGGCGGTCTTCACATCGCCGCGGGTCGCCCGGAAAGCTCGTTCCACGACATCGTCCGGGGCGCCGGTCGCCCGCTGGATAATGCCTTTCGCCCGGTTGACCAGCTTGAAGTTCGTCGCCTGCAGATCGACCATCAGATTGCCGTACACTTTGCCCATCTGAATAAAGGAGGCGGTTGTGAGCATGTTCAGGATCATCTTTTGCGCCGTTCCGGCTTTCAGCCGCGTTGAGCCGAGCACAGCTTCCGGCCCGGTGACCGCTTCGATCGCGATGTCCGCGTGCTTGCTCATGACCGAATCGGGATTGTTGCATACGCAGACGACAGCCGCTCCGGCTTCCTTCGCTTTTTTCATCGCGCCGATGACATAAGGGGTCCGTCCGCTGGCTGCGATTCCGACCACGATATCGTGCACGCCAATGCCGCGTTCCCCGATATCCGATGCGCCGAGCGCTTCGTCGTCCTCCGCACCTTCCACCGCACAGCGAATAGCCGTATCCCCGCCGGCTATAATCCCCTGCACCATCTCCGGTTCCGTCCCGAATGTCGGCGGACATTCGGAGGCGTCCAGGATGCCCAGCCGTCCGCTCGTTCCCGCTCCGACATAAAACAATCTGCCGCCCGTACGGAAGCTGGCGACGATCGTATCGACCGCCTTCGCAATCTGAGGCAATACGGCCCGGACCGCAGAAGCGACCCGCTGGTCTTCGTCACTCATCATCTGAAGCATGCCCAGTGTCGGCGTCTGATCGATGTCGCGGGTATGTTCATTTTGCTGCTCCGTCAGGAGACGCTCCAAAGCGCGATTCATATTCATAAAAGTCCCTCCACAACTGTTTTATCGAGGCTGCAACCCATAGGGGCGTATCGATTTCCTTTCGGTATCTTTGGTCTAACTATAAACGATCAAGGCGAGGCTTGTAAAATAAATTTTTATGAATAAATATTTATGTTGAAATATTATTTCACGATGATATAATGGGCATGTGGGAAATGAAAATAAATTTTACCACAGACCTTATGAGTGAAATTTTGTGTCAAATCATAAGGCGTGTGTAAGCGTTGTCAGTCATCCGGGTCCTTATATCGAGCGGATTTATCCAAGCGGGGTGTCTGAGGAAAAAAGCGAGGGGAGGGCAACATGGAGATGGGGAATCTGCAATATCGCCATTATGAAAGCGGTAACGAAGAGGCCATCGTTCAACTATGGAACGAATGTTTGCATCACGATCCGATTACGCCGATCAGACTGCGCAATATGGTGCTGCTTGACGCTAATTTCGATCCGGAAGGGCTGCGTCTCGCCTATGAAGACGGCCGGCTTGTCGGCGCGATGTATGCCGTCAGGCGGTTGCTGCCGATGCACGGGACGGAGCTGGAGCCGGATAATGGATGGATTCCGTTTTTCTTTGTCGCTCCGGATCGGCGAAGGGAGGGAATCGGCAGCAGACTGATGGAGGAGGCGCTGAACTTTTTGCAGCGTTTGGGACGCAAGCACGTATTTTTCTCATCTTATGCGCCGAACTATTTCACACCCGGCGTGGATGAAGCAAGCTACCCGGACGGTTACGCCTTCCTGCTGAAACACGGGTTCGCCAAGCTGTATTCGCCGGTGGCGATGGACTATTCACTGGTCCGGTACGCAGCGCCTGAAGACGTCAAACGGTTGAAACGAACACGGGAGGACGAAGGGTATGCGTTCAGATTGGCGCAGGACCGGGATCTCGTTGATGTGATCCGGTTTGCGGCGGACCTGTTCAACCCCGACTGGGGAAGAGCGATCCGGGAAGGACTGCTGCGCGGTCTGCCGATGTCCGTGATCCATGTCGCCCGCTTCGAAGGCAAGCTGATCGGGTTCTGCATGCACGGCGGCTACGAGGGCGTGCTCGAGCGGTTCGGACCGTTCGGTGTCGATCCGGCGCATCAAGGGAAGGGACTCGGCAAAATTATGCTGCACGATTGTTTGTCGAACATGAGGGCTCAAGGACTTCATGGAGCATGGTTTTTGTGGACCGGGGAGACGACGACGGCCGGACTGCTGTACAGAAAGCTTGGTTTTCAAGTAACGAGGCGGTTTCACGTATGCCGGAAAAGCTTCTGACGTCCCCGTAATACCTTACTGGCCGCGTCGTCCGTCCGGTTTCCCGGAGAAAGCAGAGAAGTGTAATCATTCATCTATCATTCAGGGAGGTCTTTTCGTATGAGCAAAAAAATGGCAGTACGCGCAGTAAGCCTTGCCGTCACGTCGGCGCTGGCAGTCAGTCTGGCCGCATGCGGCTCGGGCAAAGAAAGCAGCGGAAGCGACGACGGCAAGAAAGGTCCGGTGACGCTCACGCTGCTGTCCCACTACGCCGGAGCGCAGGAAGAGAAGCTGAAGCCGTATGTGGATATGTGGAACAAGGACCATCCGGACATCCAGGTGAAGCTCGAGCCGGTGGACTTCGGGGAATTGCTGAAAACGATCCAAGCGAAGCAAACGGCCGGGCAGGTCGCCGATATTATGCACGTCTATTCGCTGTGGGGCGGCCAACTGACGAAAAACAAAGTGCTGGCCGAGCCGCCGGCCGACGTGATCGACGACGTCAAGAAAAATTATCCGGACGCATCCGTCAAGGGCGCCTCCATCGGCGGCAAAATATACGGCTTCCCGACGGAAGTAAACGCTTACGCCTTGTTCTATAACAAAAAACTGCTGAAGGAAGCCGGATTCGACAATCCGCCGAAAACATGGGATGAGATGTACAACATGGCCAAAGCGCTTACGAAAAAGGACGGCTCCGGCAAAATTACGCAGCAAGGCTTCGGCTTCGTGCGCGGATACGCTTCGATCGTCGACCAGCCGTTCATGTCGCTGATGGCGACGGCGGGCGGCCAACTGATCAGCGACGATCTGACCAAGGCGCAGCTCGATTCCGACGCAGGCAAGAAAACGATGGATTATGCCGCGAAGTTTTACAAAGACGGCATCGCGGACGTCTCGTTCAGCGTAAGCAAAACGTTCCCGGCCGAGCAAACGGCGATGACGATCCAGGCGGGCTGGTATGCCGGTTCGCTTGCCGGAACGATGAAGGAGGCCTACCAGAATATCGGCGCGGCGCCGCTTCCGTCTCCGGACGGCTCGAAGAAAGGCTCGATCGCCTATACCTGGATGTGGGGCGTCAACAATAAATCGAAATACCAGAAGGAAGCATGGGAGTTCCTCAAATGGTTCAATACGGTATCGGTTAAAGACGGCTTGACGCCGGAAGGCGGGTTCCTGCTGGATGCCTTCAATTCGCTGTCGACCCGCAAGTCCGACCTTGACGCGAAACCGATCAAGGACAAATTGGCCGGCGATGCCGTGCTGAAAACGTTCGTCGACGCTTTGAACTACGCGTTGCCTGAGCCGAACCCGGCTGCCGGGACGGAAATCCAGGATATTTTGTTCAAGCAGATCGAGAGCACCTGGACCGGTCAAACGACGCCGGAAGCAGCCGTACAAGCGGCCCAAAAAGACATTCAGTCCAAGCTCGCGAACTAACCCTAGAGCATCATACGAGGGCCGATGCGATCCGATCCATTGGGCCGGTCGCTCCGGCCCGTTACCCTACATCTGCTTCTAGCAGCACCCGATTGGAGGATTGGCATGAGCGGAAATGGCAAACTGAGCCGCGGCCAAGGACTTCTGGGCTGGTTGTTTTTATCGCCGGTCATCGTGTTTTACGCGATCTTTTTCCTTGTGCCGTTAATCTTCTCGTTGTTTTTAAGCTTTACGGAATGGGGCGGCTTCGACCTGACGCTGATCGAATGGGTCGGCCTCAAAAACTATAAAGCGCTGTTCGCGGACGGCTCGACCTTTTTGAATCCGATCATCAAGAACACGTTCGTGTTCGCCTTCGGTACGGTCGGCCTCTCGTTTTTCATCGCTCTGTTCGTCGCTTACACGATTACCCGTCTGCGCTTCGAAGGGTTTTGGCGGACGTTGTACTTCCTGCCTACGGTGACGACGGTCGTAGCGGTCGGGAACGTGTGGCTGTATTTGTACAACCCGACGAACGGGCTGATTAATGCCGTGCTGAACAAGCTGGGCGTCTTGTCGATCAAATTTTTGGACGATCCGAACACGGCGCTCGCTTCGATAATCGTCGTGGGCGGCTGGCTCGGGATCGGAAGCTCGGTGCTGATTTTGACTGCAGGGCTTAAGGCGATTTCCGACGATTATTACGAGGCTGCGACGATCGAAGGAGCGGGGCTCGGGGCCATTTTCTCGAAGATTACGCTGCCGCTGCTCAAGCCGTCGATTTTGTTCGTGCTTATTACTTCCTTTATAGGAGGATTGCAATCGTTCACGTTATCGCTCGTCATGACCAAAAACGGCGGCCCCGGCAATTCGACGAACGTCGGCGGGCTGGAGATGTATAATCAGGCGTTTTCTTACGGCAATTGGGGAATTGCCAGCGCGATGGCCTTTGTTCTGTTCATCTGCGTCTTTATCGTCACGATCATTCAGCTGACTGTATTTCGCCGGGGAGGGGTGGAGAGCTACACATGAAACCGAAAACATTTCCGTGGTTTTCGTATACGGTCATTATCATCGGCAGCATCATGATGGTATTCCCGTTTCTCGAGATGATTTTTTCCTCCTTCAAAGGAACGGCGGACTACAACCGGCTTCATTATTCGTTATTCCCGGAAACGTTCGAGACGAGCAATTATGCGACGGCGTTCGAACAACTGCAGCTGGGACTGCTCTTCAAGAACAGTCTGGTCAAGTCCGTCGTGACGACGGTAATCGTGCTGCTGACGAGTTCGCTTGCCGGTTATGCGCTGACAAAGCTGCGGTTTCGCGGTCAGAAAGTTCTCTTTCGCTTCATACTGGCGACGATGATGTTCCCGGCGTTTCTGTTTCTGATCCCCAACTTTTACATCATGGTTCATTTCCCGTTCGTCGGAGGCAACGACTGGATGGGCGAAGGCGGGGACGGGGGGATGGCGAAATATATGCTCGCGCTGATTCTGCCCTTCACGGTCAGCGCGTTCGGCATCTTCCTGATGCGCCAGTTCATAATGACGATCAACGATGCTTACATCGAGGCGGCCCGGATCGACGGAGCGTCCGAGCTGCGGATCTTCTTCCAGCTTATTCTCCCGATGACGGTACCGGCGCTCTCGACGCTGGCGATCTTCGAATTTATCGGCAGTTGGAACGAATTCATCTGGGCGCTGCTCATGTACACGGTCAACAAAGATTTGGCGACATTGCCGGTTGGCATCCAGCAGCTCAAATCCCATCTCGATGCGAATATGACGCAGCCGCTCGTCAATGCGGCGCTCGTTATCAGCACCGTCCCGATTTTGATCGTGTTCATCTTCCTGCAGAAATATTACGTACGGGGCATGATGAATACAGGCTTGAAAGAGTAGCCATTTGATTTGCCAAACGATTATTGGATACAATGAAAAGGAGATCGAATCGATGACGGAACAAACCAAAAAACATATATTGGCGATTAGCGCGCATGCGGGAGACCAGGAGCTGACGGCGGGAGCGACGATCGCGAAGTATACGCAGGAAGGCCATAAAGCGACGTTCCTCCACCTCACTCCGGGAGAGAAAGGGCATCCGCGTCTGACTCCGGACGAATACGCAAAGCAGAAAATCGAGGAATCGTATAAAGCTGCGGAAATTCTCGGAGCCGATGTCCGGTATCTACAGTACAAGGATGCGGAAATTCCGGTCGACGAGCAGATCAAGTACGAGGTAGCCGACGTCATCCGCGAGCTGAAGCCGGACATCATTATTACACACTGGAAACACAGTATCCACAAAGACCACGCGAACACGCATAAGATTGTGGAAGATGCGCATTTTTACGCTGCGCTCAAAACGATCGAGAGAGAGCTGCCGGCGCACTACGCCCGCAAAATCTACTTCTCGGAAAATTGGGAAGATATGCACGAGTTCGTACCGGAAGTGTTCGTGGATATTCCCGAGGAGGCGTTCGACGCCTGGGTCCGTGCGCTGAGCGTATACGCGTTCGCCCGCGGCGAGACGTACGGCTTCCCCTATATCGACTATTACAAAGCGTTGACGGTCGTCCGCGGAGCGCCGGTATACTTCAAGCGGGCACAAGGATTTATGGTACCGAGGGGAGGGCTGAACAAGCGCCTCCAATGGTTTGAATAATAAGGCCGGCAACTAGAAAAGGTGGAATTCATGTGAACGGCGGATTGGTTCGGATACGGGAAATGATCGGGCAAATTACGCCGTCGGAGCGTATTATCGCGGATTATATTTTGGCTCACCCTCGTGAGCTGGCTCATATGTCTGTCGCGGATCTGGCCGAGCGGAGCGGAGGCAGCCAGGCAGCCATCATCCGGCTGTGCAAATCGCTCGGGCTGAAGGGTTACCCGGAATTGAAGATGAAAGTGATCGGCGATCTGCAGTCGCAGGAACGGTACGAGTATCGCGAGTTTCGTCCCAACGATCCGATCGATACGATCGTGCAGAACGTGTCCTACAACAATGTGCAATCGATCCTCGATACGATGAAAATCTTGGACCTCCATCATCTGCAGCAAGCGGTGGAGGCGCTGAGCAAGGCGAGCCGGATTTTTTTCTACGGCGTCGGCGCCTCCAACCTGATCGCGCAGGATGCCCAGCAAAAATTTTTGCGGATTAACAAGCCGTCGTTTACGTTTACCGATCCGACGGTGCAGTTGACTGCGGCCGTCACGGTCCGTTCGGACGATGTGGCGGTCGGCATCTCGTATTCGGGCGAGACGAAACCGGTTATTCAAAGCTTGATCTATGCGAACGAAGTGGGAGCACCGTCGATCGGCATTACCAAGTACGGCCATACGACGCTGGGCAGCGTTGCCGCGATTCCGCTTCATATCGCTTCGACGGAGAATGAAATCCGGAGCGGGGCGATGGCGTCGCGGATCGCACAGCTGAACCTGATCGACATTTTGTATCTCGGAGTCGCCAGCGCCAACTTCGAGGAAGCGGTCCAATATTTGCAGCGGAGCCGCAATGTGCTGGGGGATATGGACAAAATCGAAACCCGAAAATAGGAGGGAAACCTATTGGCAACGATCAACCGGCAGCCGATCTACTCGGGAGTGGATGTGTTAGCACGCGCTCCGTCCGCCTATCTGGGCGGCAAGCGGTTTGGCCTGCTCTCGAATCATACGGGGATTACACGCGATTACCGTTCCACGATAGACGTATGCGCAAGACTGGAAGCGGGGAAGCTGACCGCTTTGTTCGCCTGCGAACACGGCATCCGCGGGGAGCGGCAGGCGGGAGTTTTGTTCGAGGATGAGACGGAGCCGGAGTTGGGGATTCCCGTCTACAGCTTGTATGGGAAGTTTCGGGCGCCGACGCCCGAAATGCTGGATACGGTCGATGCGCTCGTGTTCGACTATCAGGACCTGGGCGTCCGGTTTTTCACTTATTTAACGACGTTAATTTATACGATGCAGGCTTGTGCCAAAGCCGGCAAAGAGCTGATCGTTCTAGACCGGCCGAATCCGCTCGGCGGCTTGTCGGTCCAAGGGGGACTTCTCCGCGAAGGCTACCAGTCGATGGTCGGAGGCTGGAAAATCCCAATCTTGACCGGGCTGACCATCGGGGAATTCGCGAGGCTCGTGAACGCCGAATCGGGCATGAACTGCAACCTGCAGGTCGTTCCGCTGGAAGGCTGGACACGGAACATGGAGTTTCCGCAGACCGGCATGCCATGGACGATGCTGTCCCCGAACATGCCGACGATGGATGCCGCGCGCGTCTATCCCGGCACTTGCTTGTTCGAAGGTACGAATCTGTCCGAGGGAAGAGGGACGACGCGTCCGTTCGAGCAGATCGGGGCTCCGTGGATGGACGGCAGACGTGTCGCCGAAGCGTTGAACCGGCGCGGATTGCCGGGCGTCATCTTTTATCCGGCCTATTTCACTCCGATGTTCTCCAAGCATCAAGGCGCGATATGCGGCGGGGTTCAATTGTACGTAACGGAACCGGAGAAGTTCCTGCAAGTCCGCACCGGGTTGTATATGCTGGAGCAAATCCAGAAGATGCATCCGGACGATTTCGCCTGGCTGCCGCCGTTCAAGGAAGGCTCGAAGTCGTTTATCGAGCTGCTGACAGGCAGCGACGTTGTGCTCAAGACGCTGCACGAGCCTGGTGCCGCCGAGCGAATCGCAGACGAATGGGATAAGGAAGCTGCAGATTGGGCCAAGACGCGCGTGCCTTATTTGCTTTACGAGTAAGGGTGAACCGAATATTGTGAAGTGTAACCCTCGGCTGAGCTGCAGCCGGGGGCTTTCATTTGGGTAGAAGCCAAGCCGAAGGATCAATTGAAAACCGATGCTCTTTTCCCCTACGGTCACATAAGTATGGTATGATTTGGTTACCAGTTCCATCTTCAGCCGTGATTCCGGAGGAAGCGGAGCATTGCTTCGACTTTACAGAGAGGAGCCTAACGAATGAGAATTTCCTCGCCGGGTATGATCGCTTCTGTCGGATGCATCATTCTAAGTATGATCTTATTATTCGGGAACCCATACTCCGGGACCCGGGCGGGGACGGATACGATTGTCATCATTTCCATCATGGTCATTCTTCCCGCTTGTCTTGGTGTAACCGCTTCCTTATTCAGATTACGGGTATTGATGATTATTGTGTTCGTTTGGTCTCTGCCTTACGGCCTTTATTTGACCGTAGCCGCCGTTCCCAGTCTGTTCAACTTATTTGGTGCCGTCCTGCTTTCTATCTCATATCCGCCTCAACGATGAAAAAATCCAGGGTAGATTAATTCGAGAATGGCGAGGTGATCGGATGCACGTCAAAGTATTCAATTACGTTCCGGAGCTGATCCAGCGGGGTGATGCGGATTACACGAAATATCTGGATGATCTGACCGAAGAGCTATCCGCCAATCAGCCCACACAGTGGATGATCCGGGCCAGCATTAAAAATGCAACCCAACCGTTCGTCGCTGATCCGGACCGGGATCAATCGTTTCAGAAGCTGCTTGATTTCGATTTACGCCAGTTGTCCTGCGAAACCGCAAATCATGTCTTTCAACTGTTGCCGTGCCCGATTGAAGACATTTCGATTCACATCCTGCCCGCTATCGAGTCCAAAGGGGGAGGGTGCTGCTACGCGCCTGGCAAATTCCTACTCGGGATTCGCTGTGACGAGCTTGCTCCGATGCGGTTAAAGCGGAACATTGCCCACGAATACAGTCATACGGTACGATACGCCCAGGAAGCCCTGATCGACTCGCCAAATAAATCCGTTTTTCCGTCTTCCAAAACAATGCGGGGGTACTTAGCCTATGAAGGATTAGCTATGGTTTTGGGGGACTCCTTATTTCCTCATCCCGGTTTCCCTCCCTATGAGGTTTCCGCCGAAAGCGAAGCAGCCTTCTGGGAAAAAATCGATTTGGATGCTTCAGGCACGGATGCTTACATCCGCTATATGACGAAACGGGCGTATGAGATCTCCTCCAGAATTGTGAGCAGCTATCTCGCCAAACATGAGATTTCGATCGTAGAAGCCCATTCCAGAACGGATAAGGAATTGTACTGGAAAAGCGGTTATCCGTTTATTCGGTAAATTCAATTCAAGCCAGACGCGATTCAACCCGAAACGCGTCTTTTTGTCAATCGTTCGCTTCGTCCCGGTATTCCCTCGGCGACATGCCGTTCAACAGACGAAAGAGCTTCGAGAAGTAGTGGACGGAGGCAAAGCCGTGCTTCTCGGCAATCTCCGTAATGCTGATGGAGGTATGGCTCAAGTCTTCCTTTGCCCGGTTGATCCGGAACTGATTGATATATTGCGTAGGCGGCAAACCTGTTGCCTGTTTGAACAGTTCGAAAAAATAACCGCGGCTTACGCGCATATCTTTGTAGTAAGATTCCAAAGGTTTTACCAGGCCGTGCAGCAGATCCTGATCCAATCGTTCCAACACTTTGTACATTCGCCGGTCCGGGAACCGGTCGTCTCTCAGTACGAAGCTCAGGAAAAACTCGATAAAATGCAGAAAATAGCTTTGCAGCTTGATGTTGCGAATGTATGTTCGCTCATTGGGATAATGATTTTCTGTATAAAATTTTTCGAACAGATCCGTCCATACCCGCAGCTTCTCCACTTTCAAATATTCTGGAATTTCATAGGGGAAAGGGGCGCTGACCAAGGAAACATTCAATTGTGATGCGTCATAACAGATCATACTGGGATGATTGAACCAGGCACGACGATCGATGTGGCTCCAATCGAAATAACAGCAAATATGAACCATCGGTATTATACTGTCGGCGATCCAATCGTGCTGCTGCCCTGCCGGGATATAGACCACAGAACCCGGATCGGTCCGGTAAACGCGCCCGCAAGTTCGTAAGCTCCCGCTTCCTTCGCTGATCAAATAAATCGATGAGCTATAACAGTGACGATTGAGGCTCGTCTGTCCCTTGGAAAACGGATAGCGGGTTGCATAGTGGACATAGGGGTGATAGGCAGCGAAGTTCATACCCGTTCACATCCTTTCCTCAGTAATCGTAGCATTGACATGACGATTGTACAAAAGGACGACGGTCGTGTAAATACATTAACAGTTGGAGTTGCTACAATATTCGCTGAAGGAACATTATTCCCGAGGAGTGAACGTGAGGATGGATAGCAGCTTTCTGTTGACGGATGAACAAATGATGCAATTCATTACGAAAGGCTACCTGGTGCTTCAGAACGACTTGGACCCGCAACAGCATAAGAAGGTAATGGATACGATCTATCGGGTATTGCATGAGGAAGGCAATCCGGGCAATAATATTTTGCCGCGTGTCCCCGAGATTATGGAGTTTTTCGATACGCCTGTGGTAAAAGGCGCTTTAACGAGTGTGTTGGGAACCGATTACTATATGCATCCGCACCGCCACTGTCATTATAACAAGCCGGGAAGTCAGATGCCGGGAGGGGGGCAATGGCATAAAGACGGGTATTGGTCCTCGATGCGCAGTCACCGGCCGTGGTGGGCGATGATCTTTTATTACACGCAGGATATAACCGAAGATTTGGGACCGACCGCGATTATGCCGGGGACCCAGTATTACGAGAAGTTTATCGGCGATCGCGGAGAGACTCTCCTGCCGACCGGCAAAGCGGGTACAATGGTGCTTGTGCATTTCGACTTGTGGCATAAAGCTTCGCTGAACGTGTCCAGCCTGGACCGTTACATGCTCAAATTCCAGTTTGTCCGTTTGCGCGCGCCTGAAAATCCGACATGGAATCATCGCAGGAAGGAAATGATCGTTCCCCCTGGAACGCCTGCCATTCATTTGAATCTATGGAGAGATGTATGGGATTGGCTGCGCGGCGAACACACAACTTGTATGGCTGCTGCGGCTGTAGATGATTTCACGCTGCAAAAGGTATCGCAAGATTTGAAGTCGGAGGACGAATCCGTTCGGGCTCAGGCTGCGGACCGGCTGGGATTGTGGGGAGACGCCAGCGCTTCATTGGCGCCTGCACTTGGACAATTGTTGGACGATACGGAGACGACAGCTTTGAATGCCGCTTACGCTCTTGGCCATATGGGGCCAAAAGGTATTGATGAATTAATCAAACATGTAACCGAAGGAACCACACAGGTCGCGGAGCGGGCCGCATACGGGCTGCAAGGTGCCTCAGCCGGGGCGATCCCCGGTCTTCTGCAAGTATTGGAGCACAAGGACGAGAAGCGCAGAGCATTGGCAGCCTTCGTGCTTGGCATGATCGGACCCCAGGCGATTGATGCGGTTCCGCTGCTGAACGCGAGTATTCAAGATGAAAGCGAGTGGGTGCGCCGCAATGCGGTCGAAGCTTTAGGCATGATCGGGAATGCAAGCGGCGAGGTCGTACCGGCATTGGCGCAGGCTCTGAAAGCTTCACTGCTCATTGAAACGGAAGAGAGGGAGCAGACGAGCGATATGTATGTGAACAAGCAAAAGTATATATCCAATAAGATCGGATATACGGCTGCATTGTCCTTGCTGCGAACGGGTAAGGATGGAGATGCCGGGCTAGTCGTCCGTTCCCTTGAGAAAGCGCTCCATAGCAAAGACCGGTATGTGAGAGCTTATGCCTCCGAGGCGCTTACCCATCTTCGGACCGTGGAAGCCTTGGACGTTTTGATCCGCTATTACCGAACTTCCAGATGGTGTCCCGATACCAGCAAAGCGAGTACGTTTTAACCTCCGAGCTTAAATTATTGAGAAAAGGCCTTGCTCTTCCCACAAGAAGGAGCAGGGCCTTTGCAGCGGTTAAGGGGACTGACGGAACACGCGTTCGCTTTGCTTGCTGAATGCGACGAATGCCGCAAATGCCAGGAGGATGATTCCCGTAAACATAAATCCTTCGCTGATCCCCAAGGACAGCCACCCGAGAACGGATGATCCGGCAACTACACCGAGTGAGAAAAAAGCGTAGAAATAGCCGTACGCTTTCCCCCGAAGCTCCGCCGGCGTTGCCCGAATGAGCATCGTATTGATGGAGGGGAACAAAAAGGCGAAGCCGACTCCGTATAGACCTAACACGATATAAAGCACAGCCGTTGTCTCAGACTGGCCGATCAGAAGTTGGCTGATCCCCATAAGACCGATACCGATGGCCATCGTGATAGGCGCGGCGACTCGATCGAATATCCGGTTCGTCGGAAGGACGAAGATGAGAACGGCGATAATCCCGAAGGCGCTCATCAACGTACCGCTTAATCTCGAATCATAACCGAGCGTCTGAACGTGCAAGGGCAGCAAGTATGCAATGACGCCTTGAGAAAACATTAAGAAAAACGCGCCGCCGTATGCCTTTAATACCCCTTCATTAAAGAATCGGCCTGAGCCGAGCGAATCTGCAGCTGCTTTTTCTTTTTTCGTCACCTTGAACTTCCCGAGAAAAATCGCTGACAGAACGGCCAACACCATCCCTAACGCCGCCACGCAGCTGAATACGAACGGAACGGACGTCTTGCTTGCCATAATGCCGCTGAAGGCCGGTCCGATAATCGCCGCCAATCCGACGAACGTGCCGGTGAAGGCTACTTTTTTTCCTTGTTGCTCCTTGACCGTCGTGTTCGCCGAAAACGTAAATGCGGCCGGTACAATAAGCCCGGCGACGAATCCGTGCACGATCCGGACGAAAATCAGGAACGACGGCTGATCGACGAATTGATACAACATCAGGGCGGCGCTCGTCAGCAACAAGCCGGCCATCAGCATCTTGAACGGCCCGGCCTTGTCGGTCAGTATGCCGGAAACGATATTGCCGACCGTATTGGAGAGAGAATATAGTCCGATCACAAAGCCGACAACAAACGAGCTGGCGCCGACGGAAGCAGCGAATGTGCTCATCACCGGCAGCTGCGAAAATAAATCGAAAAAGGAAAAAAACACGATGCTGTATACGAGCAGAGCGTGGTTAAACGGCTTGACGCTATAGGTCTCCTGCGCCTTCTTTAATCTCCCGTCCAGTACAAAGTTGCCGAACGGCACAAAAGCTGCAACAACCGCCGCTGCCGACCATAAGAGACTCCACTGGAGACGGATGGCCGCATACAGGATCGTGAGAGCATAAAGGCTGAAGATTCCGCCGTGCAGACTGCCTACAATCGTGACCGCCTGGTTGATCCCCCAAATGTATTTCAAAGGCATCGCGATGCCTAGTAACACCAACAAGGAAATTCCGTCGAAAAGTCCCGCTAACCTTAGGATGTAAACTGGATGTACCCGCACTTGATATGCTCCTTACCGAATAATATAAAAGCCGTTTCTCTATTCTAACACGTATTGCAGCAAGGTAGAGGGATGAATTGTGATCGAAATATGAGGCTTGCGCCAACAGGAACGGATGACATCCGCCACTCTCGGAGCGATTCCCTCCCCGCTGCGGACAGTCCGGGACCATCTATAAGGTGACTACGAGGGGATGAACGCTTCGGCGGGCCATCCACCTTTTGGACTATATCCCTATGATTTTATGTTGCAAAAGGTGATGCCAATTACCCAATTCGCCGGTTCATGTAAAATATATGCAGACGCCGACCGATGAATGGATTGTCGGGACAAATAGGAGGAATTCATTAGGCGAACTAGGTATTCCGAACCTGCGAAGCTGGCGAAGCACTAGGCTTCCGGACTCGGACGTCAGGGAGAAACGGATCAATGGGAGTGTGCGAATGTTGCCGAATCACTTATTGGGTACGATCACGAAAAAAGATATCCGGACTTCACTTGGATTGTTGTTAGTGCCGGCAGGAACGATGCTGGAGCAGAAACATCTGAATCTTGTTCTGCAGCACCGGGTCGATTTGTCGGAGATCGAGCAAATGACGGATGATTCAAGTCCGGAGCAAGGCAGTGAGCCTTCCTATCCGCAGGCGGAACTTCAACAGGCGGTCGGGCAAATGAAAGAGCTCTTTGAAGAGATGAAGCGGAATCAACGCGTTCCGGTGATGAAAATCAAAAACGAGCTGCTTCCCATCGTGCAGCAGGTATCGGAATATCCGGACCTGTATGATTTGATCGAATTCGTAAAAGCCAAAGATCAATCTTTGTATCAGCACAACATCGCAGTCAGCGTAATCGCCACACTGATCGGACGGTGGATGGGACAAAGCGCCGAGGAGCTTTCGATTCTCTCCTTGGCGGCGTTAATGCATGACGTCGGGAAGGTGTTTATCCCTGACGAACTGCTGCATAAGCCGGGACCGCTTACGGCGGAGGAGCAAAATGAGATGAAGCGCCACCCGATGTTCGGATACGGGCTTCTGAAACGAACCGCTGGCCTCGATCCTCGTGTCTCCCTGGTAGCTCTTCAGCATCACGAGCGGATGGACGGAGGCGGGTATCCGCTAGCGCTGCCGGCAGATCGAATCGAACCGTTCAGTAAAATCGTCGCGGTCGCGAACGTATTTCACGCCATGTCCTCGGGCCGTCCTCAGCAGCCTCCGATGCCGTATTATCAAGTGGTCGCTCAAATGCGCGACGGGTTCTTCGGAGCTTTGGACCCTTCGATCGTTTCCGTGTTCCTCGATCATTTGAGCCGGCATCTGATCGGCAGACGGGTGAAGCTGACCGACGGGCAATGGGGCAAGGTCGTCTATAACAATCCGTACGACCCGCTTAATCCGATGGTGGAAGTGAATGATGCCTTTATTAATTTAAGCGATCGTCCCGACTTGCATATTAGCGAGGTCGTCGTATAAACGCCGCTGGCAAGAAGGAGATCACATGGACAACCCCCGGAACGCTGCCGTTCGGACTCGGGGGTTGTTTGGCTTGGCTCTTAGGGAGGAGGACCGCTTCCCGACGGAACGGATTTCCGACTACCGGCATCAACTACCGGACCAGTTCAATAAACCGGCTGGCCGTAATCGAAAGCGGCATGTTGCGCATGGTCATAATTCCGACGTTCGAGGGCGGCAGCCGGACGTCCAGCGAAATCTCGAACAGTGAACCTTCCTCCAACTCCTTCGTTACAAATTCTCTCGTCACATACGAGATTCCAAGACCTCTCCGCGCAAACTCGATCAGCAGATCCACGCTCCCGACCTCGATCTCCGGCTTCAGCGTGTAGCCGTAGCTCTGGAACAGCTCCGTGATCGCCATCCGCGCCCGGCTGTTCCGCGAGAAGAGAATGACCGGGTACTGAAGCAGCTTGTCCAACGAAAGAACCACCTCTTTCAGCTCGGCGAAACGGGCTCCCGCCACGAAACAATCCTGAAGCTGAATACTCTCCCTTACTTCGAGCTGGGAATCGATAATCGGCATACGAACGACGCCCAGATCGATCCGGCCTTCCTTCAGAAACGAAATCACTTCCGGCGTAGTCCCATGACTTAGATGGAGCCGGATTCCCGGATAAGTTTGATTGAAATCTTCCAGGTAGGGGAGCAAATAGTGCTTGAACAACGAATCGCTTCCGCCGATCCGCAGCTCGCCGATATCCAGATTTTTGATCGCGGCCATCTTCTCCTCGGCCAGTGTAATCAGGATGTGCGACTGTTCGATATACGAGTACAGGATCGAGCCTTCATGAGTCAGCGCCACGCCCTTCGGATTCCGGTAAAACAACGTGATGCCGAACCGGTCCTCCAGCTGTTTGATCGCATGGCTGACGCTCGGCTGGGTGAGATATAACGCCTTGGCAGCCTGAGTCAGACTGCCTGTTTTGGCGGCCCAATAAAACACTTTGTACAGCTCGTAATTGTTCCCCATAGACACCATCTATAGCTCCTGTAAAATGTATTAATTACTTACATGGTCGTTAAACGTATTATAGTGGAAATGCGAGAAAGAAAACAGAGTTTGTCGATAGGAATCCGCTTTTACCGCAATTTTTACCGGTTTGATCCATCAACAGAGCCACTGCCGGAAGGAGAAGGAGAATGGAACCGACTACACTCATTTTATTTGGAGCGACAGGGGATTTAGCCAAACGTAAAATATACCCGGCCTTATATAATCTATTTGCCGATCAGAAGCTGCCGCCATCGTTCTCCTTGATTGGTCTTGGAAGAAGAGAACATTCGGATGCCTCTTTTCAGGCGCATGTGGAGCAGTCTTTGCGCCAGTTTTCCAGAAGGGAAGTCCGCGATTCGGCACGCCTCCAATCGTTTTTGACTATGTTCCGCTATTGCATTTTGGATGCCGGACGCAAAGAAGATTACGCGAAGCTGCTGCAGATGGTCGAAGAGCGGGAACAGGCGCTGCGTATTCAGCCGAACCGTTTGTTTTATTTATCGGTCGGGCCCGAGTTTTTCGAGAAGATTGCCGCCCATATTCAAGAAAGCGGGTTAGGTTCGGCGAACGGCTGGAAACGCCTGGTGATCGAGAAGCCTTTCGGCCACGATTTGTCGACGGCGCAGGATTTAAACCGCAAGCTGAGCCAGGCTTTTTCGGAGCGCGAGATTTTCCGGATCGACCATTACCTGGGCAAACCGATCGTTCAGAAGCTCGAGGAGCTGCACCAGACCGATCCGCTTCTCCGGGAACTGTGGAGCGGCCGCCGCGTCGCTAACGTGCAGATTACGGCGAGCGAAACCGTCGGTGTCGAGGAACGGGCGGGATATTACGATCAGGCGGGCGCGATCAGAGACATGTTCCAGAACCATATGCTGCAGCTGCTGATGATGGTGGCGAGCCATTTCCCCAAGGATCTGTCCCCGGGAGACGGGCGCTACAAGAAGAGAAGCGTGATGGAAGCTCTCCGGCCGCTGCTCAAACAGGATGCAGGCGCTGCTGTCATCCGCGGTCAATACGAGGCGGGGGAGATTCAGCATAAACCGGTGATCGGTTATACGGCCGAGCCGGGGATTGATTCCGCTTCGCGGAACGATACGTTCGTCGCCGCCAAGCTGCTGATCGACGACGATCACTGGAGAGACGTTCCCTTTTATATCCGGACAGGCAAAAGAATGCGTGAGAAGTCGACCCGGATCGTCGTGGAATTCAAAGATGCAAAGACGAAGTCCGGCAGCCGGGCGCCGAACCTGCTCGTATTCGAGATCGGTCCGGACGAAGGCATCACGCTGCAATTCCAATCCAAGGATTCGTCGCGTCACGAAGCATTCGATCCGATCCGGATCGATGCTCCCGCAAACCCGGATAATATCCCGGAAGCGTACGAAAATCTGATCTACGACGCTTTGCACGGAGACCCTACCTTTTTTGCCCATTGGGACGAAGTCGAATTGTCGTGGAAATGGGTTCAACCCGTCTTGGAAGCGTTCGAGGAGAATCTGGTTCCGCTTCACCTCTATGCTGCAGGCACTTACGGTCCGGCCGAGTCCGACCGGCTGCTTGCGGAGGACGGCTTTCATTGGTGGTTCGACATAAAGCCAAACCAAGAATTCGAACAGAAAGAAGGAGAGCAATCTTATGCCTATCACACAAACTATTGATCAATTGTGCATCGACACCATCCGTACGCTGTCCATCGACGCTATCAATAGCGCCAACTCCGGGCATCCGGGGCTTCCGATGGGCGCAGCTCCGATGGCGTACGCCCTCTGGTCCGGACTGCTGAATCACAATCCGGGCAATGCCAGATGGTTCAACCGGGATCGTTTCGTCCTGTCCGCAGGGCATGGCTCGGCGCTGCTTTACAGTCTGCTGCATCTGTCCGGCTACCAGGTGTCGCTGGACGATCTGAAGCAGTTCCGCAAGCTGAACAGCAAAACGCCGGGACATCCCGAATTCGGACATACGGACGGCGTGGATGCAACGACGGGACCGTTGGGACAAGGAGTCGCCATGGCCGTCGGGATGGCGATGGCGGAAGCGCACCTTGCCGCTAAATTCAACCAAGCCGGATTCCCGGTAGTCGATCATCATACGTATGCGCTCGTCGGGGACGGCTGCCTGATGGAAGGGATCTCTTACGAGGCGATGTCGATGGCCGGCCATATGAAGCTCGGCAAGCTGATCGTCTTGTACGATTCGAACGATATTTCCCTGGACGGGGATCTGAACCTTTCCTTCGGCGAAAATATTCAAAAAAGAGCCGAATCGGCGAATTGGCAGTACATTCGGATCGAGGACGGCAATGATATTTCTAGAATCGCCGATGCGATAAGGGAAGCCAAGCAGAACGATTCGCAGCCGACTCTCATCGAAGTCCGGACGATTATCGGCTACGGCAGCAAAGTGGCCGGGACGAACAAAGCCCACGGCGTTCCGCTCGGCGCAGAAGAAGCGAAAGCAACCAAGGGTGTATACGGCTGGCAGTACGAGGAAGAGTTCACGGTGCCGGAGGAAGTGAAGTCCCACTTCCAGCAGCTGAAGCAGCAGGGCGAAGCGAAAGAAGCGGAGTGGAAAAAGTTGTTCGCCGCTTACAAAGCGGAACACCCGGCGCTTGGCGGGGAGCTGGAGCAAGCGATCGACGGTTCGGTGTTGATCGATGCCGGTGACATTTTGACCTTTGACAGCTCCAAATCGATTTCGACCCGGGTCGCCAGCGGTCAAGCGATCAATCATTATGTGAAAACCGTTTCGTCGATATTCGGAGGAAGCGCGGATCTATCGCATTCGACGATGACGGACATTTCAGGGGAAGCTACCTTTGCGGTAGACTCCTACAAGGGCCGAAATATTTACTTTGGCGTCCGGGAGCACGCGATGGGCGCGGCGGGGAACGGGATGGCTTTGCACGGAGGCGTCAAGCCGTTCGTCAGTACGTTTTTCGTATTCAGCGATTATTTGCGCCCGTCGATCCGGCTCGCCGCCTTGCAAAAGCTGCCTGTCGTTTATGTATTTACCCACGACTCGATTGCCGTTGGCGAAGACGGACCTACGCACGAGCCGGTCGAGCATTTGGCCGCACTGCGCACCATTCCGGGACTTACGGTCATCCGGCCGACGGACGCCAACGAGACGGCCAGCGCATGGGCTTATGCGTTGCAGCAACAAGAGGGCCCGGTAGCTTTGATTCTTAGCAGACAAAACCTGCCGGTCTATGAGGCGACCCGAGCCAACGTGGATAACGTTGCGAAAGGCGCCTACATCTTAACAGAGACGAACGATCAGCCGGATGTCATCCTGATCGGAACCGGCTCCGAGGTTTCCCTTGCGGTGCAGGCCAAGGCGGAGCTGGAGCGCGACAACATTTCCGTACGTGTCGTGGCTATGCCGTGCCGGGAGCTGTTCGACCGTCAGTCCGACGCTTACAAGCAAAGCATCTTACCGGATTCCGTATCCAGGCGGGTCACGATTGAAGCGGGGATCTCGTTAGGCTGGGACCGGTATGCGGGACTGGGCGGCAAAGTATTGTCGATCGATACGTTCGGGGCATCGGGCCCGGGCGGCGAAGTGATGGAATATTTCGGATTTTCTTCAAATCAGGTAGTGCGTCTGGCGAAAGAAATATTATAATAGCTAAGGTACAAACTATTAAAAAAATGGAGGTTGTTGGAAGTGAAGTTTTTCATCGATACAGCGAACCTGGAGCAAATCAAAAAAGCGAACAAAGTCGGTATTCTTTCCGGCGTTACGACGAATCCGTCTCTGGTGGTCAAGGAAGGCGTGAAATTCGAAGACCGCATCGCCGAAATTTTGCGTGAAGTGCCGGAGGTCGAATCCGTATCCGCAGAAGTTACGCCGGATGCGCTTACCGCCGAAGAAATGATCGCGCAAGCGAACGAATTGATCAAAATCAACAATTACGATAAAAACATTACGATCAAGCTTCCGATGACGCTGGAAGGTTTGGAGGCTTGCCGCTATTTGTCCAAAAAAGGCGTGAAAACCAACGTTACGCTGATTTTCACCGTCAACCAGGCGCTGCTGGCTGCTCGCGCAGGCGCTACTTACGTATCGCCGTTCCTTGGCCGGCTGGACGATATCTCCGAAGACGGCGTGCAGCTGATCGTTAAAGTCGCGGAAGTGTTCCGCATTCATAACCTGGACGCCCAAATCATCGCTGCCTCCGTCCGCCATCCGGATCACGTCACTCGCGTAGCGATGGCAGGGGCTCATATTGCGACTGTTCCTTTCAGCGTAATCGAGCAAATCTCGAAGCATCCTTTGACCGAGCAAGGCCTCGAAAAGTTTGCGGCAGATTGGAAGAAGGCCGTTCAATAAGCAGTAAGGCTAGCGAGTAGAAACGGGAGAGACCGGCTGCTTCGCGCCGATTAAGATCCATTATCAAAACAAGCAACCGTGGCTGTAGAAGCCGCGGTTGCTTGTTTTTCTAAGAACCGGATAAGAGCGGTTTGTACCCGTTATTTTTCCGAAAGCTCGCTTGTACGGGGAAATAAGAGCGGTTTTGTAGTCGGTTTGTAGTTGCTATAATCGGCGAAAAGGGTGCGTACGCGACGAGTTGGTCGAAATAAGGGGTGGAACCCACCTCTATTGGCTCCGGTTTTGCTAATAGGCCATAAAGAGCGGATGCCAAAAGCTCCTTATTGTGTTTAGAACCCGCACGCGGAGACGATTTTGGCGAAGGCGAACACAACCTGCGCACAAAAAGGGGTAATCCCAGCGTAGCTGAAACCATCCGCAAACGTAAGGAAAGTCGAGATCAGCCAGCTATATGAAGAATGGAGGGTTTATCGGTCTAATGTCGAATCATTTTTAGAACAATTTGATAAAGGATCGGAAGTGACTAATGAACATTCGTCTGTTGAATGACTCTGATGCCCAAGTGTATAGAGAAGTAAGGTTGCGTGCATTGAAAAATGACCCCGATGCATTTGGATCAACGTATGAGCAAGAAGAAACTAAACCACTGGAGCAAATTATAGAAAGGATACGCCATACCAAAGACCAATTTACATTGGGATGTTTTGACGACAGTAACACACTAGTTGGCATTGTCAATTTTTCACGCGAAAACAGGCTTAAGACGGCACATAAAGGAAACATTTACGGTATGTACGTAGAGCCTCAATTTCGAGGACGGGGGGTAGGTAAAGCCCTTCTATTAGCCTTGATTGAAAGAGCAAAAAAAGAATGTGAAGGGTTGGAACAGATTCATTTGACGGTCGTGTCTACTAACAAATCAGCAAAACGCTTATATGTCTCGCTGGGGTTTGAAGTCTACGGTATAGAACCGCGTGCATTAAAGTTTAATGAACAGTATTACGATGAAGACTTAATGATTTTAAGATTGCGACTTATAAACTAAACATTCCTGTTAAGGCTAAGAAATCGCCTTTGTCAAAAAAGGAGCGCCTCGGTATGATGGGTTTGTCCACGGGTTCGAAACCCAACACCATCAAGGAGGCGCTCTTATCATGAAGTTTAAACAAACAGAAGGACAAAATCAACGGATTGAACGAATTTCCACATCTCATCTTATTGTTGGTATCGACATAGCGAAAGATAATCATGTAGCACAAGCGACAAACTTTCGCGGCATTATCCTTACCAATCGGCATCTTACATTCTCAAATAAAATGGAAGGTTACGAAAAATTAGAACGATGGATCACTGAGTTACTAAAGAAACACCGCTTAAAGAGTGTCATTATCGGTATGGAGCCGACAGGACACTATGGGTATAACCTGGCCAATTGGCTTGACGACAAGGGCAAAGATGTTGTCATGGTGAATCCAGCCACCACCAAGCGAAACAAGGAAAACCGAGATAATTCTCCCTCCAAGAGCGATCCCAAGGATGCACTTGTCATAGCTGACGCGGTCAGCCGAGGCTTCTATTATGATTACTCACGGCACGACATAGTCTTCCAGAGGCTGCAAACCATTATGAGTGATCGGGAATTTTGGGTAAAGAATAGTGTACGGCTGCAGAACCGGATTATCCGCTGGTTAGACATTCGCTTTCCGGAGTATTTCTCCGTATTTAAAGATTGGACGTGCAAGCGATCCTTGGCCACTCTTAAGGAGTTCCCTGCTCCAGAAGATATAGAGTCTTTGTCCGTGGCAGAGGTGATCGAAAGCTGGAGAAAGCATATGAAGAGAGCTGGTGGATCCACAGGTATGCAAAAGGCTGCGCAGCTGGTTGCTCAAGCTAAGCAAAGTGTAGGAAACACAACTGCCCTTGTTGAAGCAAAGCAGGATTTACAGCGGCTATTAGAAGAATTCGAACGAATTGTTAAAGTGTTAGATGGGATTGAACAAGATATACAAATATTACTGAAGGATATTCCTATGGCGAATGAACTCCGATCCATTGGCCTGGGCCCAATCTTCACTGCAGCCATTCTGTCAGGTACCGGTGACCTTAGACAGTACGCCCATGGCCGTCAACTATTACGTAAAGCAGGTTTAAATCTAGCCGAAAGCACGTCGGGAAAACGTAAGGGACAGATCGTGCTCTCTAAAAGGGGCGATGCAACACTTCGCAAATATTTGTATCTGGCTACGCTACAGCTCATTGGAACGAATCCTGTGTTCCGGCAGCTGCATGAGCATAATGTTCAAACCAAGCAAATGAAGAAGCAACAGTCGGTATTTAAAATACTTGGGAAACTGGCACGAATCATAACTGGCCTTGTTCAACGCGGAGAGACTTTTTCTCCTGAAAAAGCTATCCCTACATGCTTGAAAGCTGCCTAAGACTAACTAAACAATCACGTATATTGACTCATTCGCAGGATTCAAAAAGAAAGCACGGAGGACCGAGTTCGTCTCCGATAAGGGCTCAGACCCGTCAGCTAAACGCTATCGGTCTCCACGCCTTGGTCAGGTGTAACGAAGGAATGTGAGGGCATAGACCCGTTGAGCCGTGGGATGGTGAACCCCCAAGGAAAAAGTGGAGTATACGTGCAGTAGAAAAAAACACTTGGAGAAAAGCTCCAAACGTTTCTTCTGTTCCCGTATGCCCAAAATCGGAAAAACGATGTCTAATGAGCTTACTTCCAAACAACAACCACTATTTCAAGGCGGAGGAATCCTGCGAATGAGTGAGTATACTTGAGATAAACCCTTAAAACCGAGGGACGGAGACGATAGTTCAATTGTTACCCGACGGCAGCCGGCCAAAATGTTCGGCTGCCGTCGTTGTGCGTGCGCTTGGCAGCGCACCGACTAAGGAGTGAAAGTCTCTAGCATACCGCAAGGTGGCGGCAGTGCATAGATGAAGCCTGAGTCTATTAACGGGCAATAATGTTCAATAAGGAGTAACTCTCCGTTATCTTTTAACTATCAGGCAATTGATATTGGCCCTAATTCCAATTTTATGAAATAATTGGTTCTATGAGAGAAGGCTCTGGGCGAAGGGCAGGATATCCGAACAGAAAGAACAAATTTAAAATAGTTGGAGGAATAGATATGACGGTCTGGTTTAACCTAGGGAGCCTCGTGCTTGGAATAATTGCTTGGATACTTCCAATTATTAGTATTTCCAGAAGGGAGAAGCGCTCTAGAAATTGGGTTGCTCTTCCTATGGGGAGTCTTAGTGCTTGCTCCATTTCGTTGTTTTTCCAGATTTGCAGTTTCTATGAGCGCGTAAAGGCAAAGGATTGGTCTGCTCTTATGGATACAGTAAGTGTTATCGCATCTGTTCCAGCAATCCTGCTCATCGGTACAATCGTTCTAAATGCAGTTACCTTGTATGTTTATCGTGACAAAGCAGCACAATAGGATGTCAATCCTAGTAGTTTGATTCCGGAAAAGCAGTCTGTTCCCGAGCGGGGCGGACTGCTTTTTCTTATGAGCCGGGCACATTTTAATTATAAAATCCGGTAAAACACTCTTGACAATATAGAGTAGGGGGGTATAGTATAAGTATCGAGCTCCGGTATATTTTGGGTCAAAAAAACCTCGTCACTGGACGGCCGTCGCGAGCGTTGGTTTTGGATTCCGGTATAATCGGATGATTCGTAATCTGAGGAGGTTTTTACGATGGGGACTCAAGCAGCTCTTTCGCAAGCCGATCCAAGACGCTGGAAGGCGTTGGCCTTGTTATGTCTTGCGAATTTCATTGTCATTATGGATACTTCCATTATCGGGGTGGCGTTGCCGGCCATCAAAGAAGCGCTCGGATACACGCAGGAAAACCTGCAATGGATATTTAATGCTTACGTCATTTTCTTTGGCGGTCTTCTGTTATTGGGTGGACGTTTGTCCGATCTTTTCGGTCAGCGGCGTATATTTATGTGGGGATTTTTGATATTAACACTGGCTTCTTTACTTGCGGGCTTGGCCTGGAACGAGGAATCGCTGAACGTCGGCCGCGCCGTGCAAGGATTCGGTTCCGCCTTGATTGCACCTTCGGCACTAACGATCGTCATGATGTTGTTTAGCGGCAATCCCAGAGAGCTCGGAAAGGCATTGGGCTTCTGGGGGGCTTCAGCAGCTGCGGGAGGATCGGCGGGGGTGTTTCTCGGAGGTGTTATTACCGAGTGGTTAAGCTGGCAATGGACATTTCTGATCAATGTTCCAGTCGGGATTATTGCCTTACTAGTAGCCCCCGGACTTCTGGGTAAAGGGACGCGCAGGGAAGGCAGCATTGATGTTGCGGGCTCTATTTCCGTTACCGCGGCATTGGTTCTGGTTGTATACGGCATCGTTACTGCAGAACACAACGGTTGGGGATCGCCTTCCACCGTATGGACGCTAGTTATGGGGGCCGCCTTGTTCATCCTCTTCCTGATTATCCAAGCCGTGAAAAAAGAACCGCTTGTACCATTACGAATCTTTAAAGCGCCAAACCTGGCAGCCGGCAATATCGCGCTCATCATGCTGTCCGGAGGATGGATACCTCTATGGTACTTCCTCAACCTCTACATGCAGCAAGTCCTGAAATTTTCCGCCTTCGCCGGCGGGGTTGGCTTGCTGCCGATGACGATATTAATTGCCATTTTCATGATATTCATTACAGGTAAATTGATCGGAAAGTTTGGTATTAAAGCAAACTTGGTTATAGGATTGATTGCGCTCGGAGGTTCGATGCTCTTGTTCTCCGGCAACACGCCTGCGGACGGCAATTTCGTCATGAATGTGCTCCCTGCTTCGCTTCTGGGCGCTCTTGGAATGTCCCTTGCCTACATCCCGGCTACAATGGCCGCTATGTCGGGCGTTAAGCCGGAAGAGGCGGGGCTCGCATCGGGGCTTGCTAATACGAGCTACCAGATCGGCTCGGCGATCAGTCTGGCCATCATGGTTGCGATTGCGGCCTCATCGACAGCCGCTCATACAGGAGGCGATCCTGTTGCAGCTCTAAATGATGGATTTCATCAAGCGTTCTTTTGGTCCGGTATCGTAGCTTTCGCCGGTGCGCTATTATCGCTGCTGTTTATCCATTCTCCCAAACAAGGGGCATCCAATGCTCCAACAGCGATGTAAATTGCAACCCGTCCGCAGCCAGACTTATAGTTGGCTGGATCAGACGGCGGTCAGTACAATGGCTGCCGTTGTCACGGCGGGTATAGAGTCTCATGATCCAGGCGGGCTGCCAGCATCGGATTAAGGCAGCCTGTTAAGCTTAACGTGGTCATTCGATTATTAAAGCCTATAGACGAATAGCAGCAAGCTTTGTTGCGAGTGCAGCATTGACTGCTTTCCTTAAACCTATTATTATGGTAACAAATAGTGAATGGTGGTATATATGCTGTGATGATGATGACTGTGTTCTTGACAGAGGTAAAAGGTTAATTCATTTAACTAATAACGTACGAGCGTGATTCAAGCACTCTACTAGTACTAGTAGGGATTGATTTGCTTTGCAGACGTTCGTGCACACCTCACTTGAACACCATTATCATCACTGCTTCGTAAGAATGTGCGAAACAAAGATGTATATTTTTTGTTTTCAGTATTCTTGCGTCCAAAAAGCCGTGGGTGAACAATGTTCATCTGCGGCTTTTCTATATCCACTACCTATTTGATGAAGGAACCACTGGATCGAGATTAACTTAATGACATGAACGGGGGATGGAACCATGTCTGCCTATGAGAAACCTAGCTTGGCGATTAGCGAAATTGAGGAAGTGCTGCGAAATCATTTTGGACCGGGTGTGGCTGAACTTACTCCGCTGGCTGGCGGCAATTTGAGTAGCGTGTTTTCATTCGTTTACGAAGGGAAAGATTATTGTGTGAAATTCAGCGATCTGGCTGGCGCATACGAGACGGAACGTTATGTCTCTGACTTGCTGTCGGGCCAAGGAATCCCTTTTCCGAAATGTTTGGTGCTAGGGAATACCGGCCAATTGGCTTATGTGATTATGGAGCGAATAGCCGGGCGCAATCTAGGGGATTGCACGGAAGAAGAACAACTCCATCAATTGCCGGAGCTTATCGGCATCTTGGCGAGTCTGGCCGATGTGGAAGTCGGATCAACAACCGGGTACGGATGGATCAGGCCGGACGGTAACGGAAGTTACGAATCGTGGAAAGACTTTGTCGTTGCGTTCAATTCGGAAGATCAGACAGGGACGTTCTGGGAGAACTGGCACGATCTTTATCGCACGTCTTGCCTGGAGAGAGACGTATTCGAAGAGATCTATAACCGGTTGATGGCCTACGTACCGTATAACGAATCGCACAGAGGCTTTATCCACGGTGATTTTCACCAGTGGAACATGTTGTCGGACGGCAAGCGGATTACCGGCATTATTGACGGCAATTGCATGTACGGAGATTGCCTCGTGGACCTTGCCATTCTCGATCGGCATATGCCGAGGAGCGGCGTCATTCAGACGTATCAAGACTATCTAACGAAGGCCGGCAAGGTGATTCCGGATTTCAAGGAGCGGCTGCTCGGCGCTTATTATTTCAAAGGACTCGATGGACTACGATTTTACGCGAAGATGGGATGGAAAGACGCCTATTTAGGCACGCGACAATTTCTATTGAACCTGACGTAAGAGACAGGGACGAAATTGGGAAGGATGGAGCGATGCGCATAGGCGTTAGGCAACATTACAATAGAGGATAAAAGCGGCGGCAGCGTACGAATCAGATGGCAGAGAACGAAGCGAGTTCGGACGAGGAGGTCAAAGCCGAAAGGACGTATGAAGAAGACCGCGACTGGCTGGAGGACGATTTGTGGAAGGGATGGTCCCGCTAGTGTCACCCAGGATACATGGGTCGTGCGTGTCAGCAAACGCCCTGCGACGGATGCTGCGGCATTGCAGCTCGCCAAGGAACATTTTCTGTTTGCCAATATGTGCTGGAGACGTTTGATTCCGTTGGACAATATGCAGCCTATCTGCGCCGCCACGATGTGTGGGTATTTTGGTGGGATTGAAGCAGATGGAACTGCCCAATCTGTTCGTCCTGCATCTAGCTTGCGATCCAGGGTTTAGAGGACATCCATGTATTACATGTAGTGGACACTTCATTAAGGGATTGGTACATTATATACATACCCACATTGTTGCGGCCAGCGTATTTATTCCAACTCTATAAGGAGAGATGATGATGTACACAAGCATGAATGCATTTCTGGAAGATTGCACGCAAGAGGCAGAGCTAACATTGAAAGTATTGGACAAGCTGACGGACGAATCGTTGAAGCAAGCCGTTTCGGACGCTCAGCCGCGGACGTTGGGCGAACTGGCCTGGCATCTGGTGGGCAGCTACGGAGCTTTTCTTGATTCGGCAGGTCTGAAGATGGAAGGTCCGGACCTTTCAAAGCAACCGGCTTTCGCTGCCGATATCGCCAACAATTATCGCAAGGTTCATGACATTGCTATATCGGCATTGAAGGAGCAATGGACGGACGCCAAGCTTCCGGAGAAGTTGGTACTGTTCGGCTTTATCGATACGACACATGCCGGCGTGTTGCAATTTTTGATCCGCCATCAAATTCATCATCGCGGCCAGATGACGATTCTGATGCGTCAAGCGGGACTTGAAGCCCCCGGCATCTACGGACCGAACGAAGAGGAAACCGCAGCTATGCGTGCAGCCCGCGCGAACAAATGATAGATCTATAAAAGAGGCAGCGGCGATCCAGACAGCTGTAGCCAAAGGCATCGTTGCAGGATATGGAATGATGTAATCTCATAGTAGTAACAAATGAAAAAAGGCAGCCTCTATCCAAAAAGGAACGGGGTTGCCTTTGATTGTGCGCCCAGCATGGGCGCTATCTGTAGGGTTCAAGTCCCGAAGCTGCCCCGGCGCGTTCCTTCGCATGATTCAACGATAGACCCGTTAAGCTGAACCGTACCCAGTTCCGGCAGCTTTTCTGTTCGGACAGTTTAACTTCATTAATACTTCCTCTCGCCTATTTATCTGTGGACATATAAAGTGATTTATAAGAATAGGTTTTCCCTCGGAATAGGGGGATTTTATGCCAAACTACCATTTGGAACAGGCGGAGAAAGATTGTTTGCGGTATACCAGGTTGTATACGCTGGCGCCGATCTTGAAATGGTACGACTGGTAGGTTTTCATCCGGGCCCCCGATTCGGCAATAGGAGCAGAAGAACGGCGAGGTAACTGACAAGGGAGGAATCGAAGCCGATGCATGCAACAGAGATCCGGTATGAGCGCTTTAGGGAACAGGATGGCGAGGCTGTCAGACAATTGTAAGCCTTGACGCCGACGCGGGTGAAGACATGCTTCGTGTGCTTACGAAAGAACCGAAATTGTTTCTTACCGCACGTATAGGGGATCGGCTTGTTGCACTGGGCCAAATGAACGAGCCTGCACCCCAGTCCTACATCACGGTGTTTGTTGATCCGCGGCTGCGCAGGCAAGGAATCGGCACGGCTATGGTGAACTATATGGAAAGCGAATTGCGGGCGGGCGGAACCGAGAAAGTCAGGAGTTCCTTTCGTGCCGGTCGTCCATCCTCTCTTGCGTTTGCGCAAAAGCTTGGGTTTGACCCGTACTTTTCATCGGCACACATGCAGCGGACCGGCGAGCCCTTTCCCTTGGAGGATATTCCGGCGAGGATGTACACGGATGAAGACTATACGGCCAGCCAAGCGTTTTATGCAGCAGCATTCCATGACATGCGCGTCCGTGTCGGCCGCTTTCCCGATTCCGTCATTGCTCCGCCGAGTGAAAAGGAACGCAGATTATGGAAGGAAGAGGCGGAAGACCGTTTTGTTTACGAAATCAACGGGGAGCTCGTCGGGTATAGTCACATTTCCGGTAATGAGCTGAGCAGCATTTCCGTCCGTACGGATGTTCAAGGGCGCGGAATCGGAAGAACATTTACGATGTATCTATGCAACGAGATCTACCGGCGCGGGCATACGAGTGTCAACTTGTGGTGTGTGGTCGGGAATTATGCGAGGAATCTGTACGACAGTCTCGGCTTTACAGAAACGTATACGATGGACCTGGTGCGGAAGACGCTATAATTATGCCGGATTAGACGGCGAACTCGTTGGGTAATTCTGAAAATCGTCGGGAGTTGTAAATGGTGGAATCCCTTATTGCACAGGCTCGTGCATTTTTGGCCGACCCGGGTTTCGATTGGTACATCTGTGGTGGGGGCGCAATCGATGTGTTTCTCGGGAAGCCGACAAGAATTCATAAAGATTTGGATATTGCCGTATTTTGGGAGGATCGAAATGCAATCATTGCGTTCATGCTGGCTACGGGCTGGAGGGTACTGGAAGCTTGTGGCGGGGGAGTAGTCCGCGAGTTGTTTGAGGTGCAGCCGCTTGCTGAGAAACGAAACCTCTTCTGTTTTACGTCCAAGGAGGATCGTTGTACCTTAGATCCGATAGGGGACGGAACGTATCGGTTTGGTTTGGAAAAGAAGGAGCAGCGAGATTTCACCTACATCGAATATCTTTTTAATCAGAGGGATGATCACGATTTGTATTTGCCGGGAAACGCAAACTTAAAAAGAAAGCTGAATCAGGCTTTACTGGAGTGCGGCGGGGTCCCATATCTGGCTCCTGAAGTTGTACTGTATTATAAAGCGCGGTATTTAGAATATAGTCCGGAACCGTTTGATCATTACCAGGATTTCAATATTTCTTTACCGGTTCTTGAAGAGGAGCAGAAGCGATGGTTAAGAAACTCTCTTGAAAGGGAGTATGCCGACGGACACGAATGGCTTGAAAGACTGTAGCCATACTTTAAGCTAAAAGTGCGGCCGGTTGCTGCCTCTTAAAGGAAGCTCTCAGCCCTCTACCGGTACCTTTCTGCGGGGGGACGCCTCCTGTCCCGGATCGGCAGTCTCGCTACGCTTATGAGCGGATGATAGATTCGAATAGCAATTTATAAGAAATCAGGCTGCCACGGTCATGCTATAATAGGTGAGGGTACAATGTGAGTATGATTTGAGAACATACCGATTAGGAGGTTAATCATGGGAACAAGTAATCCGGTAACGATAACCGTGGAAGCGATCGTTCATTCTCCCATCGAAAGCGTATGGACCAATTGGACGGAACCGAAGCATATCATGCAATGGAACAAAGCTTCCGATGACTGGCACACGCCACATGCCGAGAATGATCTGAGGGTCGGCGGTAAATTCCTCTCGAGGATGGAAGCCAAAGACGGGAGCTTCGGATTCGATTTCAACGGCGTATACGACGAAGTAAACCTGCACGAGAGCATCGCCTACACCATGCCTGACGGTCGTAAAGTGAAAAGTGTATTTACCCGCCAAGGCAACGACACGAAAATTACGACATTGTTTGACGCCGAGCAGACCAATTCCGTCGAGATGCAGCAAGCCGGATGGCAAGCGATCTTGGACAGTTTCAAAACCTATGCGGAAACTGCACAAGCATAAATAAATAGTTTGTCATTGAAGCGCATGCCGATTGTCGGCATGCGCTTTGCTGTGTCCTGGCAAGGCGGATCCCCGTGGAATTCATTTCCGGTTATACGGTCAAACGATAATCGAAATGTCAATATAAACAACAATAATATATTTAATATCAGTATTTTTTTATTGAAATTCGATAAATGAAATGGTAAAGTCAAATTATTAATTTCAATGATAAGCGAGGGGCTTTTATGAAACGAGGAACAACGCTCTTTTTAAAGGCAGCTGTAATTCTTATCGGAATTCCGGTTCTTGCCTTGTGCATTTTTGCGGTGCCCGAGTTTGCGAATTATACAGTGGAATTGTATCCGAATATGCCTTATTTGAAAACCCTCTTTTTTATCGATTTGTATGCATCGGCGATTCCTTTTTACTTTGCTCTGTATCAAGCGTTTAAGCTTTTAAATTACATTGACAAGAACAAAGCCTTCTCGGAACGGTCGGTGCAGGCGCTCAAGAACATTAAAATTTGCGCAATCACAATCAGCGGCTTGTATGTGGCCGGCCTGCCGCTTTTTTATCTCCTCGCCGAGAAGGACGATGCTCCCGGTGTTATCGCAATCGGATTGGTCGTCATTTTCGCCTCCATGGTCATTGCCGTTTTTGCCGCCGTTCTCCAAAGGCTTTTAAAAGAAGCGATTGATATAAAATCTGAAAATGATTTGACGGTCTGAGGTGAATAACAATGGCGATTATAATTAATATCGATGTGATGCTGGCCAAAAGGAAAATGAGCGTGACGGAGCTTTCGGAGAGAGTGGGTATTACGATGGCGAACCTTTCCATATTGAAAAACGGAAAGGCGAAAGCGATTCGCTTAGCAACGTTGGAAGCGATTTGCAAAGCTTTGGACTGTCAGCCTGGGGATATTTTAGAGTACCAAAGTGGTGAAGACGCTCGAGGGTCTCATGTATAAAGGGGAGTTGCGCATGAATGGGACGATTAGCAAGAGTAAGCCTTCGGATGGCGGAGGTTTGCTGACGTTCGCATGGACCGGCTCCCCGGTCAGAATATCGTGGTGTGGTGAGAAGCAATGGTGAGGGGATTGCAGCAGTTCGTTCGTTTTGGTTGGGAGCAGGCATGGTCTTGTTTGTTTCCCGTCGTTATTTTCGCATCGCTGGCTCTAACGCAACTGATCGAGATCCCCGGGCTTCCGAGGTACGATTTGCTGCTGCTCATTTGCCTGGTTATGCAGGTGTGGATGGTTTATTCCGGTCTTGAAACGCGTGATGAACTCAAGGTGATCACCTTGTTTCACTTGATCGGCCTGACCCTGGAGATATTCAAGGTGCATATGGGTTCGTGGTCGTATCCTGAAGAGGCATACTCGAAGGTGTTTGGCGTTCCGTTATACAGCGGATTTATGTACGCGAGTGTGGCGAGTTATCTGTGCCAGGCATGGCGCCGGTTGAAGGTCGAGCTGGTTCGATGGCCGCCGTTCCCGGTGGTAGTGCCGCTTGCGGCTATGATTTATTTAAACTTTTTCACCCACCATTATTGGATCGATGTGCGCTGGTGGCTGTCGGCGCTTGTCCTTCTCGTATTTTGGCGGACCTGGGTCACGTACGAGGTGGGGGGAACGCGATACCGGATGCCGCTTGCGCTTTCTTTTGCGCTGATCGGATTTTTTATCTGGATCGCGGAAAACGTCGCTACGTTCTTCGGAGCCTGGGAATATCCGGATCAGTCTGCATCGTGGCGACTCGTCCATGTAGGCAAGGTGAGCTCTTGGCTGCTGCTGGTGATTGTCAGTTTCTTGATTGTAGCGACTCTAAAGCTGGTGAAGGAACGGCAGACCCCTGCTTCAAACGATTTTGAATGGGATAGCGGAGCCGATAGTTTCATATCCAAGTAAGACTGGGCTGCCGGTATGGATCGGCAGTCTCTTTCTGTTTACGGCCATTTTTTTGCGAGAACGCTGATAAAACCAGCTGTATGAAGTGCTTGAAACTCCTTATGTTTTCCCGCCGTAGTAGTATATATGTAAATAAAAGGAGGCACTTCAATTATCATGTCCATGTTCAAACGAATCCTCGCGAGTGTCGGGCTTGGCTCGGCTCAAGTGGATCTTATGCTTCAACGAAATGTGGCCCGAGCCGGCGATACGATTCGAGGGGTCGTCCGAATCCAGGGTGGCCGTGTGGATCAGCAGGTCGATGATGTTTACGCTTTCGTTATGACGCGTTACTTGAAGGAGCAGAATGATAGGAAGACGGAGGTGGAAGCAGCCGTGTCCAAATTTTTGCTTACCGGAAAGTTTATCGTACAGGCGGAGCAAGTCTATGAATTCCCGGTCTCGTTCCAGCTTCCGGTGGCTATGCCAGTCACGATGGGCAGGACACCCGTCTGGATTCAAACCGGACTCGATATTAAAGACGCGGTCGATCCGAACGATCAGGATGCACTTCAAGTCAGGCCGCATCGGTATTGCGAGATTATTCTGGAAGCGGTTAGTAAGCTCGGTTTCCAGCTTCGCGAGGTGACTTGCGAATACGCGCCGTATTTCGGCCGAAAAAATGGATTGCCTTTCGTACAAGAGTTCGAATTTGTCCCTACCTCCAAGTTCCAGTATCAGCTGGACGAATTGGAAATCATCTTTTACCCGGACGAAAACGGCGTCGAATTACTGTTGGAAATCGACCGCAAATCGCGCGGATTGGCGGGCTGGTTCGCGGAGGCGATTGATGAGGATGAAAGTTATGTAAGAATAAGATTCGACCGTACTAAACTTAACTACGGAGCGAGCTACATTGCCGGACAGCTAGCCCAGACGATTCGCAGATACATCTAAATGAACGCAATCGCATCTTTTCGACAAGTCAAAATCCGGGATGGGGAGAAAGAAAGTTGGCAGCCATGGATGAGTTTTAGAAACTCCTCGATACTCGTGCCGGGAAGATCAGGGAAGATAGCAATCCAAAAGTAATCCAGGCCTGATTTATATGCTACGATTGAAAAAAAGGAGTTGACCGATGATGGCAGTAATACTTTCCCCTTATTTAAATATGGAAGGAAACGCGAGGGACGCTATTCAGTTTTATGAACAAGCACTTGGTGCCGAAGTACTCTCTATCCTTACTTACGGAGAGATGCCGGAAATGCCGAATACGTTTAATGAGGACCTGAAAAATCTGGTGGCCCATGCTAAGCTGCGAATTGGGGAATCGGAACTTATGCTTTCCGATGCTCCAAGCGGCTCGTCTATTCCAAAGGGTAAACAGGTAACCATTTGCATTTCAACTAACGACGTGGAACAATCAAGACGATTTTTTGAAGCCTTAAGACAAAACGGTCATGTGAATATGCCGTTTGGAGAAGAAGCTTTTAGCCCAGGTTTCGGTGATGTAACTGACCAATTCGGGGTGACCTTTCAAATTTATACGGAAGGTTAATATAAGAGCCCATTAGGAAAGCAGAGGATCAGTATCTTGATCGAATTAGAGTGGTACCACGGGAAAACTTCTCGTCTCTTCGGAGACGGGATTTTTTGTTTTTACAAAAGACGGTGAGGAGGAGCTCTAATTGATCAAGACATCATCTCGCGTAAGCTATATCGAGGGCCAATTCGAAACCGATGTTATGATGAGTATACTGGAGCCTGAATATCGGGAGCTGTTTCAGTAACTCAACGAACGGTACCGCTTCGGTAAATCGTTTCGAAAGGGAGGAGCATATGAACAGACTGGTTGTTGTAACCGTAGGCAAAACTCATAGCGGAAAGACGACTTTCGCCGCGAATTTAGAGGCGCAGATGCACAACGCCGTGATCATCGATCAAGACAATCACGCCGCGTTTATCAACACGTACTACAAGTCGCTGCGTCCGAAAGAAGGGCCGAATACCCTCAAATACGCCGTCACGCAAACGATTGTCGATTATGCGGCGGATCAGACCGATTGCCATCTGATCTTGTGCAATTCCAACCTTGCCCGAAAAGGCCGTATAGACGTCTTGAACTATTTTCGCAGCAAAGGGTTCAGGAGCATACTCGTCTATTTGGATATTCCACATGAAGTGCTCCAGGCGCGCGTGGCCGGAAGTCAGAGAAGCAAAGCGATCTTCCGCAGCGCTTCGACATTCGAAGAGGTGCTTGCCCGGCAACAGTCGGAGTCCCATAAGGCAGAAATGGCGCCGCCGGCAGAAGGCGAAGCAGATCATTTGTTCACGATCAGAACCAGCGAAGAAGTTCCTGCAGTCATTGAAAAAATTGCGAGCATTGCTGGGCGGTCGTAGGGGAGATGATGGAGCCTGCAAAGCTATTTTGAAATGGAGCGGACTGGATTGCGGGGAGCCCCGTATGCCTTTGCTCCCGATTGCTGAACCGGACGAGAAGCGGGTGGAACTGCTTCATAAGAAAATCGCTGACTATGTGAAGCTGTGTAATTAAAAGTCTCGTACGCATAAACGGCAGCCAAAGACGTCCATGTCTTCGGCTGCCGTTAGCTGTGACAGGAGTGCAGGTAAGTTACAGGAGCGGGTCGTTGTGCGATGAACCTTAAATGTTGAACGGGCGGGAAGATATGCGTAATCGTAGAGAGTGTTTAACACCAGCGAAGGTGTGGTCGTTTGCTTTATTTTTTACCTAACAGCTGCTTGTCGATCTCTGCTGCAAGATCCGTTAACGAGGCCATAACTTCGGTTTCCGTCGTCGCGGTAAACAGTCGATTATCCGCTATCTTAACCGAGTTGAGTGCAGCATTCCGGAAAACGATCGGTTTGATCCCGTGTTCCAATTCCCCGGCCAGTACGTCCATCCCGGGAACCTGCTGCTGTCCCGATTTTTGAAAAGCCGATTTGACGGTCAACAGATCCTCTTTGATCCACTCTTTTTGGAACGGGCTGTCGCCGTTCAGAATGACATCTTTTATAAATTTCCAAGCCAACGCCTTCTGCTTGGAGGACTCGCTTATCGAAAGCATGCTGAAATAAACGGCGTTAGCCCGGACTCCTTTTTCCATATAGGGCAGCCCGGCAATTCCGAATTTCCCCTTTGTTGCTTGATTGTTCTCCAGGTAAGGAAAGATGTTGATGACTCCAATGCCCATACCGGCATGAAACGCTCTTAAATCCTGCAATACCGGATCCGTGGCGCTTGGAACGCCTTTGCTCGCCTTCGTCGTATTCATATGATTAAGCAGTTTCGTGAGCGCTTCCGCGACCGGTTTGCTGTTCAAATAGCCGCTCATTTGCTTGCCGTCGGGAGCTATGATGCTATGCCCGCTGCTTACTGCGAGCGACTCGAACAAACGCATCTCAAGCGGAACGACGCTGCCGAATATTTCCTTCCCCTCCACTTGATTTGCCGCTTGCAGCTTGACGGACTGATTCAGGAATTGCTCCCAGGTCCACTCTTTTCCGGGAAATGGGAGATCCGCTTTATTGAACCACTCTTTGTTGTAAAAAACGGCCAGCGGAGTGGGAGCCATCGGAATGCCGAGCAGCTTCCCGTTTAACTTCGCCATCTCGACAATATTTTCGTAAAGATCGTCCATTGTCATTTTATCCGCTTTAAATAAAGGAATCAGATCGGCGGCAAATGCTCTTTGCTCGTTCAGTACCGGATCAAATGGACCAAAAATGAGATCGACGGGTTTACTGTCATTCAGCCTTTCCGTCATTGCAGCTCGATACCCTTTTGTCACGGGAAGCTTTTCGACCGTTACCTTTACCCCTAGATTTGCCTCTTCGAACAGCCTGGCGCCTTTTTCAAACGAGCTGTTTCTGGTTCTGCTGCTTGCGGTGTTGTATTCCGGCAGCAGGATTGTAATTTCCTTCGTGTTCGCGTCCGGCGGAACCGTAGCTGCAGTCTGCTTGCTGCTCCATAAAGAACATCCCGTCATGAAGCTGACAGCAAGAACGACGGCACTTGCACCAATCCATCGTTTCAATAACATCACATCCCATTCGCGTGGAATAAGGAAAAGTAAACTTGACATGAAATACGCAATTTACCATTTTTGGTTTCAAGGTTCCATGGCGAATAATCAAATTTATATCCTGCGCTTTTTAATCCCGTATCACCCCTCTAGGCTCAACGAGGGAAAAAATGTATAATTTAAATCGTCAGCCTATGGCGCTGACACGCAAACCTTTTTCATCTGAAATGAGAAAGTAGGAGCTTCGTTGATAAAGGGAATCATATTTGATTTTGATGGTGTAATTCTTAATACGGAGACTGTAGAATTCAAGGTTTTTGAGGACCTATTTCATGAATACGGAGTCACACTGCCACTTGAAATGTGGGAACGAAGAGTGGGTGGCGACAAAAATAATTTCGATCCCTATGATTATCTTATTGCATATTTACAGTGTAAAATCGATAAAACTGAACTTAAAAAATATAAAAAGAATAAGTATGAGAATAGAATAGAAAATGAAAACCTGCTTCCCGGAGTTTATTCCTATCTGGAAGCCGCAAAAAGAATGAACCTTCAGATTGGATTGGCTTCCAGTTCCCCGCGAAAAAGAATAGTAGACCTTTTAAAAAGATGTGAAATCGCCCATTTTTTTACACATATTGCAACCGCAGAAGATGTGGATCATGTGAAGCCGAATCCGGATCTATATTTAAACGTATTAGAAAAAATGAATTTAGAATCTTCTCATGTCATTGCGATTGAGGATTCGCCGGCGGGATTAATGTCTGCAAAAAGAGCGGGGATATATTGTGTGATAGTGCCAAATGAAGTTACTAAAAGATTAACTTTTCAGCAATTTGACTTACGAATAAACTCTCTAGATGAAATCGAGTTATCTGATTTAATTAACCAAGTAAATATGGAAAGAGAATCTCCTCAACTATCGGGGAAGGAATGATGCCCGGTGCACCGGATCAAAGAAGCCGTCCCGTTCACAGTGTCGGAACCGAAGAGGGCCCAGCTAGACGCACAACGACTGAACCAAGCCTATGAAACGCTGCTCCGGACGTTTCCCAGCCTCTACAGCCTCCTGATCGTCAAGGTTGCGCAGCTCGTCTTCGAACGATACGCGCGCGTTTCGGCCAGTTGTATTTGGCGGACGGCATCTGGAACGGCCAGCGACTCCTCCCTGCCGGATGGGTCGACCAATCCTTCCAAAAGCAATCTACCGGCTGGTCCGGGTACGCCGCTTACGGCTGCCTGTGGTGGATCGGAGCTCGCTCACCTAACGGACAGTTTTGTGCAAAAGATAATAAACATATAGGCGATTGACCCTGAAGGAAATCGGATTGAATTGAAAGGATTGGTTTTACTATAGCTCAATTACACAAGACGGCAGCCGGCACTCGATCGGCTGCCGTTTTCTGGTTGAAGTAACGGGCAAGGATAATTCGAATCTCAGTATATTGCTTCAGCCGCTCGTTCAGCCTCCCGCTCTGATCGGTTCGGGCCTCCCGGACGCTGTCGCAGAAAAAGTATAATAATTGAACGAAAGCAGCCGCAAAGGAAAGGAATCGACCATGACATTGACCGACCTGAAGGGCAATAGTTAATATCGTTAGTTTCACTTGAACAACCAAATACAATTTTGTTGTTCAATGCTCACGGGACGACCGAGTGTGGGAGTATCCCCCCACAAGATTCAGACCATATTAAGTTGAAAATATAAATCCGTGTAGAGCAACCGCTATTGACAAACCGACTACTGCGTGTTACTTTGTAGTTGTAGTAAGTAATACTTCATACCAGTTATACAGAATAGCAAGGGGTGATTGTGCTGGAAAATCTAACGGAAATGCTCAAAGGCGTGCTTGAGGGCTGTGTCCTTGAAATTATAAGCCGCGAAGAAACCTACGGCTACGAAATCACGCGGCGGCTAAACGCCCTCGGCTTCACAGATGTTGTGGAGGGAACGGTGTACACCATCCTGATCCGGCTCGAAAAAAACAAGTTGGTGGAGATCACCAAGAAGCCCTCCGACATGGGACCGCCTCGAAAGTTTTTCGCGATCAACGACGCGGGCCGCGAGGAGCTTCGGAAGTTCTGGGAAAAATGGGAGTTCGTATCCTCAAAAATTAACGAGTTAAAGGAGAAAAAATAATGAATTTTTGGGAGAAAATCACCGGCAGCGACATGACTAAGGAAATGAAAACTTTTGAATCGCGAGCCCAAAAGCTGCCGGCTGATTATCAAGCGGCATGGGAAAAAATAAATGCGAATCTTTGGTCGTACTCCGATTTCAGCGGTCGCAACCTCATGCCAATTTTCGACGGCGTGCTTGGCCTGCTCGAAGAAGCGGCGGCTGACGGTCAGAGCGTCCAAGAGGTTTTGGGTGACGATATTCAAGGCTTCTGTTCAGCCCTGGCCGGCGAAGAAGGAGCAAAATCTTATCGTGATAAATGGCGCGAGCAGCTCAACCATAATATTGCTAAAAAATTGGGTAAATAGGAGGATAACATGAGAATACAAGATATCATCCAAGGCAAAAAAGAATGGCGAGCGCACGTGGCGCGTGTCAAAGCGCTCCCGCAAGATTATCAGATTGTTTATAAAGAGATTCAAAAATATTTCTTTAAGGTCGGACCCGTTGAACTAACCGAAGGTACGGGTTTGCTATCGGGGATTGTCGATCTTTTTGAAGAGGGCGCAGCCTTGGGGAAAGGCGTGCTCGATGTGACGGGAAGTGACGTAGCGGCTTTTTGCGACGAACTAATCAAAGATTCCAAAACTTACGCCGACATCTATCAAGAATCTGTTAACCAAGAAGTTAGCAAGGCAATGAAAAAGGTTACGGATAAAAAAAAGGAAAAGGGGGGATAACGGGATGGAAAAAGCAATTCAAGTGAAAGGTCTGCGAAAGTCTTTCAAGGACAAAGAAGTCCTAAGGGGCGTCGATTTTGAAGTGAAGCAGGGTGAGATTTTCGCCCTGCTTGGCTCCAACGGCGCAGGCAAGACGACGATTGTCAGAATCCTCACCACGCTGCTTAAGCAGGACGGAGGAACCGCCACCGTAAACGGGTTTGACGTCGCGTCAAGACCCGAGAATGTGCGGCATGCGATCAGCCTGACCGGGCAATTTGCCGCCGTGGACGAAATATTGACCGGGCGGGAAAATCTGATCATGATCGCCAAGCTGCGACACCTTAAAAATCCGCGTCATATCGCAGATGATTTACTGAACCGCTTCGGGTTGAACGACGCCTCCGACCGCAAGGTGTCCACCTACTCGGGCGGTATGCGCCGCAGGCTCGACATTGCCATGAGCCTGATCGGAACACCGCAGCTTATTTTCCTCGATGAGCCGACCACCGGGCTTGACCCCGAGGCACGCATTGAGGCCTGGAAGATTGTTAAAGAGCTTGCCGACGGTGGAACGACGGTATTCCTGACCACTCAGTATTTGGATGAGGCTGAACAACTAGCCGATCGAATTGCCATTTTGCATGAAGGCAGGATTATTGCCAATGGCACGCTTCAGGAACTGAAAAAGCTGTTCCCACCCGCAAAGGTGGAGTATGTGGAAAAACAACCTTCATTGGAGGAGATTTTCCTCGCAATTATCGGTAAAAAGGAGGCAATGTAAATGGACACGGTAAAGAGTCACTTTTTTAGCGACATGAGCGTGATGCTTGGACGTTCCATGCGTCATATTTTCCGCAGCATGGACACCATCATCACGGTCTGCATCACTCCGGTTGCGATGATGCTGCTGTTTGTCTATGTGTTTGGCGGCTCAATCCATACCGGTACGGATAACTATGTGAACTACCTGTTGCCCGGTATCCTGCTGATTGCGATTGCAAGCGGTATATCCTATACGGCTTACCGTCTCTTTATGGATAAGCAGCGGGGCATCATTGAGCGGTTCCACTCCATGCCGATTGCGCGTTCCGCCGTGCTGTGGGGGCACGTGCTGACCTCGCTGGTATCCAACGTCATTTCTCTTGTCGTCATCATTCTCGTAGCGCTTATTATGGGCTTTCGCTCGTCGGCAGGAATCCTGCCATGGCTCGCCGTAGCGGGTATACTCGTGCTGTTTACGCTGGCTTTGACTTGGGTCGCGGCGATTGCCGGTTTGTCCGGAAAAACGGTGGAAGGTGCAAGCGCATTTTCCTACCCGCTTATCTTCCTACCGTTTATCAGCTCGGCATTTGTGCCGACCGAATCGATGCCGAAGGTCGTTCGCGCTTTTGCCGATAACCAGCCGGTGACTTCCATCGTGGAGACCATCCGTGCTCTGTTGTCAGGTCAGCCAGTGGGCAACGATATATGGATCGCGCTGGCGTGGTGCGTCGGAATTATGCTCGTGGCTTATATCTTTGCGATGCGCGCGTACAAAAGGAAAGCTGCTTAATGTTTATAGGCATTAAATAATGATAAACATCAAGTAAAAGCCCCTCACTTACAATTTGAAGATTAAATCTCAGGATCAAACAACAAAAGCTTTCCATCTTTCATTAGAACTAGCGGAGACGATCGCTCAATCGGTATACAACGGCAGCCGGCCAAAAGTTCGGCTGCCGTCGTTGCGAATGGGCAGATTATTTTATATATGTTACCCATCCGCTGACTAACGGCGTTCATCGGAAGACGTTAATTCGTACAGGCTGCGCACCTCGCACTGAAGCGTATCGGCGATCGAAATCGCGAGCTTAAGAGACATCACTCTTTTATTGTCGATAAAATCACCCAGCCGCTCCCGTCTCACTCGCAGTTCAAGCGCCAGCCGTTCCAGCGGCATTCCTGCTTCCTGAAGTCTTTCTTCCAGCAGGCAACGGCCCAGTTCGTACTTCAATACGCATATACCCCTCTCAGAAAAAATCGTCCAACGAGTTCTATGATTTCCTTTCCGCTTTGGCTTCATCCCCGGCTTGGATCTCGGAATTACCATTTTATACGATTCAAAATGCCTTCTCGAAGCCTCTCAGATCGTCTCGGTACGAGGCATCTGTTTACGGAAATCGCTCGGTGTTACACCGTTGCTTTTCTTAAACATGCGGTAGAAGTACGAACTGTTCGTAAATCCGGTCAGTTTGGCGATGTCCGCCACGGAATAATCGGATTCCAGCAACAGCTGCTTAGATTGATTCATCCGCACCTCTTGAATGGCGTCCGTCAGTGTGCAAAAAGTCAGCTGTTTGTACAAGCGGCTTATATAGATCGGCGACATGTCCAGTTCGTCCGCAATCGAGTTCAGGCAAAGGTTCGGATTCGCATATTCCCGATCGATAATCTCATTGATACGTTTGATCAAATCGGTTTGTTTCGAATTTTTCTTCGCCTCTAGCTGTTTGCTTAATTGATCGAATATCCCGAAAAATTGTGTCGTTATTTCTTCGATGATTTCCACCTGGTTCAACGAGGCAAGCGCAGAGTCGAAGTCGGCTTCGACGACGATCGCGTTATTTTTCCGAATCGTTTTCAAGACGTTGATGACGGTGAACGTCAGATGGGAAATCGTCAGTTGGACGACGGTATACGGGTATTCCCCCGTAGCACGCACCATTTCCGAGTAAATGGCCTTGGCTTCTTCGCTTTTCCCCGTCATTAGGCAATCGACCAACTGCTTTTCCCGGTGGACCGGAAACGCGTAATCCTTCAGCTTCAAGTTCATGATGTCTTCCGACCAGATCAGGCAGCCATGGCCGTAAAACAGCCGGTGAAGGGAAGCTTCTTTGACCTGGTTGTACATCAGGATACTTTGGTTGAGGGACGATCGAACCGGGCTTACGGTGACGGAAACGGATACTTTAAGATGTTTCTGAACTTCTTCCTGCATTAATTTCAGCATGCTTATCAATGCGTTTCTATCCGATAGTCCCTGAGGATCGTCGCTTGCGAGCAATAAAAGTACGCGATCGTCGCCGATATCGACACCTTCGGCATGATACGAGGAGGAGCTTATTTCTCCGCAAATGTTCATGATGGCGTATTTTACCAGCTTAAGATGGTCCCGGTAATAATCGGCGCACTCCGCAAAACGGTCCAACTTGAGCAAGATGAGTCTGGAGGGGTGATCCGCCCGGATGGTGAAACCGAATTCGGTCAACTTATCCTGCAGCGCTTCCGGGCCATAGGCCTCCCTGCGAAGCACAATACTCCGTAAAAAGTGCTGCTTTACGATATGCTGGTTGTTTCTCCGCTCGATTTCAAGCGATTTTAATCGCTTGAGCACTTTATCAATCGGTCCATACAGTTTGCGGGTAGCAGCAACGGACAGCAGTAACCCGAACAGCAGCACCATAAAGCTGAAGGCAATCGTTTTGGTCCTCATACTCGTAATCTCGCGCGTAATCTCCGAATAAGGTGTCGTCCGCACATACCTCCAGCCAAGCGAATCCGGGGCTGTGTAAGAGACGAGCGATTTGACGCCGTCAACGATATCCACGAAATAGTCGGAGGCAGCGCGGTTATCCAGAATGTTCCGAATATAACCTTTCCCGGAGTAATCGGTCAACATCGGATCGTCGCCGCTGCGCGAAAGCAAAATGCCTTGCTCATTCATAATGAACATTCTGGCGCCGAAGTCGGCGGTTAAGCTGCCGAAATCTTTATTGACCCACGACTCGGCAATATTGAGTACGACGGCGGCGCTCGTTTTTTTCTCGAGCATATCAAACGATAAATAGGAGTAGCTGCTGACCTGTTTTCCATCGCCGATTGCATATATTCTCGGTATCGGATAATACGGACGGTATTCCTGAATGTTATGGAAAATGTCTACAATTCCCCGGTCGTCCAATTCCTCCTCCGTTTGGCTTCCGTTCCGGAACGTGTCTGAGCTGATATAGTACATTCCGGAGCTTGCATTGTACACATAGATCGATTCGATAAACGGCATCGATAGCCGGTAGTTGTGCAATTGCTGCATCGCTAGTGTTACATCGTAAATGTCCGGCTTCGGGAAGAAGATCAGCTTGGAGATCGTCAAGTCTCCGTAAATTTGAAACGATAGCGTCTTTGCCGTATCTGTCATCTTCGCCACCTCCCGACTCGTTTGTTTCAGAGAGTTCAAGTCGGAACGGGATACTTGCCGGATGGCGATGTTTTCAAAGTTCATGATGAGCAGCGTGGAAGAAATGAGCAGAGTAATGACTGTACTAACCACAAGGCTGATCAAGATGTTTTTGTACAAGCTCCTATTCTCGCGTTGACTCACCCGCTTCTCATCCCCTCAAAAAGTCATTCCAAAAAAGTATATCTTACATGCCGCCCGTGTTGCCATAGGGAGAGTGAAAAAGTAGAAAGAACACATAAAAGTGCGAATTGTTCACTCCGGGAACAAGCGCAATAAGGGCGAAAACTTCATGTTTATGACGCAATGTGGAGTTTAATTGCGCCTGCTTTCCTTGTACGATGGGGAACGGATGGGCAGTCACTCTATCAGACGTATCTTCCGCCTATCCTATTTACAGCCGGGGAGGACAGATTTCGTGTCGAAGCGAGGATTTTGGAATGAACTGAATAAAAACAAGCTTATGTTTCTAATGCTGCTGCCGACTCTTTTGTTTTTTTTCGTCAATTCGTATGTTCCGATGGTCGGCATCTATTTTGCGTTTACGAGATTCGATTTTCACGGCGGGCTGTTTGGAAGCCCTTTTGTAGGGTTGGACAATTTTGAATTTTTGTGGAAGTCCGGTAAGCTTGCGGAGCTCACACTGAACACGGTCGGCTACAATTTGGCTTTTATTGTGCTCAAAAACGTGCTGGCCATCGTCCTGGCGATTTTGCTTAGCGAAATCCACGGGAAGCTGTTCAAAAAAATATCGCAATCGATTTTGTTTTTGCCGTATTTCGTATCGTTCGTCCTGCTGAGCGCCATCTCGTACAACATGTTCAACTATGAAACCGGCTTTGCCAATACGTTTCTGAAGTCGCTCGGCATGCAGCCGTTCAACTTTTATGGCGCGCCGTGGGTGTGGGTCATCCTGCTCGTAGTGTTTTACCTGTGGAAGCATATCGGCTACAGCATGATCATTTATTTGGCGTCCATAACTGGAATCAGCGACGAGTATTACGAAGCGGCCCGAATCGATGGAGCTACTTTGCTGCAAAGGATTCGGCATATAACCGTCCCGATGCTGAAGCCGACATTCGTCCTTCTGCTTCTGTTTTCTCTCGGCAGCATCATGAAGGGGCAGTTCGATCTGTTCTATCAACTGATCGGAAACAACGGCCTATTGTTCGGCAGCACCGACATTATCGATACGTACGTGTTCCGGTCACTGAAAGAAACGTTCGATATCGGCATGGCGACCGCGGCGGGACTGTATCAATCCGTATTCGGCTTCATTCTGATCGTGACTGTTAATTACATCATCAAAAAAATAAACGAGGATTACGCCTTGTTTTAACTTGAGGGAGGAGGTTCGGTTATGAACGTAAGAGCTTCGGAGAAATCCGCCGCTTTTAGCGTGCTCGCCTACACGGTCGTCGCGTTGGCAGCAATCGTCTGTCTATTTCCATTTTTGCTCATCTTGTCCGGGTCTTTGACTCTGAACGAATCGATCATCAGGGATGGATACCGGCTGATCCCGAAACAATTTTCGCTCGAGGCTTACAGGACGATTTTCGCTACGCCCGGTCCGATTCTGAGGGCCTACGGCGTGACGACTTTCGTGACGGTAGTCGGTACGACGATCGGGCTGTTCATGACGACGATGGCCGGGTACGTCCTGCAGCGCAAAGACTTCAAATACCGCAATAAGGCCATGTTCTTTATTTATTTTACTACGCTGTTCAGCGGAGGGCTCGTACCCTGGTACATCATGATGACCTCGTACTTGCATTTGACGAATACGTACATGGCGCTCATTTTTCCCGGTTTGGCTTCGCCGTTTCTGATCATATTGATGAGAAGCTTCATCAAGTCAACGATTCCCGACGAGGTGATCGAATCCGCGAAAATCGACGGTGCGAACGATTTCGGCATTTATTTCCGCATTGTTCTCCCCCTCGCCATGCCGGGCATCGCCACCATCGGGCTGTTTATGGCTCTCGGGTATTGGAACAGCTGGTTTTCATCGTCGCTGTTCATCAACGACCCTAGCAAATACGAGCTTCAGTTTTACTTGTACAACATCATTAATACGATGTCATTCCTGGCCGATCTGGGGGTAAGCTCCGGGGTCACGCTGTCAAGCGACATTCCGATGGAGTCAACGAAGCTGGCCATGTCGCTCATCGTAACAGGGCCGATTCTGCTGCTCTATCCGTTCGTGCAGCGGTATTTCGTCAAAGGCTTGACCATCGGCGCCGTAAAAGGTTAGACCCGGCTTCAACCGCTTTCTGCGGCACGCCGGCTGACATAGTATGATAAACTTTTAGAAAGCAGAGGGAGGCATCACATGAAAGGAAAGACAATGCACATCTTTGCGCGATTCGTCGTCGTGGCGCTCGCAGTCGTGCTGTTTGCCGGGTGTACCGGCAAAACGCAGAACGCCGGGGAAACCGCGAATACGGCTGGTATGGGCAAAGATCAGGACTTTTCGAAAAGGGTGGAACTGCAATTTTACATGCTGGGGGACCCGCCGAAAGATTTGCCGATCATCGAAGCGAAAATTAACGAGCTAGCTTTGAAAGACTTGAACGCCACAGTAAAATTCAATTACATTTCGTGGACCGACAATACGACCAAGTACAAACTGCTGCTTACGTCCGGCCAGCCCATCGACCTGATCTATACGGCGAACTGGTTCGGTTACCAGCAGTACGCGAAGAAAGGCGCTTTTCTGCCCCTGGACGAGCTGCTGCCCAAGCACGCGCCTAAATTGCACGGATTCGTGCCGCAGGATATGTGGAACACGGCCAGGATCGACGGCAAAATCTACACAGTACCTTCGACGTACAAAGAGTATACGACGGGGGGCTTCATCTACAGGGAAGACTTGAGACAGAAGTTCAATCTGCCGAAGCCGGAATCGATTCCTTCCTTTGAAGCTTATTTGGACGGAATTAAGAAAAACGTTCCGGATTTGTTCCCGCTCGCTTCCGGCTTCAATATGCGCAACTACTTGGAGCTTACCATCGATCCCGCCGGATCGTTCCCTTACGGGATGACGGCTTCCTACGGTAACCCCCGCGAGATGACGGCATATTGGGGTTCGCCGGTCCATCTGGAAGGATTGAAAGTAGCGAAGAGATGGGCGGATAAAGGCTTCTGGTCCAAAAACGTGCTAAACGAAAAAGAACTGGGCAACAATCTGGTCATCGGCGGCAAGTCCGCGGCGCTGTTCTCTCACAATCCGTCCATGTTTAACGACATGAACACGAAGACGCAAGCGGCGCATCCGGACTGGAAGCTGGCATACTCGCCGTTTCCGTTCATCAAAGGATACGCGACGCCGGTTACGCCGATCGGTAACGGTTTCGCCATTCCGAAGAGCAGCCCGAATCCGGAGCGGGCCATCGCCTTCTACGAAAAGCTCGTGACCGATAAAGAGTATAACCGGCTCACCGAATACGGAATCGAAGGGGTCAACTACAAGGTCGATAACGGGTATTACCAAATGATCGGAGACAGTAAATCGAACGGCTTCCCGCGCGAGGCGATGAATGGCTGGTCGTGGCGGAATCCGGAATATATGCTGTTCGACAAAGGGTACGACGGGGTCAAAGCAATATTTGCGCAGCTGGACAAAATCGCGAGGCCTGATATTTATTCCGGATTCGCCGAAGACTATACGGCTTATCAAGCGGAAAGAGCCGCGCTGGAGCAGGTGTCCAAGCAGTATCTCGCGCCGCTCGAAATGGGGCTTGTCGAAGATGTGGAAGCGGGTCTGAAGCTGTTTATTGAAAAAGCCAAAGCGGCAGGGCTGGAAAAAATCCAAACTGAATATAAAAAGCAGTGGCTTCAATATTTGGACGAATCCGGCATGAAATGAGAATGGAAATTGCCCGAAACTCCTATACAGAGAGGATGATAAGGTTGATTAAAAAACCGATCGTGTTGTTGGTTGCTGCAGTCAGTATGTTAGCCGGGTGCAGCGGAGGACAAGATAGCAAAACCGGTCAAGCTGCGGACTCCGCGGCGAAGACTTGGGAGACACCGAAGGAGCCCGTTACCATTAGCTTTTATTTGCCATATGCAACCGATACAGCTACGTTCATGGAGCAGTATGGTAACGCAATCGTTAAGAAATTCCCGCATGTTACTTTAAAACTCGTCAATTCCCCGGATACCAACGTGGCGGGCAATCTGTCCAACTTGCTTGCTTCACAAGAACCAATCGACATTTTCTTGAACGGCGATACCAATCATTACCGATACATAACGCCGTTTAAATTTCAGTACGACATAACGGACATGATCAAGAGAAGCGGCTATGATCTGAAACGTCTCGAGCCTAGTACGCTAGAGGCTGTGAAGGCCCTTTCCCCGAATGGCGAAATATATGCATTGCCTTTGCGGATGAATGTAATGTCCCTATTGTACAATAAAGACCTGTTCGACAAATTCGCTGTTCCTTATCCAACGGACGGAATGACTTGGGACGAAACTTACGAGCTTGCGAAGCGGCTCACTCGAAAAGACGGAGATACGCAATACAGAGGCTTTATTACTCAATCTTACAGCATCGCTTGGCAGAACCAAATGTCCCTCGGATTCGCTGATCCTAAAACAGATAAGCCCTTATTTTCTTCCGATGAACGTTGGTCTCAATTTGTCAAAAATATAAATCGTTTCTACGAGATTCCAGGCAATGCACTATTGGAAGGCAGCTTCGGCGGAATCAACAACCTGTTCTATAGTTCAAAAGTAGCGGCTATGTATGCGGCCTCCATTCCCGGAACAGCGCAACAAGTGAACTGGGATTTGGTCACTTTGCCGGAATTCAGCAATCTTCGCGGTATTGGTTCGCAGGCCTCGCTCAACTTGGCTTATATACCGAGCATCAGCAAGCATAAGGAGCAAGCTTTTGAAATTATCGCTTACATGACCAGTGATGAATATCAGACCGATATTGCCAAAAAAGCTCTGGGACTGCCGGTCATCACAACCCAATCGGCAAAAGATGCGTTCGGTCAAGACAATCCGAATCTTGCAGGGAAAAACCTGAAGGCGCTAACGAAAAATAAACCGGCTGCACCATTCCAGCAATCGCCTTATCAAGCGATTACGAACAACCAGCTTGAAAAGCTCTGGTATCAGCTCGGTAAAGGCCAGCTTGACATCAATACCACCTTGCGGATGGCGGATGAGAATGCGGTGAAGGAGATTGAAAAATTGAAATCCGGTCAGTAATTTAGGGTAAAAAGAAAGGTTTAATGGGGATTCATCCAGACTGTCGAGAAAGTCTCGACGGTCTTTTTATTGTATACTCATGAAAATGGAGATAATCCCTCTCCCTTGCGGCGAGCCCCGCAAATGATACATAAAGACCCTGCAGGATGGTGCAATGGATGTCGGGAAGGGAAATCGCATCTCTGTTATGCTTGGAAGCAACGAGGGGAGGAATCGGATCATGGATATGCTGGCACAGCTGAACGAAGCTTTAAGCTATATCGAAGAGAACTTGACGAATGAGGTGAACTACCAGGAGGCGGCGAAGATTGCCTGCTGTTCGGAATACCACTTTACGCGCATGTTCTCCTTTCTGGCCGGTATCACGCTGTCGGAATACATCCGCCGCAGACGCCTGACCTTGGCGGCACTAGAGCTAAGCCACAGTGATATGAAAATCATCGAAATTGCGCTGAAATACGGATATTCGTCACCGGATTCCTTTACCAGAGCTTTCCAGGGTATGCACGGGGTTACTCCTTCGGAAGCCCGGCTTCATGGCCAGTCCCTCAAAGCCTTCCCTCGGATGACGTTTCAACTGACCATCAAAGGAGGAAGTGAAATGAACTACCGGATTGAAGAGAAAGGGGCTTTCCGCATCGTGGGGATCAAGAAACGGGTCCCTATCGTGTTCCAAGGGGTAAACCCGGAGATTGCGTCGATGGTTGAAGGGCTCACTCCAGAATTAATTCAGGAAATTAAAAGCTATTCGAATGTCCAGCCTTCGGGACTGATCAGCGCATCCACGAATTTCAGCGAAGGGCGGATGGAGGAGAAAGGAGAGCTCGACCACTATATCGGCGCTGCCACTACGCAAGAAGCGAGGGACGGCTTGGCGCAGCTGGAGGTGCGGGCCTCGACATGGGCTGTTTTCACGGCAGTAGGCTCATTTCCGAGTGCACTTCAGGAGATATGGGGACGCATTTATTCGGAATGGTTTCCGTCGTCGGAGTACGAGTTAAACGAAGGGCCGGAAATTCTCTGGAACGAGCATAAAGATACCACATCGCCGAAGTATAAAAGCGAAATATGGATACCGATTCAAAAGAAATAAGGATTCGCATCGAACAGGGCTGCCGACATAGATCGACAGCCCTCGTTGCATTCACCGGCATGTTACAGATCCTTCCTGCTAAATGCCCGGCACCCCAGCAGGAGCAGAACCGCCGCATACCCGACCGTATACAGAAGGAAGGCGTCCGATGGAACGCTCGGCATGGAGAATGGACCCATGTCGGCCGTGGCAAGACCGGCCCAATCCGCCCCCCCGAGAACCTCGTAGAGGCTTCTCCGGTAAACGGAGTCTGTGGGCAGGAGCAGCCCGGTCAGCAGGAGAAATTTGTCCAGTATAGGGTGGCTTCCTTCATAGATCGTGATCCCTTCGACCAGACCGCTGAAGAGGGCCAATCCGTACAATAAGGCGGCGCAAATCCCGTTCCCCAGCATCGGCAAATAGACGGAACCGAGCATGACCAGGGTGAGGAGAAGAAGCGGCATCCAAATAAAAAGCATGAGACCTCGCAGCAAATCCCCCACAAGCAGAGGAAGTCCGGCCAGGCTGTGGATGGTCCAGACCACGGAAACGAACAAAATGATACTGTACACGGCGATCCAGACGGCATGGCCCAGCCATTTCGCCAGATACAGTCTCCAGCGGGAGATGGGGCGGGCGGCGACAGCCAGCAGCAGACCGTTCTCCTGTTCACCCGTGACGATCCCCATGGCGGAGAAGAGCACGAAAAAGGCCGTTAGAAATTGTGCGAAAAAAAGCCCCAGCACCGTCAGAACCATGCTGTTTAACAGAGATTCGGCAGGAGATACCCGGTTCTGTTCGAGCGTACCGGCCAGCTCCCGAACCCCGAGGGCAAACAGCACCAGAAAGACGAAGGTCAGAATAATCGTGACCAGGAACACCCGCTTACGGGTCAACTCCTTGAAGGTGGCGGCTATATACATCGTCATAACGGGACACCTCCTTGGCGGGACCGGGCCATCCGGAGGAACCAGGCCTCCAGGCTGTTCGGCTCGGGGCCGGATTCGTAAAGCGTCAGGCCGGTGCGGACGAACAGCGAGCACAGATAGCCGGCTTGTTCCCGGTCCGTTACAAGCGCGGTCAGGAGGGCGTTGCCGCTCTCGTCGGCCTCGACCAGGCGCAGCAGGGAGGGGAGAGCGCCGCCGACGGCGCCGCCAAGCTCCTCCCACGTCCCCGGCAGCCATCCGCCAAGCCGGAAGCGCCAGTTGGCACTGCCCCCTCCGCTATCACCGGTGCCGCTCAGCAGCTCGTGCAGCGGCCCCGACGCCAGCAGCTCGCCGTCGTACAGGAAGGCGGCCTCATCGCACAGCTCCTCCACATCTTCGAGCAGATGGGTATTGAGGAAAATTGTCACGCCCCTGCCCCGCAGCTGCTTCAACAGGCTGCGGATCTCATAACGGCCGATGGGGTCCAAGGCCGAAGCGGGTTCGTCCAGGATGACCAGCTTAGGGTCCAAGAGCAGGGCGGCAGCCAAGCCGAGACGCTGCTGCATTCCTTTGGAGAACCCGCCGACCCGGCGGTCTGCGGCTTCGGACAGACCGACCAGCTCCAGGGTGTCGCGGACCCGGCTTCGGAAAGCGGATGCCCGCGTCTCCTGCGGGCGCAGCCCTCCCAGTTGACCGTGGAAGCGGAGGACCTCCGCCGGGGTCAGCCAATCCTGGTAGCGAAACAGCTCGGGCAAATAGCCCAGCTCGCGTCTCGCCTCCGGCCGGCCCAAGGGCCGGCCCAGCATGGCGGCCCGCCCGGAGTCGGGGCGGTGGAGGCCGGCCAGCATTTTAACGAAGGTGCTTTTGCCGGCGCCGTTGGGTCCAAGCAAGCCGAAAATGCAGCCCTCCGGCACCTGCAAGGTGATGCCGCGGCAGCCGCCGCGGCCGTTGTAGGTTTTGGTCAATTCTTCGGTGTCGATCATCATCATGGCTGGATAAGCTCCTCGGCTGCCCGGCGAAAAGCGGACTCCACAGGAAAATCCTTCAAAGTGCCGCTCAGCAGCCCCATACGGTCCCCGGCAAGCCAGAGCAGGTAGCGATTCTTTCCGTCTGTCGTCATGACCGCATCATGTCCGCCTAACTTGAAGTTGATGGTTACGCCGTCGCGGGCCGGTACCGGCAGGGTGCTCTGCCAATCGCCGATGGCCGCCAGCTTGGTCCGCAGGCTGTCCGGCAATACAGGCAGCCCGAGTACCGCCTCCCGGACGGTTGCCGCATCGATGCCGTCCTCCACGGTCAGCTCCGGCTTGCCGAATTGGAGCAGCCTTACCGGCTTGCCCGACAAGGTACCCTCCGAGGTGATGCCGTCCGGGACGTGTAGCCGGATCGTTTTCCCGTCGGCTTCGACAGGCAGGGTAGTGGTGCCGCCCAAACGGGTGAGCAGCCGGTTGACCGCTTTTACATTCAGATTAAAGGTAAGTGTGGTAGCCGGCTGGAAGACGGGGGAGGCGGGGGTTCCAGGCTGAAGGAGCCCGCCCATCCGTTGCTCCGCTTCGTCCCAAGTGAGGGTATGGGATTCCCCGCCTCCGGATTGGGTCAAGGTGCCGTACTGGGCCAGTGTGAAACTCCGGTCTCCTTCGGGCGAGCCGCGCTCCAGAAGGCTGGAGATGGTCGCCATGTCATCCGCCGATATTCCGACTCCGACCATATGCTGAATGCGGAACGTATGCTGCATGGCCGCCAGCGCCCGGTCTCCCAGGGGGGTGGTGAACAGGACGACTGCCATAGCAGCGGCAGCTATCCCGGCGGTCCATCTCCGAATTCTGCGCTTGGCCGGTCTTTCCGTTCGCCAGGAACCGTCTGCTCCTTTAGCGCTTGTCCCTGTTGCCGCCCTCGGCGTCCCGGCAACCGGGGCCCCTTGTTTCCCTTCGAATGCTCGCGTCTGCTTCATCTCCACCGCACCATCCTTATTGTGATCATCTGGATTTTTATCCGATCGGGCTTTGTTTCTTCTTTCATCCGAACATCGGCTCTGCTCCGCATGCCTCCAAAACGCCGGAGCCGGCTCCCGTGCCGCCAGTCTCTCAAACCGGTCCCAAGCCCGGTCCGTATCAAAAATCGGCTCCCCGCCGGTCCGCTTCTCTCCGTCCGCCATCGTGCCGCTCCTCCTCCTGCCCGTATTTCTTCTTCAGCCGTTCCTCTGCACGGGCCAGCAGCGTCCCGACAATCTTCGGGTTGACCTCCAACCGGAGGGCAATCTCCTCGTAGCTGTACCCTTCCTCCCGAAGCAGAAGGGCGGTCCGGTCCCGGTCCGAGAGCTTCTGCAGCACCCGGCGGACCACATCGATTTCCCATTCCCGGATGACTTCCGTCTCTCCCGAAGGGACGGCGCCTTCCGACCAAGCCGCGATGCGGGCGGTTTCCTTTTCCAGTAATGCCTCGCCCGACGACCGGTGCCTTAAATAATCGTACCCCACCCGGGTCAGCACCCGGTGCAGCCAAGCGCCGACGGCTTCCAGCCGGTCGGGAGGGTTCCGGTATAGCCGCAGGAACACCTCTTGGGCCAAATCTTCCGCCGCCGCGTAATCCCCGGTCAACGCATAAAGCTTCCGCGCGACTCCGGGATAATGCTCCCGAAACAAGCGCTGGAACAGCTCGGGTACCTGTGCGTCATCCTCCATGTTGCCGCCGTCCCCCCTTTCATGTATAAGACGGATGCCAGGTCGGTTTTATAGCAGAGTGAAGTCATTTTGTTTCCACATGAATGTATTTGTCGTGGTGTTACCCTAAGCACTCTTTATCCCCATTATGATCCATCCGGATCTTTCAGAGTCAGTTAGTTTCGTTTCGTTTACCATTTGGGGGTCTGTAAATCCTTTTTTTAAGCTTTGGCCTTTCAACCGCAGGTTGATTCGTTAACGAATACTCCATTTCCAAATTATCCATGTTTAAGTATAGTTGGAATCACAATGACGAAAGGGGCAAGGGGATGGAGAACGAACATTCGATGGGCAGAATCATTTTTGAGCTTCGAACGGCTAAAGGATTGACGCAGGAGCAGCTGGGGCAGCGGCTGAACGTTTCGGCGCAAGCCGTTTCCAAATGGGAGAAAGGGGATTCGCTGCCGGACATCTCGCTGATCGTTGATTTGGTAGCGGTTTTAGGCTGCACAACCGATTATTTGCTCGGCAGCTCGGGGAATCTGGAGAGCAAGCTTCCGGATTTTTTGCAGGAACTGGAACAAGCCTCGCGCGATCAGCAGATTCATGTACTTGGTACGATGATGAATACGATCGGTAAAGCCAGCGTCCCCGGAGCCGCTTCCCACCCGTCGATGGAAAGTAACGCAAGCCTTCCATTCATACGGATTGATGAAAACGGTTTGACTTTATGGGCAAGTCATAAATTTGTGTATATCGCTACAGCTCCGTTTTTGCGTGAAGCCGTCCAGTCCGTTACTCAAGGAGCCGAATTCCCGCTGAATATCGCACCTCCGCATTTTTGGAACATCGTATTGGCCTTGCTTCCGGATACGGACCAATTGTCACCGCACTTCACGGTCGAGGAATCCAAGCTCCGCTCTTTGTTGCCGGAAGAAGTTCCATTTGAAGACATCATGTCGGAATATATAGATCTGGGTTACCTTGAACGCGTACGCGGCGGGTATCGATTAAATAGGACAGCGGACATATCCGTACGCATGTTTGCCGCCATGTTTGGGATGCTCGATAAAGTGGGGATCATTTCGACCAGCTACTCGCCAATTAAGCGATGAGGAGGGAGGGTTCGTGTGACCAGAGTCCGTCACAGATTCAGATTATTGGCTCTCTCCAGTCTGCCGCTCGTATTTCTTTCCGCATGCAGCTTAACCGGGCGGGGAGAAGTAGAGGAGCCTCCGCTTCCTCCTGTACCGGGAAAAGAGGAGCATGTTACGGTTACCGTTTTATACCGAAGTAAACCTACATTTATGAATCTGTACGGCAGCAGGTTTCGTCAAATATACCCGAACATTTCGATCGAAGTCGTCGAATCCCCGCGTCCTCAATCGGGAATGGACATGAAGAAAGAAACGGAAGCGCTGCTTGCCGCCAATCCGGTCGATGTGGTGTTTGCCGACAATTTCTTCGACGCTTGGGCCAAAGACGGGATGTTGCTCAATCTGGACCCGCTTATTCGAAGAGACAGCTTCGACATTCAAAACCTGTATGCAGGTGCGATCGGCCATATTCGTCAAAGGGGGGGCGGTGCCTTGTACGCGCTTGCCCCTCAATTCAGCACGCAAGCTCTTTTCTACAACCAAGACCTGTTCGATCAGTACGGAGTTCCTTATCCGAAGGATAAGATGAACTGGGAAGACGTCCTTCGGCTGGCCGGGCGGTTTCCGTTCAAACGAGATCAGGATCAGCTTCTGTACGCCCTGTATAATCCGCTTAGTCCGTCTGCATGGATGCAGGATATCGCCAGAACGAACGGGCTTTCGGCAATTGCTGAGGACGGGACCAAAGTGGTCGTCAACTCCCCTGCCTGGAAAGGGATTTTCCAAACGGTTATCCATGCCTACCGGGAGAAGCAGGTCATCCATCCGGAACCAAATGCGGACAGCAGTACGTTCGAGAGCGTGATCAGGAGGAATCGTTTTCTGATGGGAATGGCGGCCATGACCGTCGATCGCTATTTTCTTCTGGCCAATATGACGAATGCCGAGCGTCAAAATATTAATAAATCGCCCAATTGGCAACTGGTGACCGCACCTACGAGCCCGTCCGCTCCGAATGAAACCGAGACGGTTTCGGTACACGACATGTTCGCTATTCATGTACAATCCAAACAGATCGGAGCGGCCTGGGAGCTGGTGAAATTTATTAACGGGGAAAGTACGGCAAAAGCGCTGGGAGCCGGTGGAGGCAGTTCCTTGCTCCTAACCCGGGTGGAACATAACCCGAAGGAAGTGAACGGCCGGTCCGTTGAAGCCTTCCACCGACTGCAGCCAAGCATGAAAGATTGGACGGCCGTTCACAAGAACACCCCAATCGGCTTCTCGGGAACTTTTTCCGGAATTTTGCATACCGAGATCGAAGCGGTTTTGGGGAGAGGGAAGTCTGTAGAAGAAGGTCTTGCCGCAATTCAGGAGCAAAGCCAGCTGGCATTGGATGCTTTAAAATAAAGGCGGCTAGTAAAGGTAGCGTTCACATGCCTGAACGCTACCTTTCACCGTTCCTCACACGCTCAAAAAGCCTCTCGGCAGACGCCGCCACAGCTATGGCCGTATCCGGCCCCATGGAATTGGTTTCCTCATAGTGGCCTCTTCCGAAGGAGTCCACGCCTTCTTCCAGATAGGGACGGGATGGATGCACCAAGAAGTCGTTGGGAGGGACGATGTAGCCTATCATGTCATTGGCAAGCCCGAAGAGGAGAAGCTCGTCTTTTCCGGCGATCTCCCGCAGCGTCCTCGGATTTGCCGCTGCCGGATTTGCCGCCAACCCTGCTCCCGCAAAGCCCCCTGTCACCAACTCGGGAAAGATTTCCCCGGGTACAAGAAGGATGGGAAGATCCCCGATAGAGAGATAACTGACCTGCGTCGGCAAAGCGAGTCCGAGGGCTCCTGAGCCGGAAACCGTCCTGTGCGAGATGATATCTGCAGCAACGGCTCCAGCCAAGACGATATTTTCAAGAGGAAGAGCAAAGCTGTCGGTAAGGGATACCAGCTTGGGCGCAAGCTCCCGCCCGTGATCGACAGCTAGTGCCGTCTCGGCCAGCATGCGCCCCGTTCTTACCACGTTCTCCTCTACAGGGTATTCCATTCCTTGTTTATCCTTTAGCCGTTCCGTCATAATAAGCCCGCCCAGAGCACCTGGAATAAATACCGTGCTGTCGCCGGTTTCCTCTTGGATCTTCGCAGCCAAGTAGGCTGGGAAATCAGCGCTGAGACTCTTGTTCTTGGAGCGGAGGGCCTCGGGATGAGCCGCATAATTGACGATCCGGATTCCCCCGCTGCCGCCCTCCGGCACAAATCGTAAACTGTAAAGACTGCGGTCATAAACATAAGGAGGCCGGGAATCCCGCTGCAACGGGCCGGTCTCGGCGCTGCCGTATAACATCCTCCCGTCCTGCCTGTTGGTATAGGCCGTCTCCACAGCCAAAACCGTACGGTCCTCTAGAAGCTGCATATAGGAGGCGGAACGCCCGCTCTGACCTGTAGGCCCCCACAACCCGAGAGTATCGATTCCCGCATGCGTGTGGGTGCTGATAATGTGAATGTCCCTGGCTCCCGCTTCCTTGGAAAACGTGGACAGCCTATTCCGGATTTTTCTAATATCGGTTCCGGATAGACCGATGCAATCAATCACAGCTATGGCGATCCCGCCCCTGCCCGTGTTGTCATCGAGCCAGAGCGCCTTCACATAGGGCGAATCCAGAACACCCTCGATGGTCGTCCCTGTGTTATAGCCGGCTATATAGTATTTCTCCTTCAGAAGATCGTTCGGCACTAATTCCTGCTCCCCGTATCCCATGCTCCAGACTTCGCCGGTATCTTTATACGTTTTCTCGGAAGTGTAACAACCCGGCACAACCAAAACAGCTAGCAGGATGATGCACAGCATTTTTATACGCACGGTGTATGAACTGCTCCTTTCTGAAGCTTTCCTTGGCGGCAGCACGCTGCCCTTGCTTTTATTGCAGAAACATGGCGATAAAGGAAGAGACCACTTTTACGGGAACCGTGTTTACCTGAGTATAGATAAGGGTCAGGGCGAACACCGGGACAAAGCCCGCCCATAATGAAAGGGTGAAGAAGAAGGGGATCGCCCGCTTGGGCTCGGCTTGACGGTTATGGAGCCGCAGTCTCCAGATGAAAAGACCGATCATCAGCAGCAAAGAGAAAACAACCGGTACTTTCCATGCCGGGCTTACCTCAGCCCTTCCGAGCGATTCCAGAAGCCGGAGACTGGCTTCATCATCGGTGAACAAACCTCCCAGCCTGGGAAGCAGGCGAATAACAACTGTACACAAGCCTCCCGCCAGAATGGTGAACGCCGCGCAGTAGGCCGCACAACGAAGGGCCTGTCCGGTGCCTGGCGGCCAAACAATCGGTTTAGTCAAGGCGATACCCCCTTTTTCATTGAAGAGACGCCAGTATGAAAACCATGAGAGTGGGGCATCCCCTTTATATGGAAATTAACGTGGTAACCAAAATTTCTACTCTCAAGGTGCGATGTCCTTCTTTCACTCCCTTTTTCGACAAACCTTTTGAATATCCGCGCTCATACACATTGATCGATGGCGATATTTTTGTAAGACTCAAGTTTATTAGTTTATTGAACTAACAGACAGGATAGTTTGGTCCAAATCACGAATATTGAGAAAAATATAGGACGGTCCACGGTATTCTTACACGATTTAGAGAAAACCAGTATACCTGAGGAGTGGTAGAAATGGCGCGTGTTTTATTTATTAACGGCGGCTCAGAGGGACATGTCAATCCAACACTCGGAGTGGTGCAGGAACTGATTTCACGCGGAGAAGAGGTCGTGTATTTTTCAATCGAAGCTTTTCGGGAGCGGATCGAGAAGACGGGAGCTACGGTTCGCACATTTGACGATCAAAAGTTTATACAAGCCTTTATCTCGGGCGGGAGAGATTATGTGCTCGAAAGAATCAACGGTCTTTTGCTTACGGCAGATATCGTCATACCCAGCGTTCTGGAGCAGATCAAGGATGAGCATTTTGATTACATCATCCATGATTCCATGTTTGGTTGCGGGCGTATGCTTGCACAAATTCTTAAGCTCCCTGCAATCAACTCTTGTACTTCTTTTGCGCAGACCAAAACAACATTCGATAAAATGATCGAACCATTTTTTTCTAAAGTTCCTTCGGATATAGTTAAACCCATCCATGATACCTTTCAAAGCCTAACGGACAGGGTGAAGGAAAGATATGATGTGGAGATCCATTCTCCTTATGAAGTATTTTGTAATCCGGCGCCGCTTATGATCGTTTATACAACAAGGGAGTTTCAACCTGATGGAGAAGCATTCGATCCAACTTATAAATTTGTAGGTCCATCCATCTCTGCACGATTAACTCAGGACGGCTTCGACTTTACTGCGATCAAGGGAGTAAATCCAATCTACATCTCGCTGGGTACGGTCTTTAATCAAGCAATTGATTTCTACAAGCTTTGTTTTGAGGCGTTGGGGAACACGGATCATACGATTGTCATGTCGATTGGGAATAGAACCCAAGTTTCGGATTTAGGGGAAATTCCTAATAACTTTATCGTGAAAAATTATGTTCCACAGACGGAAGTATTGCAGTACTCTGCATTATTTATTACACATGGGGGAATGAACAGTACCCACGAAGGTTTGTATTACGGGGTTCCGCTAATTGTAATCCCTCAAAGCGCGGATCAGCCGCTCCTTGCAGAACAAGTCCTTAAACTCGGAGCAGGCGTTCCATTACAAATGAGAGGTTTGACTGCAAATCAACTACGTGAAGCCGTAGATTGTGTGTTAAGTCGTTCTTCTTTCAAGAAAGCTGCTGCATCTATTGGGGAATCCTTTCGAAAAACAGAGGGGTATCAACAAGCGGTTCACGAGATTTTCGAATTTAAAAGTCAATTTCAGATTTAAGTATTAGTGGAATTCAGAAAGATCACATGGGGGAAGTTGGGGCTCATTTAAATCAACTTGGGTCCATCGCAGCTTGTATTCGGGGGCCGTCTCATGGAATAATGACACAATACGACTCAGCCGAGTCCGCAAAGTGTTCATTGGGATGGAGGGGATACCGCTGCTGACGATTTTGAAATTTGCGGCTACGTTTCCGCTTTTTCTGGTATCGCTCGTCGTATGCTGGCGGATGTTACATAAAGAGAGATACATTAACTATATTTGGCTATCGTTTCTCGTTCCGGCCATTTTGCAATTCGTGCTCGTATGGATCTCGAAGGAAGGGTCAGAGCTTTGGCTGAAAGTGTTCATGGGCATCCATATTGCCTTTACTGTATTCGCCGCTTTTATCGTTTGGTTTTTGCGCCAATTGGCTAGAGCCTATAAAAATTAGAGGACTAAGACAGAAGGCAGTCGTTCAGAAGGAACGGCTGTTTTTTGCTCGATGTCAGGTATGACGTAATAGGAGTAGGGATAACCCGACTTGAGGATATATGAGATGGCGGAGGCGAGGGAATGACGATTGTACGATTGGCGACTTTAGACGATGTCGATGAACTTGTTCAAATGCGATGGGACTTCTCTGCAGAAGATTACGGACTTGGTACGGCTAGTTTTGAAGAGTTTCACCGGATTTGCAGCGAATTTTTGATTAAGGCCATCGGAAGCGGAGATTGGTATATTTGGGTTGCAGAGGTTGACCGTACCATCGTTGCGCATATGTATCTGCAGCTTATTCATAAAGTACCGAGGCCAGGTAAATCACCAGATCCTTACTACGGCTATGTGACCAATGTGTATACTCGTCCGGCCTTTAGAAGCCAAGGGCTTGGGACGGAGATTCATCGGGCTATGGAAAAGTGGTCCAAAGAACATGAAGTTGAATTTCTTATCTTGTGGCCCAGCAGCGATAGCACTCCGTTTTATAGGAGAAACGGTTTTTCCCGCTGTGAAGAGGCTATGGAAAAGCATTGGTGACCCGAAACGAGGGGTTGCTATCTGGCGTGGGGGCTGTTTCTATACTGTATGGAATGGCTGCTTTTGATCGTTGATAAAGACAGACAGTCATCATTATTTTGTAAAGGGGATGATTTCATGACGCTTATTAAAAATCGCATCGTTGACCTTTATATTTCGTGTGAAGATGAAAAACGTGCAAAGGATTGGTACTTGAACGTATTAGGGCTATCTGATTTGGTTATGGAAAATGGAAGCAGAATTTTGCTGATGGAATGGGGAGATAACCACAAGCCAATCGTGGATGGCGCTGTGTTTAGCCTCCAAGCTTCGGATATTCATCAAGCTCATAAGGAATTAAAGCTAAGAGGTGCTAAAGTTGATGAAGAGGTTGCGCAATTCGGTGTACAATCCTTCGGGTTTCACGTCATTGATTCTGAAGGCAATGTCATTTTGATCCTGGATCAAGCCAGTTAAGGTTACCGCCTCTTCACGAAATAAGGATGCCAACAATAAGATGCGGCATCCTCATTCATTTATTATACCAGGGGGACCGGCAACAATTTAACAGAAATATACGCTAAGGACGTTAGCTCGTTATTTCTTCGAAGGTGTTTCAGTTTTATGTTCAATTATGTGCATTACTTTTGGTTCAATAGCTTTTAGCAGTTGTTCATTTGAACGATTGCTTTTAGGAACATCGCCATTAAGTTCACCTTGAATTTGTGCATCGACCTGTGTTTGGGCAATGACATCAATCACTTGTTGTTTAGAGATATTTTTAGATGCTGCAACCTCCACAACAGATTTGCCTTTTGCTAATTCCTGTTTTAATTCTGCCGGGCTCATTTGTAGTAAAGCAAACAGCTTTGCATCATTTAAATAGGCATCAGCAGAATAATCAGGCTTACCATTGGTAGAGAAAAAACCTTCTACTTGAGTGGTTGTAGGCGTAGTCTCGCCTCCGATCAGAGAAGCACTGACGGTATGACCCTGAACAAATACCTGGTAAAACGGCGTGTTCGATCCCTTTTTGGTGTAATTCAACATGAACGTTTTTTGATCTGCGGTTTCCATCTGCTCCATAGCAAACTCGTATTCTTCAATGCTGCCATACATTTTATCCAGAAGATTATCTACCTTCGCCTTGATGTCCTGACCGGTTAAAGCCGTGAGCGGCTTCCCGGCAGGCTCCCAATTTTCTTGAATCACATGTTCGATCGCACCCGTCACGCCGTTTGTATGAAGCGTAATCGTTTTGCCGGATCCTCCTTTTTCCCGCAGGGTGATACTGGTTTGGACGCCTTGAACGGAACTTGCGTCGATAATCTCAAACGATTTGGTATCGGGAAATGCGCGGTACAGCTTCTCAAGTGTTGCTTGGCCGACCTCATCCACTCTGACTTGTTCAGCAGTCATTGGCGTTCTGGTCAGCATATCAATCAGAGTAGGAGCCGCAAAGGCTGCGGTTGGAATCAAAATAGCGGCTGCGACGATTCCGCCGATTAAACGTTTTTTCATGGTTGGTTTGCTCCTTTTTCGTTGCAAATATTGAGAATAGGATTGTTCGATTCGTTTGGAGAGAGCCGGGGGGCACTCCATCGTTTCTGCTTCCTTGTGCAGATGTTCGCGTATGTTGTGTTCAATAGTCATGGATCTCTTCCATCCTTTCCGGGGGGAGATTCCCTAAAGTTTTTCGAAGCGTCTGGAGACCTGCATGATATCTGGACTTGACTGTGCCTATTGGAATTCCGAGCAGAGTCGCCATTTCCTCGAGCGTATAGTCGTGAAAAAAGCGGAGGACAATGACCGTTCGTTGTTTGTCAGTCAGTTTGTAGATGGCCTGCGATATCATTTGGCTTGTCCCGTCCATCCATACAGCAGGCTGATCCCAATGAGACTCTTCCCGGGTGAAGGCTCGGATGCGTTCGAAAATCCGGAATCTCCGCCAGCTCTTGACCCGAAATCGCTGTACTTGACGGATGACCAAGCCGTGCAGCCAGAAGCGAAAAGGCCGGTTCGTATCGTAGGTAGCCAGCGAGGTCCACATTTGGATGTAGATCTCATTCATGACATCCTCCCGATCCTGCTGATGATCCACCAGAAAGGAGACGGTCCGGTAGACATCCTGATAGGTAGCCTCATACAGCGTATGAAATGCTTCCTGACTACCGTCTTTCATTTTTGTGAGCAATTGGTACATCGAATCATTTTGCATGCGGAGGGCCCTCCTGAGTAAGCAGCTTACACCTTATATTGTCTCTATTTCGGAAAAAGGTTCGGTTTTTATTTTGCAAACGGCTAAGCGTGAACTTGTTTCCGAATATTTTCCGTTCAACAGGTGCTGAAATTACCGGGGAACGGGCCATGAGCACGCCCTGGGTGGGTCTAAAAGATAATGTTTTTGTTATCTTCTTTCTCGTAATTGGAATTGTTGTATTCTTGTATAGACTCTTTAAAAATTTAATTAACCGAGGTCATTGAGTTAACGGGAGGGTAGTGAAATTTGAATATCGAATAGGAGTATACCGGTTTGATCAAACGAAATGTACACGGATATCTTGCGGGTGTAGAAAGTGAGTCATCAAGCGTTGTGCCGGAAGGAATGTTTATGTATATCATTCCTTCTGGCAAATACGTAGGAGCAACTCATAGAGGACCTATAAGTAAGATAAACGAAACCTTTGAAAAACTTACTCATTGGCTCAGCGTCAGCAATTATGAACAATACGATGTTGTCTGTTACGAAGTATATGATGGCAGATTTAAGGGTAGGGTGAGGAAGATCATGGCGAACTCGACATGTTCGCGAGGCTCTGACAGGCCTAATAATCGCCATTACCCGGAATGGGATTGGCTTGAACTACTCTGAAAATAACTCGTAACGCGTATCCCTAAAAAGACAATACGAAACTAGGCGCAGCTCGTACCATTTTTAAAAAGCTGCGTCTTCTTTGCTTAGGAGGGAAAGGATTCGGAAGCTTCAGATGTGGCTAATGTTACGGTAAAGCCAAGGTCTTAGGGCTTTCGAATGGCTGTCTGACGATGGCGTCTTTGTGACACTTTTCCAATTTACAATAAGCCCCGTTTCGTCGGGAGCAGGAAATTTTTTTAATTTAACTTGTGTCTTTTTCCCATCTTGAACTGTCTAACAGAACTGGGAGGTGCACTGATTCGTGAATTGGCATGAAAATGATCGGTTAATGGAGCATTATGATCGCATCAAGCGGTATATCGCCTACAGGAAGACCAATTCGTTTCTCATGAATCGACATCCGCCATTCAACGGATGCTGCGCTCTTGGTGGACGGTGTCCGTGTCGCGATTAAGCGCGATTATTACGCTAATTGGCGGAAACCTAAAAGAAAGTACCGAACTTCGAAAGTTCGGTACTTTACGCATGCAAGCAGAAGCTGCGTTTGTTTTATTGAGGGCAGCCATATGGAGGTTTAGGCAAGCCTAAACGGTCCAAGTTGCCGCATACCGTTCTTTGCCAATAAGCGATCTGGTCATCCAGCTCTTTGGCAGAATGCTGTTGAATGATTTCGATCGAGGTCGTTGCGGCTGCGACTTGCGGATCGAACGACCAGGACCAGTAATCCGTCCGATCGTAACGGCCGATCCATTGTCCGTCTACGCCGAATTTCTTTTGATCGGTTACCCCGATGACGGCGCCCTCGGCGGACCGCAGCAGAAGGAAGACCCCGCCGGTAAAGCCGGTTAATTTGACGTTGTTTTTCGTCCGGGTAACGACATCCAGCTGACCGGCAAGCGCTCCCGAGCGCTGCAGCGTAGCACGTGTGTACATGTAGCGTCCGCCGTTGGAGCTTTGCCATTCGGACGCGACGGTTAAAGAAGGGATGGTTTGGGAAGTCGTTGAACTGCTCCCGCCTGTGCTACCTCCGGTTCCTCCGCTGTAACCTCCGGCCGGATCTTCCGACATCCGTGCAAAGACCGAATTAGCAGGAATAGCAGCAAACAGGGTAAAAGCGGCAATCAACATCGTTAACAAAGAACCTTTCCAACGTTTCATCATAACATCCTCCAACTCCTAATTTGTTGTGGTTGCAACCCTCCATCATTATGAAACGAATCTTCATTTCCAAAAAGTACTAAATTTTTATAGTACCGAAAGAGCTGACAATTATGGTCTTCGCGATAGAAGCAGCGGATGTGCAGGATTTATCCTGAACACTTCCGCTGCTTTTTCTGTAAACAGCCTCCGCAGCAACCCCGCCCAACATTTACGAAATCTCCACCTGCACTTAACGCTCCACTAATACTTGCTTCTTATGATGGAGGTGTGAAGGAAATAAAACATTTCGAGCATGATGAAGGAAATCCTACAACAGGAGATGTGGATGCGAAGATGATTCAGTATTTATGGTTTGACCTCGGGTATACGCTGGTGAGCACGAACCGGGAAGACGTGTATCAGAAAGTGCTGGAGCGTTTCGACGTATTCCGGAACCGGGAAGAGATCGCAATCGCTTATCATAGGGCGGACAAGCTGTTCATGCGGGAATATCCGGGCGTGCTCGGCAAAGACAGCCGGGCGTTCTTTCCCTGGTATATCGGGATGCTGAACTATTTTCTGCGGCTGTCGCTGCCGATCGAAGACGTGCTTGAAGTGCAGCGGGACGTAGCCCGGGAATGTCCGGTCCAATGGAAAGCTTTCGACGGGGCGAAGATAACGCTTCGCCATTTGCGGAGCCTCGGATACCGGCTAGGCCTGATCTCGAATTGGGATGAGTCGGCACGGACGGTGCTCGCTCGCAATGGACTGGACGAGGAACTCGACGAGATTGTGATCTCCTCGGAGGTCGGCATCGAGAAGCCGAATCCGGACATTTTCCGGATGGCCCTGAGCCAGGCAAACGTTACGGCGAGCGAATCGCTGTACATCGGGGACAACTATTACGACGACGTCGTCGGCTGCCAGAAAGTCGGCATGCACTGCCTCCTCATTAATGCCTACGGCAACCGCGGGGTCGAGGAGCTGTCGTATCACCCGATCATAACCGGCATTCAGGACGTCGCTGCTTACCTCGGACACCCTCGGGTGCAGCTGGAGATCAACCGGTAAGGAGATTTGGCGGATGTCGACGATCACGGAGAAAATCGAAGCCCAATTCGATACCTTAAGCGTCGCGCAGAAAAAAGTGGCGCACTACATTCAATCCAATATGCAGGATGCCGTGATGCTGTCGGCGCAGAAGATCGCGGGCAAGTCCGGGGTCAGCGAAGCGACGGTCCACCGGCTGGCCCAGGCTTTGGCTTACCCGAGCTTCTCGGGCATGCTTCACGATTTGCGCGGTCATGTGCTGAAGGATCAGCGGGCCGTCAAAAATTTCGTATACACGACGAGCCATCAGGAAGATTCCTGGATCGAGAAACATTTCGTGCAGGAAATCGAAAACCTGCGGGAAACGATGGCGTGGACGGATAAAACGGACGTTCATCAGGCGGCCCGGCTGCTGCTGGATGCGGACCGGATCTGGATCGCCGGATGGCGGATGGGCTTGTCGGTCACTTCGTTTTTCAGCTTCGTCCTGAAATATATGCTGGGCAATTGCGAGCTGATTCCCCAGGGAGGTGTTGCGGAGTACGTGGCCTATATCCAGCCCGGCGACCTCGTATTCGTGTGCGGGTTCCCCAGGTACTGCTCGCGTACGCTCAAGGTGGCGTCGCTGGCCAAGGAGCAGGGAACGAAGGTAATCGCGCTGACCGACTCCGGGCTGTCCCCGTTCGCGAAGCTGGCCGATTTGACGCTGTACGCGGCATGCCGGTCCACCGGATTTCTCGATTCGTACACGGCATCGTTAGCCGTGGTGAATGCCCTTATCAATGAAATCTCCCATCTGGAGAAGGAACGGGTCAGGATCAATATCGAGAAGATGGAAGTGATGTTCAAGGCGTTTCAGGACAACTTCGAGTGGACGAACCGGTCGAAACCATAATCGTTGCAGGAAAGGATACTCGATGAATCTTACAGTAATCGGCTGTTGGGGGGCATACCCCGAGAAAAACGAAGCGACCTCGGGTTATCTGGTCGAGTGCGAGGGCAGCCATATCTTGCTTGATTGCGGCAGCGGCGTGTTGTCCCGGCTGCAGAACCATTGCGCGCTCGAACAGCTGGACGCCGTTGTCCTTACCCATATGCACGCTGACCATATGGCGGACGTGTACAGCTTGGAGTTTGCCATATTAATTTTGATGCAGATCGGCAGACGGTCGAAGCCGCTCGACATGTACGTGAACGAGAAGGAGCTGGGCAGCCTTGCTTTCGAATACCCGGATTATGTCCGCGTCCATCCCGTCCGGGCAGGCGAGGAACGGACGATCGGCCATGTGCGGCTGCAGTTCTCCGAGACGGTGCACGAGATTCCGTCCCTGGCGGTCAAGCTGACGTCGAGGGAAGGCAGAACGCTCGTATATTCGGGGGACACGGGGTATTGTCAGGCGATAATCGATTTGGCCCGGTCTGCGGACGTGCTGATGATCGAAAGCAGCTTTTACGACTTTCAGGCGGGCCGGATGAAGGGGCATCTGACGGCGGGCGAAGCGGGCAAAATCGCGGCACTGGCCGGCGTGGGGCAAACGATTCTGACGCACTTTCCCCATTACGGAGATTTGAATCAACTGGTTCTGGAAGCTTCGAGGCATTATGCAGGACAGATCCGTTTGGCTTATGGCGGCATGCAAATCCACATTTGAGGGTGAAAGGGGTTTTTCTCTTGTTGAAGCTTAGAAAATCGTTCGTGGTTGGCTTCTCTTCGCTCATGGTTGCATCGATGGTGCTGGCCGGCTGCGGCAGCAGCAACAACAGCAACGGCAGCGGCTCCCCCGCAACCGGGGGAACGGGCACTTCGGCTCCGGCTTCCACCTCCGGAGGGAAGGTGAAGGGCGGTACGGTGCGTGTAGCGATGGCGACCGAGCCGGACAATCTGGACCCTTACTTGTCCGCGGCGACGGATACCGGCTCGATGATGGACAACGTGTTCGACGGTTTGTTCGAGGGGGGCGAAAACAGCGACCTCGTTCCGGCTGTAGCGGAATCGTATAAGGTGTCCGAGGACGGATTGACGTATACGTTCACCTTGAAGAAAGGCGTCAAGTTCCATGACGGCTCGGATCTGACCTCGGAGGACGTGTACTACTCGTATGCCAAATTAGCCGGTCTGAACGGGAAAAAGCCGCTTTCCTCGAAGTTTGCCGCGATTGAGAAAATCGACGCCCCGGATGACCGCACTGTGGTCGTGAAGCTGAAAGCTAAGGATGCGGCGTTTCTGGCCGCCAACATTGTCGGGATCGTCCCGAAAGACTATGAAGGGCACAGTGCGAAACCGATCGGGGCGGGTCCGTTCAAGTTCAACTCGTATACGCCGGGCCAGCAGCTCGTGCTGGAGCGAAACGATAGCTTCTACGACAAGGAGCATGCTCCGACGCTCGACCGGGTGGAATTCAAATTTATGCCGGATGCGAACGCCTCCGTGCTCGCCCTGAAGTCCGGGGATATCGATATGGTGCCGGGCATCTCCGCGCAAGGCGCGCTCCAGCTCGGAAGCGGGTTCCGGATCGTGTCCGGGCCGCAGAATATGGTGCAGCTGCTGGCGCTGAACAACTCGGTCGAGCCGCTGAACAACGTGAAGGTGCGTCAGGCGATCAATCACGCGATCGACAAGGACGTCATCATCAAGACGGTCGCCGAAGGCAACGGCGTCAAGCTCGGCTCCAACATGAGCCCGGCGATGAAGATGTATTACAAGGAAGGTCTCGACAAGCGGTACGAGCCGAACGCCGAGCAAGCGAAGAAGCTGCTGAAGGAAGCCGGCTACGAGAGCGGGATCAAGCTGACGATTACCGTTCCGTCCAACTACAAGTTCCACGTCGACACGGCTCAAGTGATCGCCGAACAGTTGAAAGCCGTCGGCATTCAGGCGACGATCAAGCAGATCGAGTGGAGCAGCTGGCTGGAGGACGTGTACAACAATGCGAAATACGAAGCGACGATCGTCGGTTTGACGGGCAAGCTCGATCCGCACGAAGTACTGGGACGTTATGAGACGACCTATTCGAAAAACTTCTTCAAATTCAGCAACAGCGAATTTGACAATCTCGTCGGCAAAGGCCGTCTGGAAATCAATCCGGACAAGCGGGCCGAATTGTACAAGCAGGCGCAATCGATCCTGACCGAGCAGGCGGCCGCGGTATACATCATGGACCCGAACCGCTCGGTTGCGATGAAGGACAGCCTGCAAGGCTATAAAATGTACCCGATTCAGAAATACGATTTTGCCGCTATGTACTACACGAAGTAACGAGGGAGAGTTTCGGTGAGATTTTACATCCGGAAGCTGCTTACATTAGGTTCGACCGTCTTGCTGGTGTCGGTCATTACGTTTCTTGTCTTTCAAGTGCTGCCGGGGGACCCGGCCGAGATCGTGCTCGGCGTCGATGCCGACCCGCACCAGCTTGCGGAGCTGCGGCAGACGATGGGGCTGGACCGTCCGGCGGCGGAGCGCTACTTGTCCTGGATGAAGGATACGGCTGCCGGAGATTTCGGCCAGTCGCTGCGCTACCATCGCCCGGTGGCGGACATCGTGGCGGAGCGCCTGCCCGTGACCGTATCGGTCGCGCTGATGTCCTTGGGGCTCACCCTGCTCTTGGGCGTCCCCCTCGGCATCTATATCGCGCGGAAGGACGGCAAGCTGCCGGCGCTGCTGCTGTCGGCCTTCACCCAGCTCGGGCTTGCGGTGCCGTCGTTCTGGCTCGCCTTTATCCTGATACTGGTCTTCTCCGTGACGTTCCGTTGGTTTCCGACCTACGGCTACGTCCCGTGGAGCGAAAATCCGGTGCGGGCGTTCCAGTCGCTGTTCCTGCCCTCGCTCGCTCTCGCCGTACCGGGCATCGCCGTCGTCATCCGGTATTTGCGCAATACGCTGCTTGATCAGCTCCGCATGGATTACGTGCGTACGGCAAGAAGCAAAGGGCTGCGCGAGAAAATCGTCCTGTACCGGCATATTTTGCGCAATTCGCTGATCCCGGTGCTGACGATCGTCGGTTTGCTGATCGCGGATACACTGGGCGGGAGCATCGTCGTGGAAAATGTGTTTGCGCTGCCGGGACTCGGCAACCTGCTGATCACCTCGATCGGCACACGCGATTTGCCGCTGCTGCAAACGATGGTGCTGTACATTGCGGTTATCGTGGTTTGCATCAATTTTGTCGTCGACATGTTGTATAGAGTGATCGATCCGCGCATTCGACTGAAAAGGTGAACATGATGAAATGGAAAAAGCTGATCCGAAACAAACCGCTCGTTATCGGCGGCGGCCTGATCGTCCTGCTCCTTGCGCTTATGGTGACGAGCCTGTTCTATACCCCGTACGGTCCGAACGATATGAACACGGCGATGCGGCTTACTCCTCCGCAGGCCGATTACTGGTGGGGGACGGATAATTTCGGGCGGGATATTTTCAGCCGGATTATGGAGGGAACGCAGACCGCCTTTCTGATCGGCTTCTCGTCCGTAGCGATCGGCTTGTTCTTCGGCTTGATCATCGGAGCGGTCGCCGGTTATGCGGGAGGCTGGGTCGACGAAATTTTGATGCGGATCATCGATGCTAAGCTGGCTTTTCCCGGCATACTGCTGGCGATTATGCTCGTTACCGTATTCGGTCCCGGGCTGGGCAATACGATTATCGCCCTTGGCGTAATGAGCATCCCCGCGTTTTCCCGGATCGCCCGCAGCGGGTTTATTCAATACAAAGAGTTCACGTTCGTCAAAGCCGCCGTGGCGAGAGGGGCGGGGCCGCTGCGCATTATCTTCCGCCACATTTTGCCGAATATGACGTCGCCGCTTATCGTCGCCGCCTCCTTGCGGTTTTCCGGGTCCATTCTCGCCGAAGCCGGACTGAGCTACCTGGGGCTGGGCGTACAGCCGCCCGATCCGAGCTGGGGGCGGATGCTGAGCGAGGCGCAGCCGTTCATCATCAACGCTCCGTGGTACGTCCTCATTACCGGTGCGGTCATTACGGCGATGGTGCTGGGGTTTAACTTGCTGGGAGACGGGCTAAGAGACGCTTACGACAAACAGGGTTAGGGGGATACCGCTATGGCAAGCGCCTTGCTTGAACTTCAGGATATGGAAGTGGCGTTTACGATCGGGAAGAAGACCTATCCGGCGCTGCAGCAAATTTCGTTTCAGGTGAAGGAAGGAGAGACGGTCGGAATCGTCGGGGAATCCGGCTGCGGCAAGAGCTTAACGTCGTTGTCCGTGATGGGCTTGCTGCCCGAGACGGCGGCGGTGACCAAGGGCGGGATCGCGCTGGGCGGCAAGTCTATGGAGCCGGCTTCTCCGGAAAGGTGGGGCGCGGTCAGAGGCAAGCAGGTATCGATGATCTTCCAAAATCCGATGTCGGCGCTGAATCCGCTGATGCCGGTCGGCAAGCAGATCGCCGAGATGGCGATGACCCATCTGTCCGTCTCGAAGCCGGAAGCGAAGCGGCTCGCCACGGAGATGATGGTCAAGGTCGGCCTGTCCCGGGTGGAGCGGTTGTACGACGATTATCCCCACCAACTCTCCGGGGGCATGATGCAGCGGATCATGATCGCGATGGCGCTCATCTGCAGCCCGAAGCTGCTGATCGCCGACGAGCCGACTACGGCGCTCGATGTGACGATCCAGGCGCAAATCCTCGATCTGCTGCGCGAGATGAACCGCTCGACAGGCACCGCCATTTTGTTGATTTCCCACGATCTGGGGGTCATTCGCGAAGTATGTGACCGGGTGATCGTCATGTATGCCGGGTATATCGTCGAGGACGCTCCGGTCGGGGATATTTTGGATCATCCCAAGCATCCGTACACGGCGGGGCTGCTGCAATCGCTGCCGGGCGCAGACAAGCGGGGTCGTCCGCTGTATACGATTCCCGGCCGGGTGCCGGCGCTGGCCGACCGGCGGTCCGGATGCCCGTTCGCGGGACGCTGCCCGAGTGCAACGGACCTGTGCGAGTCGGTCGCCCCGGATCTGCTGCAGGCGGCCGCCCATCACCGGGTCCGGTGCCACTTGTATGCGAACGGCGGGAGGGCGGTATGACGGAGGCGCTCATTCAAGCCAGCTGGCTGACCAAGCATTATCCCGTTCCGAGGCAGAAGCTGTTCGAGAAGCGGCACATGCTGCGGGCGGTGGACGGTGTTTCGTTTCGGATCGCCGAGGGGGAAATATTCGGACTGGTCGGCGAAAGCGGCTGCGGCAAATCGACGACGGGCCAGCTGCTCGTGCAGCTCGTGAAGCAGACGGGCGGAGAGCTCTTCTACCAGGGCCGGAACATAAGCGAGCTGTCGGACGGCGAGATGAAATCGCTGCGCAGAGACATTCAGATCGTCTTTCAAGACCCGTATTCGTCCCTGAATCCGAAGAAGACGATCGGCTGGATTCTCGAAGAGCCGCTGATCATTCATCGGATCGGCGACAAACGGTCGAGGCGGAAAATCGTCGCCGAGACGCTGGAGCAGGTCGGACTCGACCCCAGCTATGCGGGCCGGTATCCGCACGAGCTGAGCGGAGGACAGAGGCAGCGTGTCGGCATCGCCGCGGCTCTCGTGCTTACGCCCAAGTTCATCGTCATCGACGAGGCCGTCTCCGCACTCGACGTATCCGTGCAATCGCAAATTTTGAACCTGCTCAAGGAGCTGCAGCAGAAGCGGGGATTAACGTATTTGTTCATCTCCCACGATCTGAACGTCGTCGAATATATCAGCGACCGGGTAGGCGTTATGTATTTGGGGAAAATGGTGGAGATTTTCACAGTCGGCGAGGCAGGGGACGGGCCGCTTCATCCTTACACGCGGGCGCTCTTCTCGTCGATCCCGGACGTGAAGATGAAGCGGGAACGGGTGACGCTCCAGGGCGAGGTACCGAGTCCGATCCATCCGCCCGGCGGCTGCGCGTTCCATCCGAGATGTCCGCTGGCGACGGACAAGTGCCGCGTAACCGCTCCGGAATTAAGGCGTGTTGCGACCGGGCACGAAGTCAGCTGCCATTTATACGAGGAGGCGAACGATACACCGTGAAATTGGGCGTCATATCGGATTTGCATGTGGATCTTAACGAACTGGGCGGCGAGCCGCCGATCGAAGAAGCACTGCTGGAGGTCGCCGCCGAGCGCGGCCTGGACGGCTTGATTATTGCCGGAGACATCTCGAACGATATGAACCGCAGTCTTGCCGTCCTTCATGAATTGAAGGAACGGTGCGGCTTCCCCGTTATGTTCGTTCCGGGCAATCACGATTACTGGAGCAAGGACAACGGAATCCGCGATACGTGGCACATTTACCGGCAATTTCAATCGTTCGAAGGATGCTTGAGCGAGAGACCCTACGAGCTGGATAACGGCTGGGTCGTCGTCGGCGGCTCCGGCTGGTACGACTACACGATGGGAGAGCCCGACTACTCGTTCGACGATTTCGAGCGGATGCATGCGATGGAACGGACGTGGCAGGACAGCATCTATGTCGCGTGGGGGAGGAGCAACCGCGATATGCACCGGTACTTCTACGAACGTCTGGAGCGGGAGCTGGAGGAGCACCAGGGCAAGCCGATCGTGATAGTTACGCATATGCTGACGCATCCGTATTTTAAAGTGCCGATGCCGCATCCGCAGTGGTCGTACTTCAATGCGTTTCTGGGAAGTACGGAGTATGCCGAGCTCTACCGACGTTACGGGGTGCGCTACGGAATTATGGGGCATGTCCATTACCGGAAACGGCACACGGATTGGGGAACGGAGATGATCTGCGCTTGTCTCGGATACCGCAAGGAGTGGCGGAAGGCGTCTGCGGTCGAGGAGATCCGGGACTGCTTGCAGACGATTGTTTTGTAGCTGCCGCCGGGAACCAACAGGGCATCAGTGAAAACCGTCAGGTGCCCTTTTTTACAGAAAGGAACGGCAATTGACTGGCGTCGAGATGGAATCGGCGTCAGTTTTCGTTGTTGTTGTTGTTGTTGTTGTTGTTGTTGTTAAGGAAAACCCGTAATGGACATGATTGCAGCTTAGAAAGGCAAAAACGGAAGAGTTGATGGCTAACGGACAAATGAGAGGCTTACGTTGCTTTAATTGCTATTTGCGCTGGATAATCTGCTTCTTAGGTGCATGAATGACCGTTAGAAATGAAAAACAGCACAAACTGACGTCTAAGGTGTTGTGATGTCCGTTACTGAACAGATCCGCTAAATTTTCGTGATTCGCCGAAGCTTTTGGGCTGTACAACGTTCCAACCCCCGTTTTTTTGATACAATAGATTAGATTACGATTAGGGGAGGTTGAAAATGGTACGGTTACCAAAGTATATTCATAACTCACAGGGTACACTGTGGTTGACCGAGGACGAAAGGGACAATTTGAAAATCAGCTACCGCATCAAGGAAGTATTGTTTGAGGAATCGAGCCCGTTTCAGCACGTGATGGTGCTGGATTCGTTCGATTTCGGTCCCATGCTCGTGCTCGACGGCGTCGTGCAGACGACTTCGAAGGACGGGCACATCTACAACGAGATGATTACCCACGTTCCGCTAACGGTCCACCCGAAGCCCAAGGATGTGCTGATCATCGGAGGGGGCGACTGCGGCGCCGCCAAAGAAGCGGCCAAGTATGAGGGGGTCGAACGGATCGATCTGGTCGAGATCGACGAAGCCGTCGTGAGGGCCAGCAAGCTGTACATGCCGGAGGTGTCCGGCAATTTGTCCGATTCCAGAGTCAAGTATCATTATGCCGACGGCGTTGATTTTGCCAAGAAGCAATCCGCCGCCTACGATGTCATTATCGTCGATTCGTCCGATCCGGTCGGACCGGCGCAGCAATTGTTCGAACCCGCCTTCTACGAAAGCCTGCACCGGGCTTTGCGCGAAGACGGCTTGATGGTATGTCAAAGCCAATCCCCGATTTTCCACGGCGACGTTTTGGAGCAGACGTACCGCCGGATCGGGAACATTTTCCCTTACTGCCGCCTATACACGGCTGTCGTACCGACTTACCCGGGGGGCTTGTGGAGCTTTACGATCGGCTCTAAGCGAGAGCTCCCCGCTCCGGAACGAATCCGTTTCGATAAATCAGCGTTGTATGCAAACGAAGAATTGATTCGCCGCTGCTTCTCCCTGCCCGCCTTTCTGAAAGAGAGGCTGGAGCTTCCGCTGAACGTGAGCGCGGGCCTGGCTCAATAGCCGGGACCGGGGCGGGCGCGGAAAGCGAAGCCGTGCGGCAGAATCGCATAAACGACAAAACGGGAGGATGGCCGTTCGGCCACTCTCCCGTTTTTTGTTAGTTGAAGTGTAGTTTGCCTATGTTCTAGCGGTCCATCAAACCGAACTGGATCGCCAGACGTTTCAGGATAACGACGGCTTGCGCGCGGCTCGATTGCTGCTTCGGCTCGAACGCGTCGTCGCTCATCCCGTTCATCAAGCCTTCGGCGACAGCGAAAGCGGCCGCATTTCTTGCCCAGTCGCTGATCGCGGAGGCGTCTGCGAACGGCTGCAAGGCGCTCGCTGCTCCTTTGGCAGGCTGGCTCGTGACGAAGGCGGCAGCGCGTTCAGCCAGAACGGCCAGTTCCTCGCGGCTGATCACCTGGTCCGGACGGAACGAGCCGTCCTCATAACCGTTGATCAGTCCGGCGCCGGCTGCCGCGGCTACCGCTTGCGCATACCAGTCGCCCGAACGTACGTCGTTGAACGAAGCGTCGTCTTGGTGGTCGGTCAGACCGAGCGCACGAACGAGAAGCGCTGCGAATTCGGCCCGGGTAATCGGGCGGTCAGGAGCGAATTCGCGATCGGTAACGCCTTTGGCCAGCATCTTGGAGGCCAGCAGATCGATATCGGCCTGCGCCCAGTGGCCTTGCGTATCCTGGAAAGCTTTGTCGGCTGCGACAATCGCGTACAGGCTGTTGCCGGTCCGCTTGATCGTTACGATCGTTTTGCCGTCCGCTTGCTTGAAGCGGGCCGGAACGAACGTCATCTCCCCGGTGGCCGGATCGAATACGACTGCGGTTGCATAGCTTGGTACATCGCCCGAAAGGGCAATCGAGCGCTCCACGTACCGGTTGCCGAAATCACGGACTTCCAGCGACTCGCTGCCGGCTTGGACGAGGATACGGAAATCGTAAACGTCCCCGATTATTTCGCCGCCTTCCGCTTTTATCGCATCCGCGACAGGTTTTGCATCCGCTCCGGATTTTTTCTCGATCGCGAGCGTAACTTGAAGGTCGTCCGCTTTGGCGCCGAGCCTGGCGGCCAGCGCAGCGCTATCAAGCAGATCGGCCGGCAGCTTGTAGCTGACATCGCCGACTTTCACAGTAAGTACCGCGCCCGCTACCGAATCGGCGGCCTTGACGAGATCTTGCAGAGAAAGCGTCACGAGAGCGGTCGGCTTCGTGGCCGGCACTTCGACGACGATTTCTTTCGCTGCGCTGCCTTGCTTCTTCAGCGCGTCCAGCGCTTGAGCGATCGCCTTCGCGTCCAGGGCTACTTTCATGGCCGGCTTGCCTTGAGCGTCGGTCGTCTCGGATGCGGTCGAAGGCAGGACTACGCCGCCGTCAACCGGCTTCGGCTCCGGAGACGGTGTGGACGGTCCCGGTCCGAACCCTCCGCCGGTGGAAGGGGAGGTCGAATCGTCCGGCTCTTCCGTACTGCCCGGCGTGTACGTCAGCTGGATCGACTTCTCGTTTGTTTTCATTCCATCGACATAAACGGCGAAGGTGACGGTATTGCTGCCTTGCTGCAATTGGACGGTCCCGGTGAAATCACCGTTCGCAGCGACTGCGGCGGCCGTATTGTTCAAGCTGACGGCGACATCGGTTCCGGCTCCGAGCAGTTTGACATGCCCCTTGATCTGCGGATAAGCGGTCGATACCGTCTTGCCGTCGTACGCCATATATCCGGAAAGGGCGGCGGCCCGGATGTCGTCCCCGACGTTGTACGAATTAGCTACGAGCTGGCGTTTCGTGCGTACGCCGTTCTCGTCGAGCGCGGAGATGACCATGCCTCCCGCAGGAATCGCACTGTTGTTGTCCTCAGGTGCACCCCAGTTCCAGCTGATCGCCTGCGTTTTATTGGCGATTTTCGTTACTTTGCCGGTCGCGTCGGCTACGACTTCGACGCCGAAGCGGTTCGCGCCGGTCGACGTGCCGAACTCTTCGTTGTACACGTTCAAGTCGCCGGAATTCCGGCTGACGTTGTAATAGCTGCCTTCGATAAAGGAGGAAGGATTACCCGGCATACTCATTCCGATCTGATAATCTTTCACATACGCTTCGTCGTCGATGGACGCCTTCACAATCGGCCAGTTGGCGAGCGAAGCGTCAAACAGCATCAGGCCGTTCGAGCCGCCCAGCGCCGTTTGGAAAATTTCCCGCTGCAGGGCGGGAGACTGCAGATCCGCCAGCGCCATCCCGGCGTACAGCGGCACTTCGCCGTTCGTGACGATCGAGTCCAGTGTCAAATACCGCTGGATCTCCGGCGTTGTGCTGTAGTAAGTGCCGACCATCAGGAAATCCAGCGCATGGATATATCCGGTTTGATAATACTCATTCGTATAGATCGAATCGTTCGGGAACTTCAGACGGCTGTCATAGCGGAAGTTTTTGCTTCCCCAGTGAACCCCGTTCAAGTAATAAGATTCAAACCAGGCGCCGACATAGGCCGACGTTTGGATCTTTTTCCCTTTGGAGGACGAGTAGCGGTCGACCAGGTCGCGCGTTTCCTCCACGAAGCTGGAGATCGTGCCGGAGCGGAACTCCCACCAGTCCTGGAGAAGCGGACCGTCCACCCGTTTGCCGTCGACATAACGGAAAATATCGTCCGGCCATTTCGTGAGCGTCTTGCTGCGCTGCTGCAGGAACGTTTCGAACTTCGCCTTCGTCAAATCGCTGAAATCGGCGGTTTCGTTATCGTAACGGCCGCGGTCGAGAATGATGCCGTCGACGTTGTAGTTTTTCAACACTTCCTCGAACGTCTTCAACTGGTAGTCGCGGACTTCCTCATTCGAAGGATTGACGAACAGTACCGCTGCGCCGCCGGAACCTCCAGTTAGCCCTTTTTGGCCGTAGGCGCTTTCTCTCAGACGTTTGATTGCCCCGTTGTCTTCCGGACGGAAAACCCGTTCTTCCCAGTCCAGATGCTGATCGATCACGGCAAAGTCTTTCACCGCGATGGACCCTTCGGCGAATACGTTAAAAGCTGCATGTACTTTCAATCCGAGCGCATGGCCGTGCTGCAAAAACAGCTCCAGCAAGTCCAGATCGGGATTGGAGCCTTTCCGGTCGCTGGCTACCATCTCGCTGACGTAAGGGCGGTGGGTCAGATCGCTTTGTTTGTAAGAGACGTAACCTTCAACCCCTTTGACGTCAAACGCGATGTCGGTCACGCCGGCTTCCTTCGCTTGGGTAAGGAAGTGAAGGACGCTTTGGCTCGACTGGAATTTCTTCGCGTTGGCCGCCTGGTCGACCCACAAAATGATCTGCTTGTCCGAGGTCAGGGAAGGCCGGCTGAATACGACGATCGATTTGCGTTCCAGCTCGTTTCCGTTTTTGGACAAGACGGCGTCGAGATAATTCGGTCCGGCCGCGAGCTCTGCGGTATGCTGGAACGTGCCGTCCGGTTGCAAGGCGACCGTATTGCCGCCGATCGTCAGGGAAGCGCCGGTCGGATTCGTAATTTTACCGGCGATCGTCGTCCGCGTATCGGCTGTCGTAAACATCGAGAGTCCGTCCAGTTGCATCCTAGGGACAGCACCTGTACCGCTCATCAGGTCGGTGACAGAGACGACGTTGCCGTTTTTGCGCAGCTTCACCAGATCGCCGACTTTGAATTTGGTCGCCAAATATTTCTTGATGTCATACGAGTTGTAGCTGTTGTCTTGCGCCATGACGACATAGCCGCCTTGCGGAATCTCCAACTCGCCTCCGACCCACGACGGCGCGCTGTTGCCGCTGGCCGGATTGATCATCTTGGTTACTTTGCTGTCCTTGTCTACCTGAATCGCCACGTTAAAGGCGGGTACTTGAATTTTCGAGCCGTATTCGGGAGTGAACAAGGCAATAATATTGGATATGCTTGTCACATCTTTGTCGATGTAGTTGATCGGTTTCTTCGGTCCTTCGACGACGATCGTAATGTCCTCCGGAGGAGCCTCGATCTCGATCAGGTCGCCGCTCTGCTTCTGATACACGAGCTGCAGCTTCGTTTCTTGCAGCACGACGGCATTTTTCAGCAGTTGGACGGATACGGTATTGCCACCCTCGACCAGCGTCACTGTCTGGCTGAACGCTCCGTCGGCCCCGACCGCAACCGGCGTGCCACCTACTGTGACGGACAGCCCGGCATCCGGCTTATAGTTCAGCACCTTGCCCTGCACATTGTACGTGGCCGTCGTTACCGTCGCTCCCTCTGCCCCTTGGACTTGCAGGCTCGGCAGGTTCAGGACGTATTCCGGGGTGACCGGTGCTCCGCCGTGCTGGAGGAAAACCGTATCGCCCGCTTGGAACGCATGGTACAGCGCTTTGCGGAAATTTTTACTAGCCCAGCTGTTGTCGGAGGCCAGAATGATGAACCCGCCCGGCGGAATCGCGACAGTTTGATCAGGTTCCCATGCTACAGGCGCGTTGTTGGTCGGATTGAGGCCTCCGGTTGGGCCTGCGACCTTAAGGACGACGCCTTGTGCGTCCACCTGGATCGCTGCGTTGTTCTTTTTCACTTTCACCACGTTGCTGTTGCCTGCCACATTGGTGACCGGCGTCCCGCTTGTAAAGATCGCGAGATAGTCCGATTTCTGAGGATTGTCCACATCGATGTTAATGTGGTTTACTAACAGCTTCTTGCTTCCGTCCTGCGTCACGGCATACACCGCATTGCTGACGGCAGCGCTTTCATCGCCGCCCGCCGCTTGCGCCGTCGTTCCGAGATTCGGAAACAGCGAGACTAGCAGACAGACGACGAGGAGCACGCTCCACCTGGCCTTATTTCTACGCAATTTTTTCCACCTTCCCTTTTCTGGTTGTTTGGAATACGGTTTCATTATAGGTGGGCGCAGTATCCTCTTATAGAGCAGATGATGACAACTTTTGGCACTATGATGACATTCTCATTCAAGTCCGCACTTCGGCGGGACTCCCCCGAAGCCTTAGTGTTACGGAAGTCCCGATAGGCTCGGGACGTTGGAACTACTTGTACTGCCGGTGGAGAAAACGGCTGATTTTTTTTCTGATACAGCTATTGACCCTCCTCTGAGGGGAGCCCCTAAACTGGGTTCAGGAAAGGAGCCAATCGATATGCTTTATACGGTTAAGGAAGTATCGCCCCTAACCAACGTAACGGTCAAAGCGCTTCATCACTACCACAAGCTCGGCCTTCTCGTCCCCTGCGAGCGATGCAGGAACAAAATGAGCATCTGATAGAAACGTACGGCTACGATATGCTGGATTCGGTGGAAGTGGATGCCCAAAGTATGAATGCAATGGCGGAAGAAGCCGCGGCATTTATGACGGGCGTGGCCAAGGCGCTGCGGAACGGCGTGAAGTGCAAGGACGACGCCTTGCTGCGGCTTATCCGCGGGCATCTGGATTTTCTGAACAAGCAGGGAGTGTCGGTAACCGCCGGGGAGTTTGCATCGCAAACCCGTTTTTTCCTCCAGGACGACTTCCATCTGCAGATGCTGGAAGGTCAGCAAGTGGGCTTGGCGTATTACCTTAGTGCGGCGGCGGAATGTTATGCGGCGGAAGAACGGAAATAGCTGCTTGCGAGCAGGATAAACGTGCTTAGAAAGGCTGCCGATTTGATTGGCGGCCTTTTGGCGTTTCGCTGGGATGCGGCATAGAAATGGAACTTGACTGAACGGAGGAGGAAAAATTATCCTGATGATAAAGAGCGAAATTTCCGTGGTCGGCCGCAGCTTCAATCGAATTTGTATGAAGCCGTGCTTCATCCGGGGCCCTGGATGCCGGTACCCTCTCCGGGACATCTGATGGGAAGAGGCGCTATCGGGCTTCCGAAGTATGTTCACTTTCCCATTACGGCTGCTTTTTAAGTTTTTGCAAAACATTATTGGTAAAAGGATGTGATTCCAGTGAAACGCCATATCGGGCTTTTTATGCGGAGTTTAATTCTTGTCGTCCTGTTGTGCGGAACTGCTTCGGTCGCTCACGCGGCGAATTCTTATGTGCGGGTTTCTGTGACGGACGATCCGGTCCGGACCAACGGTCAGCTTATAGATAATGCACACTCCAAATATCCGTTTATCACTTACGGCGGGATTACGTATTTGCCCTTGACGTGGGACAATGCGAAAGCGCTTGGCCTCAGTCTGAGCTGGGACGCGGACGCAGGTTTGCATATAGATTCAGCATCCTCGCCGGCTTATGGAACGTCCGCTGGTTGGACGAAACCGGCCTTCAAGCAGGACTTGTCCGCAAGCCGTTTACTGCCGGCCAGCTACACCGCTGCCAAATCGACTTACCCGATCTCGATCGCGGGGGCGAGCATCGATAACAGCCTGGAAGAGTATCCTTTTCTCGAGCTTCAGGGGATTACCTACATGCCTTTGACATGGGATCTTGTGCACGATCGGCTGAAGCTGACGATTTTTTGGGATCCGGAGAACGGCTTGAACATAATCGGCGGTCAGCGGCAGGTACTGGGGAATATCGTATTCGACGATGAGAATGATTTGTATATCTCTCCATCGCTTGTACCGGCGGCTGGGCCGGGTATTCTGGTTAAAGTAAGCAAGTCGCTGGCGGACAAACCGGTCTGGCTTAGCAAAGCGGAATCGCAACAGGTACAGGAGCAGATCAAACAGACTCGATTGGCCGACCCTTCTCGCGGAACAGCGACGGAGGTGGAGGAGCGCGAGGATGGTCTTTATTATAAGGGGCTTAAGCTGCTCGAAAAAACGGAGATGGCCGATCCTTCGGGAGTTTCGTCTAAGGTTGAGTTCAGCGGGACCCTGTTCCAATTGGATGGCAAGCGGTCGCTGCTAGCTGTTCAAAAGCGATTCGTTTATACGTCGAATTCCAGACTCGAAGGATTCTTGTACCTGTATTCCGAAGGAAAAGCCACGCTGTTGGATAAGTTGCAGCGGGTTCCGGATAAAGTCATTCCGAATGAAGACGGCAGCTATTGGATCGCTACATATATGCAGGATCGAACGTCGTTTAACATTTCTCAGCTGGATCAACTGGACACGTATGGCCGTCTTCACAATATGAATATCGCATGGAATAAATTGGGCGTCATTATGGTTGGTTTAGGGAATTCGTCCCCCGATTTCGGTGAAAGCGGCTATGCCAATCCGCAAACGGAGGACGACCGCATCTTCGTTCAACTGACCCCGTATCCGCTGGACGGGGAACGCCCGATGATCGAAGCGGGCCTGTACGCGGTCGATTCCGCTCAGAACCTGACACTGCTCAGTGAGCCGGTACCGGAGTCGGCCCAGCTGTATGTAAGCAGCGACAAGCAGCTTTATTCGCTGGGGGAAAGGGTCAACACGATCCGCAATATCAGCACCGGGGAAGCGGCCATGTGGTACGATTATGAGCTGCTGGAGGCGGAGTGAGGGAAGAGACTTCCTTTTTTCTAGATCAATTCACACAACATTTAAACCGTGTTCGGATTTCGGACAATGGTAAAGGCTGTCGATTCAATGTGGACAACCAAGTGGAAAGGGAAAAGATTACCTTCTGGCGAGTTTTGTCTGGAATCCCCTACCTTACAATCCTTATTCAATCAAGGGATTCCGGACAACCTGTTTGAGCAGAAGAGGGTAACTTTTCACTTGGAACGCCCTACTAACACTTCTACACAATGAATCGACAGCCTCAAGGGCATCCTCTTAAAAGAAAGCATTGCTCGTGCAGCCATAATACATAACTCATGAAACCTGTGATCCGTAGGAATAGCGCTATTCTTACTTAACGAGGAGGATTGGCATGAGCCCTCACTACAGAAGAGCCTCTCTTCAAGATGAAGACGAATTATTCGCTCTAGCGACACGCCTGGCGACAAGCTTTACCCTCCGCAGGGCGGATTTCTCCAGGACTTTCCGACATGTGATGACGGATGCCCATGCGGATCTGTTCATTGCCGAGATGGATTCTAAACTGATCGGATACGTATTGGCTTATCACCATTCAACCTTTTACGCAAACGGAGTTGTGAGTTGGGTGGAGGAGCTATTTGTTGCAGAGGCGTACAGAAGAATGAACATCGGCAAGAAGCTGATGGCTCTGGTGGAGGAGCAGGCCGCCGCTCGAGGTTCCAAGCTGGTTGCTCTTGCGACTAGAAGAGCCGGCGAATTCTACAAGTCTATCGGGTATGAGGAGTCCGCCGCTTATTTCAAGAAAACGCTCCCTTACCGGTACGAGCAGGAGTGAAGCAATTTCCATGATCATTCAAGAAATGAACGACATCCTAAGAGAGCGAATCCGGGATTTTCGAGGGGCCATTGTTGTGTCCAGAGGACGAGTCCATGCCTTGGATCAATTGCCAGGGTATGCGGCGTGCATCGCGGATGAGATCAAGGGACTTATCATGTATAACTTACAGGATGACGAGTGCGAGATCGTGTCTTTGGACAGCAAGCTGGAGGGTCAAGGAATCGGAAGCCAATTGATAGATGCGGTTGTCCGCCGGGCCCAAAAAAGCAATTGCAGCAGGGTATGGCTGATCACGTCCAACGATAATACAAAGGCGATCCGTTTTTACCAGAAAAGAGGGTTCGATCTGATAGCGGTCCACCCGCACGCGATAACGGAAGCTAGAAAGGTAAAGCCATCGATCCCGCTCATCGGCTTCGACGGCATCCCCATTCGCCACGAAATCGAATTTGAATACCGGTTATGACCGTAACTTGCGAGGGGAAGCAGATCTGTTCGATAGCAGACTGCTTCTTTTCTATGCACGTCAGATATAGATTCTTCACCGTGGCCGAGGAGGAAGGGGCATCGCCCTTTGTTGAGCGAGCAAGTGTCGCAAGCGGCTCATAAAGCATGGCCGTTGGACAAACCGCCTTTATTCGTATCGATCGTCCTCCAATGCCGAAAATAAAGGGTGCCAGAGAGACTGTCGATTCATTGTGTAGAAGTGTTAGCAGGCCGTTCCAAGTGAAAAGTTACCTTCTTCTGCTCAAACAGGTTGTCTGGAATCCCTTGATTTCATAAGGATTGTAAAGTAGGGGATTCCAGACAAAACTCGCCAGAAGGTAATCTTTTCCCTTTCCACTTGGTTGTCACATTGAATCGACAGCCTCGCCAAAGGCTCCTATTTGGTTAGTCAGCTCGTACGCGCTGCGTTTCAGCGCAGCTAAACATGATCTGCTCACCAAGATGAGGGAACGGACTTCAACCGGAGTCGAGCTGTTCCGCAAAACCTCATCACCAAGCGGCTGGAGCGAAGGACCCCATTTCCTACTGCGCACCCACGTGTGGGTCTGCACGAGAAAAGACATTCCGGACGCACCATACTTACTATTTACCCCTAAAAAGCATCTATTTCCCATTTGTCATATGACAAAGTAATGACACCGATCACTATGGGATAACCGCGATATGAATTAAGATTAGTCGAACCCTAATTAAAATGCTGAAATGGGGGCTTCACCTATGTCGAGATCGAACTGGCAATCGGCAGCTTTTATTCGATTGGTGAAGAAGCGGGATATGTACAGATAGCCTATGTGGAACTGTTATTGGGACATCGATGTTCTTCTGACAGTTCCATAAGAGGGTTACTCCAACAGCGGATCGTCTGCCTGGGAGTAACCCTTTTCAGATTCCTATGCGCTTCAGGCAGCTCGGCCGTTCAAGCGCGCAGCCGCTTCATCTCGAACATCGCATGGTCTGCAAGATTGATGAGCGCTTGCCCTTCGGCGGCGTCTGCCGGATAATAGCTGACTCCGATGCTCATGCCAAGAGGCAAGTTTCCGTATTTCACGAGAAATGACGCGAATTGATGCTGCATCTGTTGAACTGTATTCTGAACGTCCTGCGGGGACGGAGAACGGCCGATGAATACAATAAATTCGTCTCCGCCCATACGTGCGGCCACGCCCCGGTCTCCGATCGTTTCCTGCAAAATCTGGGCCGCCTTTTGCAAAGCTTCGTCGCCTGCCAGATGCCCGCGGGTATCGTTCAATATTTTGAGCTTGTCCAGGTCGATCAGAAGCAGCGCCAGCGTCTCCCGATGCTGCTCCGCATACTGCAGGGCCTCGTCCAGACGTTCATAGAAATATCTGCGGTTCGGCAGCCGGGTAAGCGGATCGTGGTAAGCCAAAAACCGGATCTCTTCCTGGTGCTGCTTCTGGGCCGTAATGTCGCGCAAAATCAAAAGGACATGATGCTCATTGTCCACCCAGACGTAATCGGCATTGACGAGCAGGGACATCCGCTTGCCGTTATGTTGAATTTCGGATTCATATTGCTTGATCGGCACTTTGGACGTTATGCGGTTTTTAATCTCGGCGTCAAGCAAATGTGTAATTCGGACGTTGTCTATGTCCATGGAACCGAACAACTGCGAGGCTCCCGGGTTTGCATTTTTGATCCTGCCGCTGCTGTCGATCAGGAGAATGGCGTCGGGATTGAGCTGAAACAGCTTCTCAAACCGTTTGTCGTACAAATTCAAGAAGTCGTGTTTCTTCATCGTATGCCTCAAGAAGTAACACCAGACGATGCCGCTGTACAGATAAGGGTAAGGCGGCAGAATATCTCCGTAGTTGATGTAACCGAACGCGATATGCCACAGGATGGACACGGCCACCCCCCAGATCAATTGGTTGTAGATCGACCTCTGCTCGGGGATGACCGATCTGGACTTGGCGATCAGAAGCGGGATCAGATAAATAAGATCGGTGAAAATGCTAGCTGTCATTGCTATATAGTAGCCGGCATTATAGACGGGCAGCTTCCACAAACCGGCTTGAGTAAATTCTTGAGCCGCTATGAAGCCTGCTCCCGAGGCCAGATTGACGCCGGCAAACAAAAGCGGCAAGTAAAAGATGTAGGGATATAAAAACCGCGGCATCTTTTTGTCAAGCTGCGAGAATTTGATCAGAAAATGAAAGCAAAGGCCGGGGATCACGATCCCCACGCTGCTCAGCCAAAGCGACGAAAGAACCGGGCTGTATTCGATGGATACTTGGTTTCTCACATATTCTTCGACGAACAGCAGCATGTAGCAAACGGCGATTAGGGATAGCAGAATGTGTTCCGTTTTTTTCTGATTCCGCAAGAGTACATCCGCAGCCATGTACATAAAAAATAAGATCGGTATTCCGTGTGTGAACAGCAGGGTAAACGCATCTTGTATATTCATGGGGTTCACCAAATCTTTCCTGGGTAGTAAACGAAGGAGGTGTGCCTTACCTATTGTAAACTATTTTAAGAGATTCGTTTTATGGAAAATTTAAATTTTGATATGATGTGCGTAAAGCTACAGTTTCTATATGACAAAGCAGGTGAATCATGTTTCAGCTATTGGGATATCAAGTTGTCGAGAAAATCGGAAGCAACGAGACTATAAGCATCTATCGCGTTTTGCGGACGAAAGACAATGCCCGGTATATAGCCAAAACGACAAACGATAGCTCCGCAGGAACAGAGACGGCTGCTTTTCAATATGAATACGAAGGGCTGCTTCAATTAAAAGGGAAAGGCGTGCTGGAGCCGGTAAGTCTCGAAACGGCTGCCGACCGTCCTGTTCTCCTCTTCCGGGACCCCGGAGGCACAACGCTGGCCCATCTGCTGCATACGCGAAGAGCTTCTCTCAAACTGCCCGCTCTTCTGGAAGTCGCTATTGCGCTGGCCGATTGCATCCGGGAATTGCATCATGAGCAGATGAGGATCAACGAGCTGACGCCTTTTCATTTTATGATTAGCGATGACCTGACGAAAGCGAAGTTCATCGATATTCGGTCGTGCTCCACGGATAGCCGTTCCTTCTCGCGCGTTACGCGAAGAGCGGCCTCCGTTCTGCCCTATTTGTCTCCGGAGCAGACGGGACGAACGGGGATGGTCCCCGATTACCGTTCGGATTATTATTCGCTCGGCATTTTATTATACGAGTGGTTTACCGGCAGCTTGCCGTTCCAGTCGCCCGATGCGCTGGACATCGTGTACCACCATATCGCGACCACGCCGGAGCCGGTGTATCTCAAAAATAAATCGATACCCAAAATGGTCTCGGATATTGTTGCCAAATGTATGGAGAAGATGCCCGACGCCAGGTATATAAGCGCTTACGGCATCCGGTCGGACCTGCAGGAATGTCTGGTTCAATTGCGAGTCACCGGCAAGGTGCAGCGTTTTCCGCTGGCGAATCATGATGTTTCCTATACATGGGACAAGCTGGAGGGGCTGTTTAACAGGCGGATTGAGCAGCAGATGCTGGTACAAGCGGTTCAGCGCGTCTCGGAGAGCAACAGCGCCGAGATCGTCTGGGTCAGCGGACAAGCCGGACTTGGGAAAACGTCCCTGATTATGGAGACGATCCGCACGGTGGTGCCTGCCCACGGTTATTTTGTGTCGGGACAATGCCAAGCTGCGTCAGACGGTAATCTGGCTCCCTATAGAGTGTGGAGGCAAGTGATCGACCAGCTGGTGTCGCACTTATTAACGGTAGGTGCCCTTCAGTTGGAAGAATGGAAGCGTCACCTGGTGGAAGCTTTGCAAGGGGACGGGCGGCTGCTGATCGAGATGGTGCCGAGATTCGCTCTGCTGATCGGCGAACAGCCCGCAGTGGCAACCGTGTCCGAGGCGGACAGGCGGCGGAAGCGGCATGCGGCCATGAACCGTTTCTTTCAAGTGTTTTGGCGGCGGGATCAGCTCCTGGTTTTGTTTCTGGACGATCTGCAGGACTGTGACGAAGCTTCGCTGCGTTATGCGGCCGATCTGATGAGCGACCCTGCTGCCGAGCGCCTGTTACTGGTTGGAGCGTACCGGGATAACGAGCTGTCTGCACAGCATCCGCTTAGAACGCTCATGGAGCGTCTGGAGACGAACACGCATGTGCAGACGATTCACCTCTCTGCATACGGGCACGCGGAGCTGAAACGATCGATTGCCCGGCTTCTCCAGGGGAGCATTGAAGGAATCGATGAGTTAGTGGATGTGCTGCTGCTTAAGACGGAAGGAAACCCCTTATACCTGAAGCATACTTTTCAAGCGTTGCTGGACCGTAAAATGATCGCCTTTGACGAACAGGAGCGCATCTGGAATTGGAATATCCGGAGCATCGCGGATCTTAGCGTTCACGAGTCTCTCGCCGCTTCACTGTCGGATTCGGTCGGTCTGTTGCCGGATCGGGAAACTTATATTCTTGGAAGAGCGGCTTTTCTGGGCAAACAATTTCATCTGCCGATACTCTCGATTATTACAGGCGTGCCGGGACAGCAAGCGGCGGAATGGGCGAGGAAGGCCGCCCGCCAGCGGCTCATCCAGCCATCTTACGGGGAACCCGATTCCTACAGGTTTCAACATGACCAGATCTGGCAGCGGGCGTATGAAGCCGTTCCCGGGCAGGAGCGAATGAAGCTTCACGGGGAGATTGGCTGGCTGCTGGCCGCGCGGATGACGGATCATGCCGACGTGCGTCTGGATGAAGTGCTGTATCATCTGAACCAGGCTGCAGCACATATTACAGTCCCCGCGGAAAAGCGAAAGCTGGCGGAGCTGAACTTGCAGGCAGGCTTGCAGGCGAAAGCGGCGCTGGAGCTGGAAGCATCACTCGACTATTTGCACAGAGCGGCCGATGCGTTGGACGAGCCATGCTGGCAGGAGGATTATCCGCTTATTTATCAGTTATACCGGGAGTGGGTGGAAGCGGAGTTTCAAAGCGGTCATCTGGATAACGCCGCAGGCCTGTTCGAGCTTCTGTTGGACAAAGTGAACTCCGACTCCGATCGCGCCCAAGTGTACATGCTGATGATCCAAATGGAGCTGAACCGGGAAAATCATAAAGAAGTCATCCGTCTGGGAGAGAAAACGTTACAGCTGTTAGGCATACCGTTCAGCACCGCTCCCGGTTACCCGCAATTGCTGCGCCAATTGATGCGGGTTCGCTGGAAGCTTCGCAAGCACCCTGTCGAGAGGTTCGACGCTTGTCCTCCGATGACCGATGAGCGTCGCAAAGCGGCGATGTCCGTATTCGTGTACACCGCTCACGCGACTTTCGAGAGCAATAAGAAAGGCTGGCTGCACAGCATTTTAACGATGCTGGAGATGACTCTGGAATACGGGCTGACGCCAGAGGCGTCGGAAGGGTTTGCGGGTTATGCGCTGCTGCAGCACTACTACTTTAACCGGTACGAGGATGCCTACAAGTGGGCGAGGTTAGCTTGCTCGGTGGCCAAAGACAACCCGAGATTATACGCCCAGGCTTATAACGTCTTCTCGCTCTGTTACCGCAGCTGGCGCAAGTATGAACCCCAGTTGCTGCTTCAATTTGAGGGGGATCACCAGAAACCTGCTCTGCAATGGAGCGATTTGGGACACTTTAACATGAGCATGCTTATTAATTGCGGGTTGTTGTTTCATTTCAGCTATCCGCTGCCATATATATACAACCAACTGCTGGCTCATTCGGCTCAATTGCGCAAACAGAATAATCCGACTTACTGGCAGCTGGCGGCGGTAACGGCGGATTTGCTTGTTACACTGATCGGACAGAAATCGCCTAACGACCCTTTCGAGCGGATCGATCCGGATGCCGGGCTGTTGACAGGAGAAGCGGTCAGGACTGCGGAGAAAGATATGATCCGAACGGCGACGACTTCCCGATTCGTTACCGGCTACATTATGGGGGATTATCGGAAAGCCCGGGCGGCGCTGGCCTCGACGGCGATAGAAGAGTCGGCGCATCACTATTACACTGTACTGGTGCTCAAACAATTTTATCCGGGCAGCAGCAGGCAGGAACAGGCGAAGCTCATGCAGCAAATCCGAAAAAGCTTACGACGGTTAAAGCGGCTGTCACGTAAATCGGCGGACCTGTATGAGCATAAATATTTGCTGGCTGCGGCGGAAGCGGCGAGTATGGGCAACCGCCACAGCCGGGCCGAAACGCTATATGAACAAGCGCTGGAGTCCGCCCGCGCCGGCAGGTATACCCACGACGAGGCGATCATCTCGGAATGCTTCGCCAAGTATGGAATCAGCCGCGACAAGCCGATGCTAGCCAAAATGTATATGAACCAGGCTTACGAGTCGTATCTGAAATGGGGGGCGCTCGCCAAGACGGCGGAACTGGAAGCGCGGTACGGCCACCTGCTGCCCAGGAAGCCGGCGCCGGAGACGAATCTGGAGCAGATTGACTACCGCTCGGTGATGATGTCCGCCCAAGCGTTATCCGGCGAGATGGAGATGGACAGGCTGCTTCATATGCTGATGCGCATTATGATCCGGAATGCAGGGGCGGAGTACGGGGCTTTGTTATTCCATGATGAAGAACAGTGGAAGGTGGAGGCGTACGGCACGATCGACAAGCTGAACATCGAATCGGTCCCGCTCTCCGAAGCGGACAATCTGGTTCCGACCGCCATTATTAGCTACACGGCAAGAACCCGGGAGACGCTCGTGCTTCATGATGTGGCGAGCAGCGAAATGTTCGAGCGAAGCGAGTATGTGAAAAACAACGGGCTCAAATCGGTGCTCTGCCTGCCCATTATGCATCAAAATAAATTAGTGTGCCTGCTGTATCTGGACAACAACCTGTCTACAGGCGTTTTCACGGAGAGCCGGCAGGACGTGCTGAAGCTGCTAAGCTCGCAAGGTGCGATATCCATTGCCAATGCCAAGCTGTATTCCGGTATGCAGCATCTGAAAAATAATCTCGAGGACCAAGTGGTCGAGAGGACGCGGGATCTGGAGAAGTCGATGCAGGCCACGTCGGAGGCGCTTGCGGAAATGACAGTTTATGCGGAACGGACGCGGATCGCGCAGGAGATTCACGATATTGTCGGGCATACGCTTACGTCGACGATCTTGCAGATCGAAGCAGGCAAGCGGCTGCTGCACAAAGATATGGACAGTGCCACGACCAGACTGGGTGAAGCGCAGGATCTGGTCCGCCACAGCTTGAACGAAATCAGAAATTCCGTCCACATGCTCAAGGAAGACAAGTATTACGATATCGAGGCGGCGCTGCAACTGCTAATCGAAGATACGGAGCGGAATACGGGGGTTCGCATTCATGCCGTCATCGACCCGATCTCCCACATCTCTTTTATGCACAAAAAGGTGATTTACCATGCTTTGCAGGAAGGGTTAACGAACGGCATCCGGCATGGCCGCGCCGACGCCTTCAGTTTCAGTCTGAGAGACGAAGGCTCGCAGCTGCTGTTCCGTCTTGCCGACAACGGAGCGGGCGGCGGGGAGATCGAGATGGGCTTCGGGCTTAAAATGATGCGGGATCGCGTAAGACAGCTAAGAGGCATTCTGGACATCGATACCGAGCCCGGCAAAGGCTGCATGCTGCGGATTAATTTTCCGTACGGAGTATAACGAATGGGGGCTGGCCTGTGATAACGATTGTGATCGCGGATGATCAGATGCTGATCCGAGAAGGTCTGGGGACGATTCTGAACCTGGAGGAAGATATGAGCGTTGTCGGTTTGGCCACGAACGGGCTGGAAGCCGTAGAGATGACGGCCCGGCTGCGTCCGAAGCTGGTCATGATGGACATACAGATGCCTCACATGGACGGGATTACCGCCTTGAAGCAGATTAAAGCAAGCTCTCCGGAAACGCTGGTGCTCATCTTGTCTACGTATCTCGAAGATAAATACATCGTCGAGGGCATGGCGAACGGCGCCAGCGGTTATCTGCTGAAGGATATGGATACCAACAAAATGATCGCGGCGATTCGGGATACCATGTCGGGCCAATACATCCTGCCGGCGTCCGTAGCGACCAAGCTGGTGCACAAAATAACGGAGCTGTCCAAAGGCCAGAGCGCTGCCGAATCGTGGAGCAAACGAATCGAACTGACGCAGCGGGAAAGGGAAGTCGCCGAGCTGATCGTGCAAGGTTATACGAACCGCGAAATCGCTTCGGAGCTCCATATCGCGGAAGGGACCGCCCGCAATTATATCAGCCAGCTCTACAGCAAGCTGGAGGTTCTGGACCGTGTGCAGGCGCTGGTGAGGCTGCAGGCTTTGCTGTAGGGGCGGGCGCGCGGCTTGGCCAGATAGAGGATAGTTCGGCTAAAGGAAATCTTTATTACCGAATTTTAACTATTTTGTGAGATCATTTTGGGAAGGGGAGATTTGGGTCAGAACGACCAGAAAGGGGTGAGCCGATGAGACCGGCGCAAAGCTATACGATTTGGTTTTCACAGCGTACGGGCAGCACGCTGCTGAATTATGCGCTATCATCGACGGGGGTAGCGGGCGATCCGAGTGAGTGGCTGCATAGTAGAGAACCCGCCAAGATGACTAAGGAAGACATGGAGCAGATCTGGAAAGAGGGGACGACGCCGAACGGCGTATTCGGGTTAAAAACGTCATTTGATTCCCGCTGGATGGATTCATTTCGAACGATCTTCGACATGCCGGCTGCGGCTACCCGAGCCGAGGTATGGAGCGAAGCTTTCCCAAACTGCAACAAGCATATCTTTATGACCCGGAGAAATAAAGTAAGATTGGCGGTATCCTGGTGGAGGGCGATCGTATCCGGAGAGTGGCACCGGAAGCACGGGGAGAAACCGCAGGAGCACGATATTGCGGATAAGTACAAGTTTGACGCTATTGATCACTTGCTTACTGAATGCGCTATGCGGGAAGCCGCTCTGGAAGATTTCTTCTCCGAGGCGGGGATCGTTCCGCTTACGATTGTCTACGAAGATTTTATTTTAGACTACGAAGGAACGGTTATCGACGTATTGAAGTTCTTGAATATTCCGACGGATCATGTAGCAGTCGCCCCGCCGGCGCTGGAACGGTTAGCGGATGAGGTAGCCGAGGAATGGGTGCAGCGGTTTCGCGGGGAGCGTCAGAAGGGTTGGGAGCGCAAAGCATGGTGAATCCGAAGAGGAGACGATAGGGGAGGGAGCAGGCTGCCGGGCAGGGCGGCCTGCTTTCGTTGTACATATAAGAATTTATAAAATTTCGTGGGTAGAAGGGCTTCTGATCTGCCAGAAAGATTAAGATTATTACTGATTTTTACGGTGCTAAAGGGAATGGAGGAGTTTTCTTCCTTGGCGTTTGAGAACGTATACTCAAGTACAATGCCTAACGAATCGTAGGGTGCTTATTGCTGAAAAACGACGTTATTCCAGACGTAACGAATCCGGGGATCGTTATTGAACCCAAAGTGGAGAAAAAACGATCCGATTTGCGGAAATAACGATACGAGAGTTCGTTGCAAATTCAAACACTCGCATTCGGCTCTGATAACGGTTGCTGGGTTCGTTAGCGATACCACCACAAAAAGACAACACGACCTGAGGGCGAGCGGCTGGAACGAAGGAAGGGGGATCCATTCCCTTTCACGCGTTAGCGTATCGGTTTGTACGTCAAAGGAACGTCCGCCCGGACGGTTTTTCTTAATAGATGGGGGAAATGATGCACACAGCCGGGCACGGGAGGGGCGAATACTCGTTCCATAGAATATAAACAAGCAACCATTTGGTCTCCTTCAACGTCATATTGTTAATAATTGTTAGCGTAATTCGAAACAGCGGGAGGTAAGGGCTGACGATGAAGAAGATGATGGTGAAGCTTGGAATCTTTATCGGGATTATTGTACTCCTGTATCAAGTGACCCTATATTGGAATCCGGTAGCCATTCAAAACTTAGCTGCTTGAACCGGCAATCCAATACAGAAAGCAGAGGGAGCAATAACCGTGAGCGATACCACGTACGACTATGATCAGCTCCGCCAAGGGATTCCTGCGCTGAGCAACAGCGCCAAGCTGGAGCGGATCAATAAGGGATATTCGAGCGACGCGAAGTATATCGTCTATGACCCGCAGGAACGTCCGCTGTGCCTGTTAAGAACGTACAGCATCGAGCAAGACGCCAACAAAAGGCTGGAATTCCGTGCGCTGGAGAGGATGGAGGAGCAGGGGGTGCGATGCTCCCGACCGATTGAAATCGGCACTTTGCCGGATCAGAGGCTCGGCTATATGATCGTTTCCTACATACACGGAGAGGAGGCGTCCGAGCAGCTGCCGCTGTTGTCCGTAGAGGACCAGTATGCGATCGGCGTCGAAGCCGGGTTGGAGCTGCGGAAGATTCATCGGATTCAAGGTCCGGCGGACATGAAGCCGTGGCAGGAAAGGGCGGAGGCCAAGCACCGGCGATACCGTCAGGAGTATGCCAAGTGCGGAGTCCGGATCGAGCACAAGTCCGCGGTGTTCTCCTTTATTGACCGTCATTTGCCGCTCATGCGAGACAGGCCGAATCGGTTCCAGCACGACGATTTCCATACCGGTAATCTGATCATCGCGGACGGCAAGCTTTCGGGGGTGATCGATTTCAACCGGTACGACTGGGGCGATCCGGTTCATGAATTTCTGAAGGTCGGCTTCTTTAGCGCGGACGTGAGCCGGCCGTTTGCAGTCGGGCAGATCCACGGATATTATGATCACAGCGAACCGGACGAATCGTTCTGGCGGCTCTACTCGCTTTATGTGGCGATGACGATCGTGTCTTCGGTCGTCTGGATTCTGAAGGTGAAGCCGGAGGAGCTGGACTCTATGCTGGGTAAAATCTACAAAGTGATCGACGATCATGACCGGTTCGAGTTAACGGTGCCGAGGTGGTATAGGGCGGATTGGCAGTAGGGGTTGTCGGTTCGGAGGAGGACCGGTAAGCCGCTGCTCGCTCCTAAGAGGTCTGTTTTCTTGAGCTGGCGGACAGCCTACCCCCGCACATCCACGCCCCTACTCCACCACCGGTATCGTCAGCCGCACCGTCGTCCCGATCCCCGGCTCGCTGCTAACGGCGAGACCATACTCGTCGCCGAACGTCAGCTTGATGCGCTGGTTCACATTTTTGATGCCGATATGGTCGCCGGGTTCGCTGTAGTCTTCTTTCATCGCCGCATTGATCCGCTCGGTCTGCTCGGGGCCGATGCCGACGCCGTCGTCGGTTACGTCCAGCACGATCTGCTCCCCCTGCCGGCGTCCCGTAATTCGTACGACGCCTTGGCCGCGCTTCGGCTTGATGCCGTGGTAGATCGCATTTTCGACGATTGGCTGCAGCGTAATTTTCGGTATCCGGCACGAGCGGATCGACTCCTCAATCTCCCATTCGATGGCGAAGCTGTTTTTGTAACGGACCGCCAAAAGATCGAGATAATGCTGGACATGCTCCAGCTCCTCCCGGATCGGGATGAGGTTTGTCGGCGTCTCCAAAGACAACCGCAGCAGCATCGCGAGCGAAGCGATCATCTCCGATACTTTGTTCTCGCCGCCGGTCAGACGGATCGCGTTCCAGTTGATCGTCTCCAGCGTGTTGTACAGAAAATGCGGATTGATCTGGGATTGCAGGGCGACGTTTTGCGCCTGCTTCAGCAGTGTCAGCCTTTTGCGCAGCTCCTGCTCCAGCTCAATCCGCTTCCCGTGCGAGCGGACAATCGTCCCCGCGATCTGGCGGATCTCGTTCAGACGGGGCTCCCGGCGTTCGAGCTCGACCGCCGACCATTTGTCCGGATTTTCCACGATCGATAACACTTTGCGGATCGGCTGGAACACCTTCGCCGCGATGATCAAGGCGAGGAGCAGCGCGACGGCCAGTCCGGCCGCGAAGATGACGAACACGTACCGGCGCAAGTAGGCGTTTTTCTCCTGAACGACTTGAAGCGGCAGTACCGAGACGAACGTCCAGTCGTTATACTGGGAGCGCAGCGAAGTAATCGAGCGCGTCGTCCCTTCCGAAGACAAGGAGTCCGGCTTGCTTCCGCTATTCTGCATCTGCTGCCGGAGCGGCTCGATATCCGACAGCCGGCGGTTGATCAGGGACAAATCGCGGTTGTACAGCACGATTCCGTCGCGGTCGGCGATATAGATGTCCTCCAGGTACGGGTCGCCGACATTGTTTATAAACTGGCCCAGCCGGGCGGCGTCGACATTCACGACGATGGCGCCTCGCTTGTTTTTCTTATCGAGAGGGGCGGTGTAGAAAAAAGACAGAAAATGCCGCTCCCGCTGTTCCCCGACATATTGCGTAGCCTCTCTTGCCGATACCCAGTAGCTCTCCGACGATTTGCGGCGTTCGTACTCCGGAATCCAGCCCTTGTCCAGAAACCATAACGAATCCCACAGCCCGAGATTGGTCGACAGCACATATCCGCTCGTATCCATGTATAAGTAAACGGAATTAATAAATTGGCCGCTAAGTTTCGTAACCGGTGTCAGCCGCTGGCGGAGCAGGTGGATCTGATTGAATAAATCGGCATCCGCCCGGTCCGGGCGGGGCTCGGCGAACAGCCGTCCGGCCGCCGGGTCCGCAGCCGCCTGCAGGGCGAATTCGTCCACCTCGCGGATCGTCATATCGATCATGTCGCGCAGCCGGGATAAGGCGATGTGATGGACGGCGCCGATCTCCTCCTGAATCACTTTGCCGTAGACGACATATACGGCGGCGCTCATGCCGGCCACGGGCAGGATCATCAGGCAGACGATGATGAGGAAATTTCGCAAAAAGATGCTGTGAATCTTAAAGTGCTTAATATAAAACCAGATGTTGGACCGCTCTTTCATCGGCGGGTCTCCTATGGCAGTGTATTGCGATACTCGGTCGGCGTGCAGCCGGCATATTGCTTGAACAGCTTGAAGAAATATTTGGCGCTCCGGTAGCCGACGATCGAACCGATCTCGTATACTTTATATTGAGGCTGACGCAAATACTCCATCGCCCGGAGCATCCGGATCTCGGTTACATAGTCGGTGAAATTGCGTCCCGTCTGTTTTTTGAACAGCCGGCTGAAGTAGACGGGGCTTAAATACACGTGCTCCGCCACATCCTCCAGCGAGAGATCCTCATTATACTTTTCTTGAATATACGACTTGGCTTTCTGGATCACGAGCGGATCGAAGCGGGCCGCGTCCGGGTCTTGGGGAGAGGAGGCCGCGCCGCTGCGGGTCGCGACCGGCTCCGGTTGTGCGCCAGTACGGTCGTCGGGCCGCGCAAGGTCGAGCAGGCACGCATACGACCGAACCTGCTCCAGCTCGGAGGTGGTCCCCAGAACGGCATGAAGTCTGCTTTTTACCGTGTCAAAATGAAGGGCGACCTTCTCCTCGATCTCCCTAATAGAAGCGGCATCCGGCGTTCCGCTTCCCAGGTCGAGGGCCGCCATCCGGATCACTCCGGCCTCGGCGTGCAGCGGGGTATGCAGGAGATGATCCTGCTCGTGCTTGTAGGCATGCCGGACGAAACGGAGAATCCGGTTCGCATCGGGGTCCGCGGCTCCCGGGTCCGGTAGCGGGCCATCCTGCTGAATTCGGATTGCATACAGGCAGCAGGGGCTGCGTTCCGGATCGGCGGGCAGGCAGATCAGTTGAAGCCGCCGTTCGATCTCCTCCCGGCCGGTCAGCGCACCCGACACCAACTCGGCGAAAAACTGCCGGCGCAGCATGAACAGCATCTCCTCGTTCCGGCTCAGGAGGCCGAGCGATTGTTCTTTCTCCGCTTTTTCCTTGTCCAGATTCGCCTTCACGTCGCGGAACACCTGATGAATTTCCTGCAGCTTGGTCGGCTTCAGCAGATAATGGGTCACCTGGTAGCTCAGCGCCTGCTGGGCGAATTCAAACTCCTTGTAGCCGCTGATCAGGACCAGTTTGATATCGAGCTGCCGGTCGTGCACATATTTGGCCAGCTCCAGTCCGGAGACGAACGTCATCTTAATATCGGTCAGAATCACGTCCACGGGATGGCTCTCGATGTACGAGATCGCATCCCGGCCGTCCTCGAGCCGGGCCACGACGGTATACCCGAGTCCGGCCCAATCGACCAGATCGGTCAAGCCTTCCCGGATGTCCTCTTCATCATCGACGATTACGATTCGATACGGCATGGCGGCCCTCCGGTCTTAGGATGATTACATGTCGTACGATCATTATGTTGATAAAATGAATGCGCTGTCAACGGAATTTCCTTTTTTGGAAGCTCCGGTTAAAAATGTGGGATCAAAAGTAGAAAAAATGGACTTGTCATTCCGGATGCGGGGTCCCATATATCGTTGCAATCCGGAGTTTTTGCCGCATACCGTTTGAAGCCGCTTGGAAGCGTCCGGCTGCGTACTAATGTCCGTTCGTCCAGAGCGGCGGCTTGGAAGACGCTGTAATATTGCACCATAACCAGAGATCGTGCCGTTTCCGCACGCCAGGGAGGTTGCTACAATGAAGATGAAAGCGCTGTTATTGCATCAGCATGAAACGATCTGGAGGATACGGGGGATGAGCAGGGCGCTTCTCATGCGAGGTTCGCTGCTTCTGGCGGCGATATCCCTCGCGGGCGGCTGCACGGCGGCAGCTCCGGCAGCTCCGGCGGAACCGGAAGCGCCGGAGCGCGCCGGCGGAACGGATTTGCCGATCGTGGCGGACGGTTCGGTTACGCTGCACTATGCGGGATGGGACAATTGGTATGCGCCCGCCAGCTTGTCGCAGCAGTTGCCGGTCTGGCAGGAGGTGGAGAAACGGACAGGCGTGAAGATCCGGTGGGAGGTTTCGCATTTCAGCCAGTACAGCGCGGCTATGCAGACGAAGCTCGTGACGGGGAAAGACGTGCCGGACATTTTCGCACTCCCGGTCGATCTGCGCAAAGCGATCGAGGAGGAGCTGATCGAGCCGCTGGACGACCTGATCGACCGGTACGCCCCGAACATCAAGCAGTTTCTGGCAGATAACCCGATGGAGGCGCAAAAGATGCGGGCGTATGACGGGAAGCTGTACGCGTTGTCTTCGGTCACGACGGGCGGCGAATATTGGGACCCGTTCGGCTTCCTGATCCGCAAAGACTGGCTGGATAAGCTCGGGCTGGAGGAGCCGAGAACGCTTGACGAATGGTATGCCGTATTGAAGGCGTTCAAGGAGCGGGACCCGAACGGCAACGGCAAGCCGGATGAAATCCCGTTTATGCCGCACTACGGGTACCGGGGGCTGGCGATGTTCGGCAATGCGCTGGGGCTGCATCTGTTCTACAGCGTGGGCTATTACCCGGACGAGTCCGGACGGGTCCGCGCCGAATGGCTTACCCCGGAGGCGGAGAAGCTGGTGGTCTGGCTGAACAAACTGTATGGAGAGGGGCTGATCGATCCCGGATTTCTGCATCGGACGGAGGAAAGCATCATCGCCGGCGTATCGCGGGATCAGGTCGGAGCGAGCATGCACTTTCTGAGCCGGCTCGGCCAGCTCGACAGCTTATCGCGCAAAGCGGCGTCCCCGGATGCGGGATGGCTGCTGGCCCTTCCGCCTCTGGAGCCGGGCTACAAGCCTTTGTACGAGAAGTACGGGCCGGTCAGCGGCAGCTTCGTCATCTCCAGGAAGTCTCCCCACAAAGAGATTGCGATCCGCTGGCTCGACTATATTTATGCGAGCGAGGAAGGCAACCGGCTGATGACGTTCGGAATCGAAGGCGTCACTTACAACATGGTGAACGGACAGCCGGAATATACGGAATTTGTGCTGAACAACCCGGGCGGATTGGATTCTGCCAACGTGCTCCGCTCGATCGGCGCTTATCCGCCGACCCCATGGGTCCGGGCGGCCAAGGGGCCGCTGTCCAGGTCGCCGGCGGCGTTGCTCGGCAACAATTCGAAGGCGTTCGGGATGGCGCAGCGGGTGCGGAGCATGATGGTCGACAACCAGCCGTTCGCCGAGCCGACGCCGCAGGAGCTTACCGTCGCATCCGGGTTGATGCCCGGCATACTAGGTTACATGGACAAGACGATTACCGGCTTTATTACCGGCGATGTGCCGATCGATTGGGAGACGTTCACCCGCACGCTGAAGGAGCTGGGGATCGAACGAATCGTGGAGATCAAGCAGCAGCAGTATGAACGGTTGGTCGGGAAGTGACGCGGGTCCGGAACGCTAGGCGATCCGGTTCTTATACCGGAGAAACGGAGGGATTCCAGAATGGAGCGAAAAGACGCTACGGCTCCCGGGTCGGCCGAGGGGAAAGTTCCCGGTTTGCGGCATTCCGTCAGCAGGAGAGCGATGCTGGGTGTGATCGGTGCAGGAGGGCTGACGGCTTTGGGAACGATGTATGGCGGCCGTGTCTACGAAGCTTACGCGGCGGAGAATAACGGCGGCTGCGCGGAACCTTGTCCCGCCCCGATTGCGTCCATAGCCGCTTTGCGCTTATACGGGGGAGTTCAGGACGGACAGATCGTCGAAGTGATCAGCTACTATGACGATTGGGCAGCCGGGGTTCGGGGACCGCAGGGCGGGGGCTTGTTCGTCCGGGTGACCGACGGTTCTCTGGCTGATAACGGAGGGACCATAATCGCCGTGACCGGAGGCGGCAATACACGCTGGCTCCGCAAAGACGTCACGGTGCTGGACCCGGTCGATTTCGGGGCTAGAGCGGACGGCGCGACGAACGACCGGGCTTCTATCGCATCGGCGATTGCCGTGCTGGGGGACGCCTTCCGGGTGTTGGACTTTCATGGGAGAACGTATTATATCGGCGAGATCGCCGTTAATGAGCAGCCCGTGTTTACAGTCGCGGGGAAGGACGGAATCCGGATTCAAGGAATGCCGACGATGCTCGTTACGAACCGGCTAACCGGCAACCTCCACTACTCGCCCGTATTCGAATTTGTCGATTGCAACGATCTGTACGCGGAATGCCACGCGGTCGGCGACGTATTTAACCCCCAGTCCCCTTACTCGAACGGTCCGGTAGCCGTGCAGTTGAAAAGCTCGGCCAAATCCGTTTGCGGAGCGCGGATCGAAGCCAAAGTTACCCGCGGTCTCGCCGCACTGCAAACCGTTCGAATGACGAATCGGAATGCCAGGAGGCAGCCGGCCGACCCGACTTGGACGATGATCGATTACAACGTCGAGTCCGTCGATGCGGAGTATGGAGTAAGGTTTATAGCGTCGGGCGACGACGCTCACGGAGTTATTCGTACCGATCGGGTAGCCCGTTCTTACTTCATTGTCGGGGTATCGAATCATACGGCTATCGTCAACTCCGTTCGTCAGCGTTACTTCATGGATGTCCTGATCAAAGCTTACTACGACGGTGTGAGCAACGTGCACGTCATCATGAACCAGCGTTCATCGGAAGGAGCGGAGTGGCCCGTCTGCATCGAGCATCAGAACGATACGGACGATACCGCCATCCGGAATATTACGATCGACCTTAACATTATGGATAGAAAAAACCCGCGAGCCTACGCCAGCGAACTCGTCAGCATAGGCCGGTCGATCACGTTAGGGGGAACCGTCAGACAGTCGACCCAATGCGTGACGGACGCGATTACGATCCGGGGCGCGATCCGGCAGCAGACGGGCGTCAATCTGCTCATATTGCCGACCCGTTCCAATACGGGAGGAATCCTCTACCTGGAGCCTTACACGGCAATCCCCGATACGAAAGGATTCACGCTGACCCGGGGAGGGAGCCGCATGGGCAAAATGCGGGGCAATCTGGAAGCGGCACCGGTGAAGCTGTCTATGGACCATTTGTATCCGGATGGAATTACGCTTGTCGTCGACACGTTTATGAATGCAGACTTTACGGATATGAGCGGCGCCGCCAGCTGGCGCGTCCGCGAACATGTGCTGCTGTCGCTCGTATCGGACGGGAGCGGCGTCGTATCTGACATATATCGGATCTTCAGCCGGCTGAGGGGCACGGCGGCTCCGACGATCACGTATTCGGTCGCGGGCGGCCAGCTGTTCGTTCAAGGCAGCGCCTATACGGGAAGCAACGCTGAAATGACGGTGAAAGCCGAAATCATCGGCGGGCGCACGATCTGATCGAAGCGTTAGAGCAAGGGGACTGAAAGGTGCTTGCCCAGGCGGAGCGGACGCCGCTTGGGAGCAGGGATAAGGGAAACGGCATGACGGGTGTTTTTATCAAATTGAAGTAATCGATTACTAAACCAACAGGGGGAATAAAAATGATTAAACGATATGGAACGGCTTTGTCTGCAAGCGTGCTGCTGCTGTCAGTACTGTCCGCATGCGGCGGTTCAGGAACGGCGGAGAACGGGGCTAACGGAAGCAAGGACGGAACGGGTGAGGGGGCAGCGCCGGCTGCGCCCAAGCAGGAGGAATCCTGGGCCGACAAGCCGGCCGAGCTCGTCTTCCACAACCTCGCCGGCGGGGCGGAGGAGCAGTTCAATAACACCTACGGCAATCTCATCCGCAAGAAGTTCCCGAACTACACGATCAAGTTCATCCAGTCCAAGCCGGGAACGACGCTGCCGGAGCTGGTGGCGGTGAAGGAGCGCGTCGACATCGTCTACAATACGATCGAATATATTGCCGAGCCGCTGCTCGGGACCGGTCTGGAGTACGACATGACGGAGCTGATCAAGAAGCATAACGTCGATCTGAACCGGTTCGAGCCGACGATCATTGACGGCATCCGGGGAATGGCCGGCGGTAAAATCTATATGCTCCCGATTACGAACATGAGACAGGTGCTGTTTTACAACAAAGGGGTGTTCGACAAGCTGGGCGTCGCCTATCCGAAAAACGGCATGACGTGGGACGACGCGTTCGAGCTGTCCAAAAAGCTGACCCGTTCCGAGGGCGGGATCAACTATTTGGGGCTGTCGGCATCGCCGGCGCATATTTTGCGGACGAACCAGCTGTCCAAACCGTATCTCGATCCGAAAACGATGAAGCCGACCTTTATGGACGAAGAGTGGAAGAAGCTGCTCCAGACGTATTTCCTCTCCTACGGCCAGGTGGAATCGTTCGCGAGCCGGACGTCGGAATTGAAACGGCTGCCTTATTACACGGAGATGACCAACACATATGAGCTGGCGATGTTCGTCTTCAACTCGCAATTTCCTTGGGACGGAGCGAGCGCGGTCAAAAACATCGATTGGGATCTCGTCTCCATGCCGACGTTCAAAGATAAGCCCAAGGTCGGTTCGCAGTCTTCGCCGTTCTCGTTCGCGATTACTTCGGTCGCCAAGGACAAGGATGCCGCGATGGAGGTTATCAAATATTTGACCTCGGACGAGACGCAGACGGAGTTTTCCAAAAACGGCTTGATGCCTGTGCTCAAATCCGATGCGGTCAAAAAAGTGTACGGCACGGCGAGTCAGTACAAGGATAAAAACTGGTCGGCCGTTTACTACGACGCTTTTGCTCCGCTGTCGTACAAGAGCATCTACGAGCTCGGCATCGAACGGCAGTACGCGCCGCTTATGGCGGATATCGCTACCGGCAAGGTCGACCTCAATACGGGACTGCGCAATATCCAGGAGCTGGCGGAAAAATATATTGCGGAGCAGCAGAAGAAGTAGCGGGGGCGAGTATCCCCTAATCGTTACATTCTGACAGGGGAGTGATCGATTTATGGTTAACCACGATGAGAACGGCGGGCACCAACCGGAAGGATTATCCGACGGGCAAGAAGTGCGGGATCAGCAAGGAAGAGCCGAAGAAACGGCATCCGGACTATCGGTAACGCGAAGGAAGGCGCTGGCTTCGATCGGGTTGACCGGACTTGCGCTGGCCGGAGTAGCCGCCTGCCAAACGATTTCGCCCGTTTCTTCTTTGGCGGCAGCCGGTCAAGGAAACGGCAGAAGCGTATCCATTCTGTCCGGTACCGTGTCCACGGTGACGGAGCTTCGGGATTTATCGACGGCCGGGCTGCCTGACAATGAAACGGTTCTTCTGTGCGGGTACGCTTCCGTGAACGACGGGGGAGCGGGCGTCTTTTATTGGAACTCAGCCAGCACGGCCGCGGATAACGGAGGAACCGTTATTATGCCGACGGGACATACAGGCAGCGGGCGCTGGATTCGGCTCAAGGACGGGTCGGTCAGCGTGAAATGTTTCGGGGCCAAAGGGGACTGGAACGGTACGTCGGGTACGGACGATACGGCGGCGATTCAAGCGGCGGTCGCTGCCGAACGGTTTCTTTATTTCCCGACCGGGGCTTATATGGTTACTTCGCCGATCTCCGTCCCCAGAGACGGAACGCGGTTTGATTTTGCCGACCCCGTGTCCTCCAAACTCGTGAAGCGGTTCGACGGATATGCGATCCATTTGGCGGGCAGCTACTGCTCGTTTACGAATATGTGCATCGACGGGCAAGGCGCAACGTATGCGGGCGGATATATCGAGCTTGTAGGGGCTGCCTATAATCCGTCCCTATATAATCCGCGCTTATACGACGCTAAGGACGCAGGCATTTTGTTCCATGAAAATAGGGGGTCGTTCTTTAAGGCGGAGTCCGGTTACATTTCAACCTGGATCAATAACGGGACCGTTTTGACCACCCCTTCTTTCCGGTCGGCGGGGGTCGATACGCGTCCCATGCATCGGCATTTCTCCCAGATCGATACCGGTGGCGTCGTGTTGGGCGACTTGACGGGTATGGAGACTACAGTCATCACCGGCTGCACCGGGCGTAACATGGTGTTTGGTTCCAGCACCAAAAAAGCCATTATAACGGGATGCCGGTTTACAAGCGCGGGCAATCCGTTTGTCGTGAAGGGACTCGATAACAGTATTACCGGCAATGTCATTGCGGGAGATATCGTGCTGGACGAAAGCTGTGTCAACAATGCGATCGGGCAAAATGTAACGGCAGGCAAACTGGTCGTAAACGGCAACCGCTGGCGGAACAGCCTCCATCACCGCTCGTGGAGCGGCGGGTTCCACGCGGAATGTACCGGGTTGAAGCAGACGATATCGAATTGGGCGAGCGAGACCCCGATCACCGCCGCGAACGTATCCAATGCCGGCTTGCCGGGTCCGAGCTACTTGCCGTTCCGCGGGGCTTATTCCATAACGGGGCTGATCGCAAGGGCGGTAAGCGGCAGCATCACATCCGGTTCCGTGACCGTTCATCTGCGGGTCAACAATAACTCTACCGGGTTGAGCCTGACACTAGATCAGGCCGTGCTCGCTTCGGGGTATAAAGCGCAGCTTTATGATGCCGGAGCGCATGTTCTATCGGAAGGCGGATCTTACACGATGACGTACAGCACGTCAGCCGATTATTCGGGCAATTTGGCGATCGTTGCCGGGTTTGAGATCGAATCCTGACCAATGGATATTAGTAATCGTTTTCTAATTAAGATAAGGGGGAAACGTCTTGGGGAACCGGATTGGAACGACAACGAATATGCTCGCAAGCGTGATGCTGCTAATGCTGCTGTCGGCATGCGGCGGAGCGGGGAATGGCGGCAGCGGAGGCACGGACGGGAAGGGGGAGGGGGCGGCGCCGAATACGCCGAAGCCGGCGGAATCCTGGGCCGACAAGCCGGCCGAGCTCGTCTTCCACAACTTGTCGGGCGGGCCGGAGGAGCAATTCAATCAAATGTTCGGGAACTTGATCCGCCAGAAGTTTCCGAACTATACGATCAAGTTCATCCAGTCCAAGCCGGGCACGACCTTGCCGGAGCTGGTCGCGCTCAAGGAGCGGGTTGACATCGTCTACAACTCGATCGAGTATATCGCCGAGCCGCTGCTCGGGACCGGTCTGGAGTATGACATGACGGAGCTGATCAAGAAGCATAACGTCGATCTGAACCGGTTCGAGCCGACGATTATCGACGGCATTCGGGCGATCGGGAGCGGCAAAATGTATATGCTTCCGATTCTTAACGGGAGACAGGTGCTGTTTTACAATAAAGGGGTGTTCGATAAGCTGGGCGTCCCGTATCCGAAAAACGGCATGACCTGGGATGAGGCGTTCGAGCTGTCCAAGAAGCTGACGCGCACCGAGGGCGGCATCAACTATTTGGGCCTGTCGGCATCGCCGGCACACATTTTACGGACGAACCAGCTGTCCAAACCGTATCTCGATCCGAAGACGTTAAAGCCGACCTTTCTGGATGAGGAATGGAAGAAGCTGCTTCAGGCGTATTTCCTCTCCTACGGGCAAAATGAATCGTTTGCGAACCGGACGGCGGAATTGAAACGGCTGCCTTATTATACGGAGATGACCAATACGTACGAGCTCGCCATGTTCGTGTTCAACTCGACATTCCCTTGGGACGGTCCGGCGTACGTCAAAAATATCGACTGGGATCTTGTCTCCATGCCGACGTTCAAGGATAAGCCCAAGGTCGGTTCGCAGGCTTCGCCGGGTTCGTTCGCGATTACTTCCGTCGCGAAAGAGAAAGACGCCGCGATGGAGGTCATCAAGTATTTGACTTCGGACGAGATGCAGACGGAGTTTTCCAAAAAAGGCATCATGTCCGTGCTGAAATCCGATGCGGTGAAGAAGGTGTTCGGTACGGCCAGCGAGCATAAGGACAAAAACTGGTCCGCCTTGTATTACGACGACTTTGCTCCGCTGTCGTACAAGAGCGTGTATGAGCTTGGCATCGAGGGGATCTACAGGCCGCTTATCCCGGATATTGCAACCGGCAAGGCCGATCTCAATACGGGACTGCGCAACATTCAGGAGCTGGTCGAGAAGTATATTGCGGAGCAGCAGAAAAAGTAAGGGAAGCGAACAATCGATCATGCGGGAGGAGATCCTTATGTCAGGGGACCAGCACTTCACCGGTACACAGCCTCAGGACGGGCAAGATGGAGAAGGCCGCACAAGGAACGAAGAAGGTTCGCGCACGATCAGCAGAAGGGCGCTGATCGCAGGTTTAGGGGCTGGCGGGATGCTAGCAGCCGGCAGCTTGTATCTCGGCAGCGTGTACGGCACGTCTGTTACCGAATCCGTATATGGAAGCGAAGGGGAATGCTGCGGCATGAAGCTGATGGGCCATTTTCGGGCCGGGGTCGAGATTGGCTCGGCTGAGCAAATTTTGGAGTTCGCCGAAGCCGACGGCTGCCGGATCACCGGCTATCGCTGGACGGGGACGCTTCCTCATACGACCGTATCGGGCAGTCCGTCCGGGGACGGCGGGATCGGAGAGGGCGCGTGGGCGGCCGTGTATGAGCGGGGCGTCGGCGAAGCGCTCGGCGACAGCGGAATTTACGAGTATGCCCGTGTAAAACCGGTGCCTCCGGCCGGCCAGATCGCCAACGAATCGGAAGTGATTATTCCTTACAAGGGCGCGCTTTACTGCTTGTTTAAGGGCAGCTATTCACTGGCCGACCAGTCGTATATTTGCGTCGTCAGGCCGACGGGTGACAACGAGCTGAAGGTCGTGTCGCAGATCGAGCTTGGAGTCGGCGCCGATGCCCGGGCGATGACGATTCATAACGACGACCTGTTCGTTTTTACCGGCGGCAAGATCAAGGTGTACCGGATTATCGACGCTTCGCTGCAGTTCAAGCTGGAACATACCCGCAAGTACAGCGGCTTCGTGCAGTCGTGCCGGATCATTAACGGACGCTTGTACGCCTGCAACTGGGGGGCGGGGAAGATCGACCGGTACGATCTGGTGAACGGCGTGCCGTCCCGCGAGACCCAATTCAGCGCAGGCGCTGCGGGCAATGCGTCGATCGTCTCGTACGGGTCGGTTCACTACCTGATCACGCATACGGATACGAACAATGTCACGAGGCTGGATATCGACCAGAACGGCGACGTATTCGCCCGGGGCGTCTATTCGTTTCCCGGCGTGGTCAAGCCGCGGTACGCCGCGGTCTACAACGGCATCATGACGCTCGGCGGGTACAGTACGCTGTATGCCAAAACGGTTGCACTGGACATCTCCTCCGGAACGCCCGTGAAGATCGGCGAGTACCTCAATATGGCGACTCATGTGAGGATTGGAGACTACCTGATCGGAACGTCTTACGACCAGACGTCGCCGCTGTACAGCGCCTATTATCACAAGCTGGTCAAAGTTTCCGTCAAGGACGGCTCAATTGAAGTGTTGTCCGACCGGGCGCTGCTTTATCCGCTGTTGTACCGCTCTACGGTGTTCGGGTTTTTGCTTGGCCGGGACGGGAAGCATCCGGCCGGACACGCGGCCGACAGCCAGCTCGGCCAGGAGATCGTCTGTTACTCGACGAGCGCGATCCCGAAAGGGATCGATCTCCCGCTGGATGCGGAATCGTACGTGCATCAGGACGGAATCCGGTATACCGGTGTGAGAAATATGGCGGCCGGCGACGTGATCGCTAGGTTTCAAAGTTTTAGTCCGGCGAGGCTCGGTTGGCTGAGGCTGCAAGTATCGTATACGATCGTAGATACTCAGAACGTCCCCGGCCAGACGGTAACGGCGCAAAGGGTGTATACCGCATTCAAAGCGTCGAACGGCAGCTGGACGATGACTTTGCCGCGTGTGGACGTGGCGCAGGCGGGGGCACTTGCAGTCTCGCTCGATTTCGTCGTATCCGGGGCGGATGCGTATGTATCGTGCAGCGGAGCGCTGACCAACGCGCTGGTGACGCTGTCGCTCGATTATCATTTGACGGACAACAACATGGGGTCGTTTTATTTGATGTAAAAAAGAGGAACGGGACGCTCTGCCGGTGCAAAGCGTCCCGTTGCTGTCTAGTGTAAGGGCCGGGGGAGGCGGGGACAGAAGCAGAGGCGGAGCCGGGGGCCGGGACCGGAGCAGCAGCCGCAACTGAAAGCAAAGCCAGAGCTCAAACCGGAGCCGGAGCTGATGCCGGAAGCCGAAAGCCGGGGCTGAAAACCAGGGATGAAGCCGAAAGCCCAAGACTCAAACCCGGGAGCCCGAACCCGAACCAAACCCCGAACCCGAACCTCGGCTTCCCCCACATCAACTTGCGGGTGGAGCTAGCGTCCCGCCGCCCGGCTTAAGTCGCGTCCGCGGTCAGGAGAGTGATCTCCCCGACGATCCGGTCCCGGATCTCGTCGGCCAGGCGAGTATCAACCGCCGAACGATACAGCGCCGTTTGCTCATCCTGCAGCGTTTTGGCTTGCGCCAAATGTCCGATGGACTCTTTCATCTTTGCGGAATACCGGTCCTTGAAGCCGCTGATCGCAGCCGCGTACTTCTCGTCCGTTCCGGGCTTGATGCAATGTGCGTACATATCGACAATCTCGTCGGTGTCGCGCTCGGGGAAATATTCGTGGGGCGCGGTGCTGTCGAAAATCGCGAACCCGAGCTCCCGCACGATGACCATATCAAGGCTGTTCGGATCGAATCCGCAGTGGTACACTTCGACGTCGAAGCCGCGCTCGCTGCCTGCGGCTGCGAGCTTCTTCAACATCGTCGATTTGCCGGAGCCGGGCCGGCCCTTGATGAAGTAGCGCTTCAGTCCCTCCGTCAGATTCGGGACAAAATCAACCGCGCCGCGCGGTGTAGCCGCTCCAAGGAAGCGGTGGTCCACCCGGCCCGATTTCCCCGGCCGGTTGCCGCCGAACAATTGCCGGATATACCGGGTGGTCAACTGATCCGCCGCCTCGAAATCCATATTGGCAATATAGACGGCTTCCCAATCGTCATGGATGCGGAGCGCTTCGGCAAAGCCGGAGTAAGCGCGAGAGTGCGCGAAGGCGATTTGCTCGCTCAAGCTGTCGATTGCGGACTTACCCGACGCGAGCCGGCCCTCGTCGAACGCTTCGTCCAGATTGACGTAGCGGACGTTATCTGCCGGCAGTCTGGGATGGACGACGCGCGGCGGCATGCCGTTGACGACGCCGGTTTTTAGCGCCGGAATGATGACCCCGTCCAAGGCGTCGTTGTCCGACGGCCGGTGGAGGAGCCAAATATCGAAGCCGCTCTCCGTCATCCGGGCGCCGACCTCGCGTATGATCGTCGATTTCCCGGTCCCCGGTCCTCCTTGCAAAATGTACAGCCGCTCCAGTCCCTGGAGGGACGAATCGATCTGGTTCGCGAAGCCCCGGGCGGTGTTGCCGCCGGCGTAATAATGGGTAACGTGTCCGGTCGTCATAGTTCTCCATCACCTTTCTAGGCTAATGTCAGGGTGCATGGTATATCGTATTGCTTTCGGCTTGTAAAGGTGCGGATTGGAGCAATTACGAGTGAAGGTAAGGGGAGCAGGCCCCCCGAACGCTCTTAGCACGCCCCCCGCACGGTCCCCCGGCTCCCTAACATGATTTGCACGCCCCTAGCACGCCCTTTACACGCTCTTTACATGCCCTTAGTACGCCCTGAGTACGCCCTTAGCATGCCTTTGCACCCGTAGCCCCCCAGCGCGCGCTCCTTGCACGCCCCAGCGCGCCCGTACCCTTGCACGTTCTTTGCACACTACTCCCTGCACACTCCCTGCACCCCCTGCACGCCCCCGGTTCGCTTCAAGCCTCACCAAGCTAATTAATCTTAGCGGAAGAAAAGCTTCCTCTATCCCGGATACGGCCCGGCATTTTTGATGATAGCGGAAGAAACGTTTCCGTTTTTTCGTCGGATGAAAGCTCATCCGCCCAATTTCGTACCAATAACGGAAATCGTTCTTCCGGTTTGCCTGCTTTTTCAGCCTGTTACCTGGTTTAGCGGAAGTTTTACTTCCGGTTTCCCTGCACATAGGGGGGGGCAGAAGGTTATAAGCAGGAAAACGCCCGCCCCCTTCACAACGACGCTTAGACAGTGGTTATTCGTTTCTGTTCAGGTATTCCATATGCTGATGCGGCCTTGCTTTGCTTTATGGCCGGATAATCTGGTATCAATGGATGTGAAGTTATGAATTATTCGAATTTAAATACTGTATTATGAAATTATATTGCATAAAATGAAATTAGATAATATAATTTGGTTAAAAGGGCGAATTTGCAAGTTGGCTGCTTTTACAGAACTGCAAACGCTTTGTATTGTACTATGCATCACAACAACCTAGTGAACGTGAACGTTAATCGAGTCCCTATCAACAACGGACTAGCCGTAAACCGCAAACCCGGATTGGCAGGGGGCGGTTTTCCGTTCATGCTTCCGAATACGGAGGACTTATAATGACAATCAAGCAAGCTGACCGTTTTTCCGGCATTCATGTCGCGATGCCTGCCTGCTACGATGCGTACGGGAACGTTTCGTCCGTCTCCGTCAGACGGCTGACGCGGCATTTGCTGGATGCCGGCATTCGCGGGCTTTATGTCGGCGGCGGGACGGGAGAAGGGATCTTGCAAACGGAGGAGGAGCGCGAGCGGACGCTGGAGGCGGTTCTGGAGGAGAGCGGGGGGACCGCAACTGTCACCGTTCATGTCGGCGCAGCCACGACGGCTGCGGCAATCCGACTGGCCCGGCATGCGGAAACAAGCGGAGCGGACGCCGTGTCGTCGATCCCGCCGTTTTATTACACCTACACGGAGGAAACGGTCAAGGAGTACTGGCTTTCTGTGATGGAAAGCGCTGCACTGCCATTTATTCTGTACTACATCCCATCTGCGACCGGCTTTCGCATGACGGAAAGCATGCTGCGTGACATGCTGCGTCACGAGCGGCTGATCGGCATCAAAATGACGACGTTTGATACGTACGAGCTGCAGCGGTTCAAATCAATCGGCGGCGAAAAGTTTCTCGTCTTCAACGGACCGGACCAGCAGTACGTGGCCGGACGCATCATGGGAGCGGACGCCGGGATCGGCGGCACGTACGGAGCAATGCCGGAGCTGTTCCTGAAGCTGGAGCGTGAATATCGGCTCGGACATGTGGAGGAGGCGCAGCGCTGGCAGTTTATTGTGAATGACATCATAACGGAGATTCGTTCCATCGGCTTGTTCGCGGCGGTCAAGGGGATTTTGCGGCTGCGCGGCGTCGATTGTGGGGAGCCGCGGCGACCGCTGCCCGGACTCCGTCAAGCGGACGAACCGGCCGTTCGGTGTTTGTATGAAACGATTGTTCGATATGCTAAAGAATGCGGACAAGAGGTGACAGCCCCATGAATATGAATGCGCTTTACAAGCAGACACGCATTTTAACCGACAACGGGAGCGGCGGTCCAACGCGTTATTATGCCTTTCCTACAGTGCTGCGGCTGCTGGACGGCACGCTGCTGATCGCGTACAAAAACGGCGACCGGCATGCGCTCGACCCGGAGGCGTCGCTGGAGATGCTCAGGTATGACCCGGACTCCGGGGAAGTGTTGTCAAGGCGGACGATAAACCGTACAACCGGCTGGATTCATCAAAATCCGGAGCTTGCCCGCATGCCTGACGGAACCATAACGCTCTCGGTTGATGTTCAGCGTCCGGGCGGCGGCAAGATGCGGATGGGCCTGCGCGTCTACCGCTCCGATGACGAAGGCGAAATGTTTCGCGACGAGGGCTGGTTTCCGCAAGCCGGGGGTTATGGCTACGGTTATGCGTTGGATGATGCGCAATGGACCGGAAGAGAAAACAAGTCGGATCTGGTGGCGGAGCAGACAGGACCGGCAGAAGTCGCGGTTGATCTGCTGACCATGTCGTTTCCCGAGTTGACAGGCGGCAGAAGGGCAGTGCATGCGCTGCGATCAAAGGATTCCGGCCATAGTTGGTCGCATATCCGCAATCTGAGCGATGAGTTCGACTTTGCGTTCAACGAATGCGCGCTGCTGGCCTACCAGGACGGCTACGTAATCGTGGCCCGCGGCGACAATCAGGCGACACGGGCATACCGGACAGACCGGGAGTTTCGCCGCATCGGAGAAAATAGATGGTCAGACATTTACGATTCGATCGCCTATATCGGCAGACCTAAGCTATTCGAACGGGAAGGTAGCTGGTATGTGCTGTGCCGCAATGTCGCTCAAGGAGCGCCAACCTCACTGCGGCTATACCGGTTCGAACCAGAAACGCTGACGTTGCTCGGCAACGTGCTACTGGATGAAAATGATTCGCAAATCGGACATTCCTATTATGCGGAGCATCTATTTACTGGAGAAGGAGACGAAACCCGCCTTCATGTCATCACGTATGCGCCGCATCGCGTGCCGGATATGCCGGACATAGTGGCTTTTAGTTTAGACTGGGCGCAAATCCGGGAGCGAATCGGCTGATGGGGGAGGTGCGTTTTTACCGGTACGGTGAAGGGGCGGACAGCGAATGGTGCTTTGTCCGGTTTCCCGAAAGTTATGGGCGATCCTCCGCTCCACATCCCTTTGTTATATGCAACCATGGTAACGGCTGGACGATGGACGGCAGCGAACGGACCGCCAATTTTACGGCCAAAACCCAGTACGGCGTCGATAGGCAGCGTGGCGGCTTCTACATGTCAGGGCTGGCGGACGGTTACCGCCTGTACTCCAATCCGTTGATCGAAGCGCTGCTGGAGGAAGAATTTATCGTTTGCGGTGCGCAAAACGGAGGGGATCAGCTGTACGGAAACGAGCGCAGCCGGCAAGCCTGCGCCGCGTTTTACCGTCACATGCGGGCGACGTACCGGGTGACGGAGCGCTGCTGCATGCTGGGTGCATCGAACGGGTTTATGACGACTCTCAATAGCGCCGCGCTCCTTGGGTCCGAGGCAGTGTCAGCCATCGTCGGCCTATACCCGCTGTGCAACCTGCGCCATGCGTTCCGTCATACACACCGGGCGCAGGTGAAACAGGCATACGGCATCGTTACGGATGAAGTTAAGGAGTTCAGTGAAAAGACAGCGGGCAGCGATCCGTGTTGTCGCGACTGGCGCGGATGGTCGATAGAGCCGGAGCGCCGCCCGCCCTACTGATCTGGTCCGCGCAGGACCTTGTGCTGCCAATGGCCGGGCATGCAGTCCAATGGGGGGAGCTGTATCGGGCTAACGGATCGATTGCCGAGCAAATCCGGGTTGACGGACAAGAGGGACGAGATGCGCAGGAGCACCGCGCGAGCAGCAGGGCCGAGGCCGTGAACGGGACAGAATGCGGCCACGGCGATTGGCGGCATTTCCGTCAGGTTGACATTGTGAACTGGTTCAAAACCAAAGGGGGATAAACAAATGGGCAAATGGACATGGCAAATGGGGGCGATGCTGGCTTTAGTCGTTGCGGCGGGCTGCGGCTCCGCGGAAGAGAAGCCGACAGGAAAGGAGGCGAACGGGACGGCGGATAAGGAGCTGAATTGGCTGCTCAGCGAGCCGGTTGTGCTGGATGTGTACATTCATACCGGGGGATACAAACGGGAACAGTTTATGGCTTACTACGGAGATGCGATCCGAGCGAAGTACCCGAATTTTGATTTCCGGCTGCACGTTCCGGACAAAGGATCTTCGCTTCAGGAATTGCTTGCGCAGGGGGTCAACATTGACCTCATCCAAAGCCATCGGGCCAATACATTCGAGCTGATGTACGATCTGAAGCTGCAGACGGATATTAGCGATCTGATCACCAAGTACAAGTACAATTTGAACGCGATTGAGCCTGTCGTGCTGGAGGAGATGCGCCAGCTCGGAGGAGGCGGCATCATGGGGCTCCCGTACGAATCGCGGGTGAACGCACTGTTTTACAACAAACAGCTGTTCGACAAATTCGGCGTCCCCTACCCCGGTCCGAACCAAACATGGGGGGATACGCTGGATCTGGCTCGCCGCTTGTCGAGAACGGACGGAGGCGCCCAATACTACGGCTTTCTTGCATTTCCGCGCCATGTGTTTCTGATGAACCAGCTTTCGCAAGGCTACGTGGATGCCTCGGGCGAGAAGGCGGCGCTGAACAATACCAATTGGAAGCAGTTGTTTGACATGCTCGCTTTGTTCCATCGGTTGCCGAACAATCCGTTCCTTACCCCGGGCCAAATATCGAATACGTTTTGGGCGGATGGCCGTTCGGCGATGTACGCCAGCATGTTCGTTCCTGATGCCGCTTACATTCTGAACACTCAGATCGATTGGGATGTTGCGCCTTATCCGGCGGTACAAGGTAAGCCGGGAATCAGCTCCGGCATGCTGAACTACTATTTCAATTTGACGTCGATAGGCAAAAATCGGGAGCAGGGGTTTTTGGCCGCAGCTTTCCTGGCGTCGGAGGAGTACCAGTTGGTCCAGGCAGGCAAAGGCTACAACCCTTCGCTGCAAGGACTCGCGCGGAAGCAATTGGGCAAGGACGTCCCGCAGTATGCGAGCCGAAATCTGCAGGCGATGGTGACCGACAAGCCGGCAGGCTCCTATCCGGTCAGCAGGTATCAGAGTATCGTCGACAAGACGCTCGACTCCGCCTTTAACGCGATGTTCGAGAAGGAGAAGGATAGCAATACGGCGCTGCGGGAGGCCGAGGAGGAAGCCAATCGGCTCATTCGCCAGGCACAGGCAAACGGAGGGTAGGAGCTCGCGCTTGGCCGCGCCTGTCTCGCCGTGCCTATCATGGGGAGAAGCGGTGCAGTTGCGGCGGCGATCAGCGTATCCGGCTCGTTGTCTAAGGTAAATTTGCCTGAACGGGAAAAGGAACTGGCAGGCGTCCTGATCGAGTTGGCCGACCGTATTTCTTCCAAGATGGGACATACGACGGCTCGCGTGTAAGACGGAAGAGCTGGCCGCATAAGTGGCAAGGGTATAACTACAAGTTATAACCTTGCCACTTTACCCATGTTATAAGCCAACTTTCGCAGTATGAAATCGGCAAACAAGACTTGATATAATTTGCCGCTGGCGCTTCCTGCACGACTCCGTACAGGGCGCATTCCTATATCGTCATGACATGGACGAATACGATGAGAACGCCTTTACGCTGGTGCACGAGCTCGGGCATGCGGGGCATTTTATGCTCGCCGGTATCAGGCTCCCTCTATGTTGAACGAGCTGCGTACGGTGCCAAACGCGATCCTTTTCCCCCGGCGTTTATGTGCAGTTTGGCTACAATCATTTTCTCCTCTACCGGATTGTTCCAAAATCGCTATAATGATAGGTATTGTATGAGCAGGGAATCATCCGCTTCCCTTCATCCCCTGCGTTCGGCTGAGAGGCTGCGGCGCGCTTGGATGCAACAAGGATACGACTCTAAAATAAACAGGCATATTCGCACGCAAAAGAAATCCGGCCGTCCCCCCCCCCGTTACTCGTTATTGCTGTTATTGCAGATGAGCCGCCAAAACGGGCAACCGGCGGCCGATGCTTTTATATGTGATATCGTCTGCCGGAAAGGCGGAAATCGCTCCGATGACTGTTCGCGCTTCACAGGTTTATATCCTTATGGAATTCGTTTCGTCGCTGGCGAATACGATTATGTTTACTACGTATGCCCTTTACTACATTACGACACTGGGCCTGAATCCGTTCGAGCTGCTCTTGGTCGGGATGGTGCTGGAGCTGACCGTGCTGATCTTCGAGGGAATTACCGGGGTAGTGGCGGATACGTACAGCCGGCGGCTGTCGGTGATCGCGGGGATGTTCGCGCTGGGAGTAGGCTTCGCCCTGCAAGGCGTCATCCCTTGGCTGGATGCGCTCGGGCTGGCCGTCCCGGCTATCGCCTGGCTGCTGTTCTCGCAGGTCGTCTCCGGAGTCGGCTACACGTTTATAAGCGGCGCCAACAAGGCGTGGATTACCGACGAGATCGGCGAGGAACGGGTCGGGCGGCTGTTTCTCCGGGCGAACCGGCTCAGTCTGGTCGCCACCTTGATCGGCATCCCGGTCAGCGTCGGATTATCCGTCGCGGGGACGCATCTGCCGTATCTTACAGGAGGGCTCCTCTACATCGGCCTCGGGCTGTTTCTCATTCTCCGCATGAAGGAGACGGGTTTTGTCCGGCCGGAGCGTGAAGGGCCGGCCTCGCCTTTACGGGAGATGACCTCGACATGGATCGCCGGCGCGAAGGCGGTGCGGGGGCAGCCGATTTTGCTGATGATGGTGGCTGTTACGGTATTTGGGGGAGCGGCTTCGGAAGGTTACGACCGATTGTGGGAAGCTCATCTGATTACCGGGATCGGTTTCCCGGCGAGTCCGTCGATGCCGATGGCGGTATGGTTCGGGATCATTTCGGCGCTGATCGCTTTCCTCAGTCTGTTCGTGGTCCGGTTCGCGGAGAAACGTCTCGACGTGAGCAACAAACGCGTCGTACTCGTCGGCATGCTCGTGTTGACCGGATTGCGAATCGTCGCGATCGCTTCGTTCGCCTTGGCTCCGAATTTTGCCTGGGCGCTCGGCTCGCTGCTTGCAGTTGGGATCATCGGGACGCTAAGCGGACCGATCTATGACACATGGCTGAGCCTGAATATCGAGAGCAAGGTGCGGGCGACCGTGCTGTCGATGCTCGGTCAGGCGGATGCGCTGGGCCAGACGGGAGGCGGCCCGCTGGTCGGCTGGGTCGGACACCGTTTTACGGTCCGGGCGTCGCTGCTTGTGGCGGCCGCGCTGTTGTCGCCGATCCTGGTCGTGTTCACCCGCGCGCTCCGCAAACGATAAAAAAGACAACAAGAAGCACATCTGGACAAGCCGGAAGCTTCTTGTTGTCTTTTTTTGCATGGGCATCAGAATGAGGGGAGAGGTTTGTACGGCCTAAGCAACCGGTGAAAAATTCCCATTTCAACAACACGTACCCGTGTCAGTACATCCCCGCAGGCGGGGGGGCCTGCAGTGGCATCTGCCGAATCTGCTTAGGGCCGGTATGGGGCCGCCGATCCGTTTCAAATAAAAAAACATTGGAGCACAAGCCTCCCTCGAGGCTTGCCAGTGTCTATGGCGTTTTCTGTCTGATTCCGTTTTTCCCTTAAGTGTATTATAACACAGAAAAAACAATCGAAACAGTCTGTTCATTCCTCATTTTTCCTAATATAGTAAATGTATTCTTGGGGAGGGTTGCCTTTGAGAGAAGGATATTTCGACAGAAAGACGAGTTGGCGGGACATAACGGACAACCTGCGCTGGGCGCTTGCCGTCATTGCCCGATCGGCGCCTTGGCCTGCAGCGGCATTGATCGGTTTTGCTTTGCTTGAAGGGGTCTCGCCCGTACTGACGATTTACGTAACCCGGCATCTCATCGACGGAGTCATTCAGGCGGCGGGAGCGGGCGGCGGATCGTTCGCGGCCGTTATGCCGTGGCTGCTTGCCTTTGCAGGCACCTTGCTGCTGACCGACGAGGTCATCTGGAGGCTTCGCGAACCGAGTACGACGAGACTGATCCAGCGGCTGGAGCATACGCTTGGTCGCAAGCGGCTGGTTCACGCCTCGCAGCTCCCGCTTTTATTTTATGAAGAAAGCGCTTCCTATGACAAGCTGTCGAGAAGCGACAACCCCGGAAGGAAAGTCGCCTACTTTTTTATGTACACGCTGCTGCTGGTAAAGGCCGCGATCAGCGTGGTCGGGATCGCCGGCTTGTTCTGGAACGTATCGCCATGCCTTGCCGTCGCACTGGTGGCGGTGTCGATTCCGCGGGCGATCTACGGTGCGAAGAAATCGCAGAAATGGATGAGCTTTACATACGATCAGACCGAGGAGCAGCGCAAGGTCGCTTATACGGACGGCCTGCTGACCGGCCGGGCGGAGCAGAAGGAGATGCGCGTATTCGATCTGGCGGAGCCGCTCTCGGACCGCTGGATCTCGATGCGCCGGGAGCAGCGGGCCAAGGCGCTGAAGATCAAAACGAAGATGGAACTGGGTGGAATCCCGTCCAACGGGTTGTTTTGGGTGACGGAGGTTGCGACCGTCGTGCTTATGGCGGTTTGGCTCGGACCGCAGCGGATTACGCCGGGCGTGTTCATCTCGTTGTTTCGGGGAGTGAGCCAAATGGACACTGCTGCCGGGCAAATCAGCTTTGCGATCGGGATTACGCAGGTTCATTCCATCGAGACCGGTTATGTGCGCGATTTTCTGAACGTGCCTGTACAGGCTGCTGCGGCAGGAGAGGGGATGTTTCCGGCCAGACTGCAGGAGGGCATCCGGCTGAACGGGGTGAGCTTCACGTATCCCGGCCGCGAACGTCCGATTCTGGACCGGCTCGATCTGCATCTGCGGCCCGGCGAACGGGTCGCCCTGGTGGGGGAGAACGGGGCCGGCAAAAGCACGCTGGTCAAGCTGCTGCTCGGGCTGTACAAGCCGGACGAAGGCACGATCACCGCAGACGGAACCGATTATGCCGGCATACCGGCAGAGCTGCTGCACGCGAACGTAACGGCCGCTTATCAGGACTATTACAAATTTTCGTTTACAGCGGGGCAAAGCATCGCTCTGGGAGATCCGGAGGTGTTCGCGGAGGACGCCGAGGCGGGCAGGGAGAAGGTCATCTCGGCGTCCCGGCGAGGCGGAGCGGCTGAATTTATATCCGGTTTGCCGAAGGGTTACGACACGCCCGTCGGGCACTTGTTCGAGGGCAGCCAGGGGTTGTCGCAAGGGCAGTGGCAGCGCATCGCGATTAGCCGGACCTTTATGAGGGACCCGCAATTGCTTATTCTTGACGAGCCGACGGCTGCGCTCGACGCGAAAGCGGAGGCTGAGATCTACGAGCAATTTGTAAACGGCATCCGGGATCGCGCGGTGCTGCTCATCAGTCACCGGCTCGGTTCGGCGAGGCTGGCCGACCGGATCGTCGTCCTGAGGGAAGGGCGGATCATCGAGGACGGCACCCATGACGAATTAATCGCCGCTAACGGCTCATACGCCCAAATGTGGGAGGTGCAATCCCAATGGTACCGGTAAAACGGCTGGCGACTCTCGTTACGTTGTTCCGATTCATGAAGTGGATGATCGCGACCGATCCGCTGCGGGCTTTACTATCGATGGGATTAAACGCGGTCAGAGGCGTATTTCCTACCGTTCACGTGTTTATTACCGCCCGCATATTCAGCGAGATTATTCATGTGTACGACGGAACGGCCGGAACCGGCCCGCTGATGGAATGGATCGCCATATGGGCGGCGCTTACGCTGGTTCAGCAGGCGATAAATCCGATCGAAGCAATCTTCACGGAGCAGCTTCGTCAGGAGATGGAAGATCGGCTGCTCCGGCAACTGCAGGGCAAAGCCGGCCGTCTTCGGCTCGAGGCGTTCGAACGGGCCGACTTTCACGATTTGTTGAAGCGCGCCCGCAAGATGGCGGAACCCGGGCAGTTTCACAATTTGATCATGGATTTCTACAATACGACCACCGGATTCATCCGGATCGTCTCGATCGCCGCGCTCATCGGCGTCTGGAACGTGTGGCTGCTAATCGCCATCATCGTCGTCGCGCTTCCCGATTCGGTCGCCAGTTTCGTGCAGACGAAGTCGGCTTTTTTCCTGAAGCGGAAGCAGACGGAGCCGGAGCGGATCATGAACTACTTGTCCCGGACGGTGACGTCCAACGGGGCGGCGAAGGAAGTGCGAACGTTCGGGTCGGCCCCGGCGCTGATCCGCTGGTGGGACCGGCTGTACTGGCAAGTGGCCGATACGTTGTACCGGCAGGAACGCAGCCAGCAGTCCGTCCGCGCGGGGCTTTCGGCGCTGGGGGCGGTCGGCCTCGGAGCCGGCGTCGCCTGGACGGCCTGGACCGTCTTGCGGGGCGAATTGTCTGCGGCTCAGTTCGGCGCTACACTGTTTGCCCTGCAGACGTTGAAGGATAACGTCGGACGGGTCACCGGGCGATTCGGCTATTTTCGCGACAAGCTGCTTTGCATGGAAGATTTGTTCATATATTTGGATTTGGGGCCGGAGGAACCCGCCAGCGGGGAGGAACTGCCGAGGATCGGAGACATCCAGGTGGAGAACGTCTCTTACCGGTATCCGACGAGCGAGAGAGACAGCTTGACCGGTATTTCGTTTACGCTGCGCGAGGGTGAGCGGATCGCGCTGATCGGCACCAACGGCTCCGGCAAGACGACGCTGGTCAAAGTGCTGCTCGGCCTATACCAGCCGGTTACGGGCAGCGTTTATTACGGCGGCCGAGATTTGTCCCGGCTCGATTTGAAGCAGCTGCGCATGCGGTCTGCCGCGGTGTTCCAAGACTTTATCCGCTATGCGTTCACGCTGCGGGATAATGTCGGCTTCGGCAAGGCCGATCAGGCCGGCGATATGCAGGCGGTGCAGCAGGCGTCGGCGCTCGGCGGCGCGGACGAGGTGGCGGCCGGCTTGCCGTCCGGCTTCGAGACGCCGCTTACGCGCAGATTTGCGGGCGGTACCGATCTGTCCGGCGGCCAGTGGCAGCGCGTCGCGATCTCCCGGGCGTTCATGCGCGACGCATCGCTCGTCGTGCTGGACGAACCGACGGCCGCGCTCGACCCGAAGGCCGAGACGGACGTGTTCGAGCGGTTCGCGGCGATGGCCGGCAGCCGCACCGCGATCCTGGTGTCGCACCGGCTCGGGATGGCCCGGCTGTGCGACCGGGTCATGGTGCTGCAGGACGGCAAGCTGGCGGAGCTCGGCACTCACGAGGAGCTGCTCGCCGCTGGCGGCGAGTATGCGCGGATGTGGGGGCTGCAGTCGCAGTGGTACAAGTGAGCCGGGCCTGCGGCGTTTGGACTGTGCCGCTGCGGCGGGGTCGCGGCCGCGAGGTGGGGTCCGCGCGAAGCAGGTTGCGCCATAGGCCGCGCCCTCGAGGCGATGTCCACGCAGCAGCAGGCACGCGCCATAGGCCGCGTCCGTCCACGCAGTAGCAGGCCGCGCCACACCACGCTGCTGCGCGTGGCCCCCGGCCGGAAGCTGCAAGCTGCGCGCAGCTCCGAATGCGCCCCAGCCTATGGCCGCAAGTTTGCGGGCGATGGGGCGAGCCGGCACGAATAGAAGCGATTTGCAGCTTCTATTTGCTGCAAATGGCCGGAATCGGCGGCGATAAAGGTGGTTTGTAGCTCTTATTTCGCGAGCCGGGAACGAATTCTTCGTTTCCGCGGCTTGATAAGGGGTGCAAACCACCCCTATTTTTGCGAAAAGCCCGCCAATGACGAAAATAAGAGCGGCAAACCGCTCTTATCCCCCAATACCTTTAATTGCAGCGACGTTTGAAGCTGCTTGCAACGAGTCATATTAATAGATGACACCGGGCATTTCTTCAGCGACGCTCCAAGCTGCTTGTGCAATAAGCCACGTTCCCGGGCGACACTGAACATTCTGCGGCCCGTTTCCGTTCTCATTCGTTGATTTTCTTATCCAGCCTGTACCGAATCGTTTTCATGATAGCTGCAAGTAAGCATAATCCGGCCACCCAATAGTTTTCGGTAAATGCAAAGATCCCCGCTCCAACTGCGAAAAGTACAATTTGCCATTTCATTTGATCCCCCGCCTCCGTACATTTATAGACAACCCCCGCCCTCCCGCCATACTCCCGAAACCTCGCCAGATTCCCGCCAAAATCATGTCTGATCCTCCCATTATATCATCCAATTTGTTCCATTTCTAGGTCGTGTCCTGGGAATTTCGTGAGGACGTACCGCCAAAGGTTAACGATGGCAAGGTGGGAGTCGACGAGTATCCAATAGGACGAAGTTGCAATATTTTGCTTCAGTGCTTCAGGAAATGTATGGGATTTGAGCGGCGTACACGATGAATGCCCGGAAAAACGATTCGCTTCCGATTACCGCCGAATGGCTGAGGACAAGGAGCATGTGCCGCGATCGAAATCGGCCCTCATCGCTAGCGTCGGCCTGCAACGAATCGATCTCTTGCTCCGCCGGCCCCGGATAATATGTCTGTAACAATTCGTTCCCTTGTTCCCCGAGCAGGGGGCTGTTACGTTTGGTTATACATTCATTTCCATATGGAGACGAGGTGCGAAGCGGTGCCGTATTACAAACGAATCGAAGGGGAGCGGCTTTATTTATCCCCGCTTGATCCGGAGGATGCAGAGAAGCTGGCGGAGTGGAACAACGACCTGGATTTTTCGATACTGACGGGGCATGCTGCTGAAATGTTCCCGCTTCCGAAGGTTCGCCAATCGCTGCAAAGCATGAGTGCAGCCGGTCACCATTTTGCGATCGTGGATCGGGCGGCTGAGCGGTTCGTCGGGATCTGTGCGCTAACCGGCGTCAATGAGCATCATCGCTACGCCAGCCTCGTCATTTCGATCGGGGACCCGGAATTTCGGCACAAAGGGTACGGGCAGGAAGCGGTTCGGCTGCTGCTTCATTATGGCTTCATGGAGCTGCACCTGCACAATGTCGAGCTGGGCGTATACGAGTACAACAAGGCGGCGATCCGGTGTTACGAGAAATGCGGGTTTCGCGAAATCGGGCGCAGGCGGAAAGCCAAACTGATCGCCGGGCGCCGGTACGATATCGTCTGGATGGATATGCTCGCGGACGATTTTATGAAGGAGGGGGCGGATGCGACATGAGGAGTCATTGGCGGCGGGTGCCGGGGAAACACGTATATTTATCCCCGCTCCTGTCGGAGGATGCGGAGCCTATCGCCGGATGGAGGAACGATCCCGCGCTCACGCCGTACTGGGACAGCGGTACAAACTCATGCTCGCTGGAGAAGACGCGGGACGACGTGGAAGAGATGATGAAGCACGGCTATCATTATGCGATCGTATCGGCCGAACAAGAACGCCTGCTGGGCGTCGGGAGTATAACCGGGGTCAGCCATCTGAACCAATCCGGGTTTCTGTGCTCGCTCCCGGCGATTTGGAGTTTTGGACGAACGGCTGCGGGCAGGAGGCGGCCGGCTTGCTGCTGGAATACGGCTTTCATATATTAAACTTGTACGCGGTAACGGTATGGGCGCTGCACGACCAGCAGGCGAAGCTGAACTGCTTGCAGGCATGCGGCTTTCGCGAGATCGGCCGGCGGCGCGAGCTGATAAGGTCCGGGAACCGCAGAGTGGACACGGTGTATCTGGATATGCTGGCGGACGACTTCGCACGGCCGGTCCGCTCTTACACGATCCGGCTCGATCAGTCGTAACCGCCATTCCCCGTCCAAGCCTGCGCTTTAGTTGATCTGCCCGGCTTTGCGCCTAATCTCCACGAGTTCCTCCGCCTCCCGGAAGGCGGTGTTCAAATCCTTCTGCCCGGCAAGCACGTCGCCGAACTTGAGTCCCAGCTCGCCAAGCGCCGCAGCTTCCAGCCTGGAACGGCTCGGAGCGGTAACGATGCCGGCGACAGCGTACAAAGCTTCCTTCGGATGCCGGGCGGTCTTCGGAACCACGAAAACGTATCCGGCCGGCAATCCCGGGATGCCCTCAAGCTTGATGTCAAAGGAAGGAAGCGGGATTCGGCCGACACGACGCTGCATTTGCTCAAGAGGCGGGTAGATGAAGTTGCCGGCCCACATGGCGACATCTCCTTTTTGGATAAACCGGTTTTTGCTAAGGTCCCGGCCCATCCCTTCGACTTCCATGCCGGGTACATCGTATACCGATTTCAAAGCGGCCAGCCATGGAATCCACCTTTCGCTCATCAACTGCGCCCGTTCGGATTGCGGATTGGCCAGCGGAGCCAGCTTCGACATATGGTTCAGCAGGAGAGAGCGGTCTGCCGCGAAACCGACGTACCGGATCTCCCGGTCCACCCGTGTCAATCGGGCCGTCAGCTCCTTCGTCTCGCCCCAGGTCAGTCCTTCTGCGGGATAAGGAATCCCGAATTTATCGAAGATGTCCTTGTTAAAATACAGGGAAGCGCCCTTGCCGGGAGGCAGCAGACCATAGGTCCCTTCGGTGCTTCTAATTTTCTCCGCGCCGTTAAGCGGATCGGTGTCCTTCGGAAGCTGACCGAGCTTGCGAACTTCAACGGTCATTTCCTGGATGACGCCGGATAGATCGAGCCATTCGTTCGCAGCCTGCCCCGATTCGAGCTCGGACAGCGGAATAAGCGCAAGATCGGGGGATTCGCCGGCCAGAAGCGTCCGCCAGTCGGTTCCTTCCGGATAGGCGACCGGCTCGATGGTGATCATCGGCTGGCGCTTAAGCAGCAGATCCGTTACGGCGCTCTTGAACGTATCGGCCGGCATTCGGCTCGCATCGAGCAGACGGAGCTGGACGGGCTGCTGGATCACAGGACCTGCGTAGGCTGGCGTGGAGCCGGCACCGTTGCCCCAGCTGCCCCGCGATGTTTGGATGCAGCCCGCCGTGAGCGTCCCGATCAGGACGGCGGTTATCGCCAGCAAGCTTTTTCTCTGCATACGAAGCATCCTAATTACACCCTTTAATGTTAAAGTTTATATTTACTTGATTAGACGATCGGGAGAGGAAATAGTTTCGACACTCCGAACTTTACCCGCAAGGAGGATAACCAGATCCATGAGACAAACCGAGCAAACGTTCACCACCCCGGCCGTGTGGGAGCCGGTCTATCAGTTGGAGATTGCGGCCGAGCCATTCGAGGTTGAGCTGTTTCAATGCGCCGCTGTCAGAAGGTTAAAGCATTTGCATCATTTTGGCGCGGGCGCTCTGATCGGTCCGGTTACACATTCAAGATACGAGCATACGGTGGGGGTGTGGGCGCTGACGAAGCGGTGGTTCCCCGAGTGGCGGGAACTGCATGCCGCAGCCATTTTGCATGACGTCGGGCACTTGCCCTTCTCGCATTCCGTGGAAAAAGCGCTGGGCCAATGCCATCACGCGCTTACGGAAGAGGTGATCCGGTCGGCTCCCGTTGCATCGATTTTGGCCAGGCATGGGTTATGCGCGTCCCGGTTGATCGAGCTGTTGAACGAGGATACTCCGCTTAGCGGCCAATCGGACGGCATCCGCATCGATCATCTGGACAGCTTCCTGCGCGATACGTATGGCGCGGGTCTTTACATTAGGCATCCGTCGGACATTATCCGCGGCATCACCTTTTGTGGGAACCGAATTGCGGCGGACGACGAGACGGCCTTGCATATTTGCCGTGCGGTTGCGGCCGATAATCGGATTTTTGCGCATCCGGCTTATTTGGCGGCGGACGAGATATTGTCGAGGGCCGTGCTGGAGCAGCTTAAGGCGGACGGGAGCACAGCCGCTTCGCTGGATGGGCTGACCGATTACCAGTTGTTACAGCTGCTGGAGAGCTCCTCTTCCGCCATCGTTCGGGATTTGACGGGCGTGCTGACCTTCGAGCCCCATCGCATCGTGATCAGGCCGGGCGGAGGAGGGGCGTATAACGCCGAGCTAAGGAAGATTTACAACAAACAGCCGTTGGCGGGGGATCGGCCGGTATCCGACAGGCTGCCTGAGGCGAAGCGGCTGATGAGCGAGCTGGAGCAGCTGCCGCGGTCGTGCAGCTTCGATATTTTGCCTGCGGGCCGGTGACCGGGCAACCGCGGGTGGCCTGCTATGAGTTGCACGGGCGTACACAGGCTGTTGTCCAACCTCGTGAAAATCCGACATGGTTAGGGCGTGAAGCCGGGGTCGGCCGTTTTTCGACGGCAAGCGTGATGTCCGACATGAAGTAGGCGTTACGTCCCAACGGACGGGTCCCGTGCCCGTCTCCATAAGTAATGCTCTTTTGACAGCGGCCTTCGACAGTAATCTTACTGGAAGTGCGGTAGGATAAAAACTACTAATCTAGTAGTCCAGTTATTTTATTGAAGGAGGCCGAAGCCGTGGAACCGCATATCGAAACAGTCGCTAATGATCCAATGTCGTCGCAGCCGTCCGATCGTTCTGGAGAAGAGCAACAAAAGTCGCGTAAGTCGAGACTTACGATGAAAGTTTTGCTGGAGCAAATCGAGGAGCTGCAGAAGGAAAACGCTCAGCTTGCGAAACGTCTGCATGTGCTAGAAGGGAAAATGATCTATCCGCTCTGGCGGGAAGAGGCCGCAGCCGCTGTGGAAATCCCGGCGGCAGAGGGGCGCGGGGGAGACAGGGAGCTGGAGATTCCGCTGCTGCTGTCGCAGTTGATGCCGGATCGCGGCGGCGTGCAGGAAGCGCCGGATGCTTTCGCGAAAGACGCTTCAGCGCAAGCGGCATTGCCGGCTCTGTCCGATCTGGTGCAGGCCGTCACCTCGCAGCAGGCGGCTGCTCCCGCCTGGTCGACACTGCCCGTCCCGGTGAACGACCGTTCTGGCGGCGGCAAGCTTCTGGCAGGGGGGCTGCAGCCGGTCCTGACTCCGCGGTCCGTGCGCCACCCGGTGCGCCGCAGAAGCTTTTGGTTATTCTTCCCGTTTTTCCGAAATCGGTCGGTTTGATGGGGCGCATGAGTGTTGCGTGAAAGCGAATAAAGAATGAGACTGGGGCTGTCCCAAAAGTGCTCGTATGGCATGGGGACGCCCCGGTTTCCAAACGAAAGGACCTCAAACCCCGCTGCATTGTGGGAGCCGAGGTCCTTTTTTCGGGGAACCGAAGAAGGGAGAGGGCAATAGGAGCGATCTGTACCCCTTATTTAGTCGGAAATCGGTCGTGGCGAGAAAATGAGGGCGGTTTGCAGCAGCTATTTTCCTCGTAACGCCCCATTTGCCGCCGAGAGTGCCGGAATTAGAGGTACAAACCGCCCTTAAGTCGCCCCCATAGGCACAAAGCGGCCGAATAAGAGTCTCAAACCGCCTTTAAGAGGTATCGGCCGGCTCCCCGACTACTCATACGAGCGCTAACCCTCTTCCGCTGCGCTTCCGCCAGAGCCCGCCCCTGGCTCCGCCTCGTACCGCTCCCCGTCCGCTTCCCATGACGATCGGCCTCCGGCCCGGGGCGGATCTCCCATATTCCACCTGTATTGCTTAACAACCCGCCTACAGCTCGATGAGCTTTAAATTGCGGAACTCGATGTAGCCGCCGTGGTTTTGCAGCCCGATATGTCCCCGGCGGGGCTGGTCGCGCCAAGCGTACTTGAACTTATTGTCCGTGCCGTCCGGGTTTTTGCCGGCGACGGTCCACTGGTCGAGATCGGCCTTGACGACGAGCATCCCGTTCAGCGTGAGCTCGACGATGCTGCCGTCGCATTTGACGACGATCCGGTTCCACTCTCCCGCCGGCCGCACGGCGTTAACGGATGGAGCGACCAGATCGTACAAGGCGCCGGAGCTGTTTTTAACCATTTCCTCCTGGTGGAACGTATCCCAGATCTGCATCTCCAGTCCGGTGTTCACCGGGTCGCTCAGATCCGTCCATCTGAAAAATACGCCGCTGTTCGTCCCGGGCGCTCCCTTGTACTCGAGCTCCAGGATGAAGTTCTCAAACTGATCCTCCGTATGCGCATAGCCGTGACTGTCTCCGGTGCACACCAGGTTCCCGTCGCGGACGAGCCATTCCTCCGGCTGGCGCGTTACCGCCCAGCCGCCTAGCGTGCTGCCGTCAAACAACAGCCGGTATCCTTGCTGGCGTTCTTGTTCCGTCAGAGCGTTCATCGTGTTCCTCCCGGTTATCGGCGTCGGAATGCGGGTCTGCCCTTCCGCAAGGAGGACAGTTTTCCGCGTCTATGGCGGCCTTGCACTCCGGCAAAGCTCCACCCGCGCCATGATATGGAAACGTACGAAGCTACATATTCGTCCTCATCTCCGGATCTCCTGCCGCCATTTTCCAATTCGCAAATCGAGCAATAAAAATCAAATGAGGAGCAGGAACCGGCAATAAAAATCAAATTTCCGCCATGGAATTGTGATACAGTAGACTCAACATCATTTGATCAATCTTGCCCATCCATCGAAACCAACTAATCGAATTTGGAGGGATTATCGATGAGGCACCCCCGTCAGCATTTCCCTTTTGCCACGTATGAGTATAAGAAAAGCGACCCTGGCGTCACTCCCCACGACTGCACCCAATACCATTTTTATTACGTCCATAGCGGCCAATGCGATTACAGGCAAGGCGAGCATACGGTCCGTTGGGGGCGCGGCGACATGATCATTACGAACGGCATCACGCCTTACAGTCCGAAGGCGGAACCGGGATGGGACTGCGTGCAGACCCGGTTTTCGTTCGACCCGCAGCTGGCCCACGTATTCGACCCTTACTTCTGCACGGACTCGCCGCTCAAACCGTTCACCGAGCTGCGCAACCACCAGATCCGGCTGAGCGAGGAGCAGGTTGCGGATTGCGAGAACATTTTACTGCGGATCAACCATTTCTATGAAGAAGAGGAGAAGGCGTATTACAATCGTTTCCTGATGGCGTTTTACGATTTGCTGATGTTCATCAGCAATTTATGCAAAGAGACGATGGAGAGCAATCCGAAGATATCGGCGGAAAAAGAACGGAACGTGCAGAAGATGATCGCCTTTATTGAAAATTATTACATGCAGGACGTCACGCTGGAGCAGATGGAAGCCGAGCTTCATATGAGCAAATATTATTTGACGAGAATGTTCCGCGAGATGACCGGCATGACGATCTTCGATTACTTGCGCCATAGACGCATCAAGCAGGCCAAGCTGCTTTTTTATTACCGGAAGGACAGTACGGTTACGGATGTATGCTACCAGGTCGGCTACAATAATTTGGCTCATTTCAGCCGAGTGTTCAAAAAGCAGGTCGGCATGTCCCCGGATCAATACCGCCGGGAGCAAAGCGCCACGTCATGAGCGGGCCGTACGACGGGCTGGGCGGCAGGGACGGCAAGGACGCAAGAAAGCAAGATTAGGCAAATAAGAGTCGAAAACGATGCAAGATAGATCATATCCCGGAAATGAGGGTATGGTACGCTATAGTTGTGGTTCAGCATACGGAACGACATTCCGTCAGTTGAAAGAAGGGGGGGGCTAACCGTATATATCGGAGACGGGAGACTGCTTCACAAGATGCAGCAACATCATTGTAAGCGCATACAAATAGGGCGGTAACGAACCTTACACAGATAGGAGTGGAAGCAATGACTATAAAGATTGGAATTGCCGGGGTAAGAGGGTTAAGCATGATGCTCGGCTTCAACTCGATTCCGGGGGTTGAGGTAACCGCTTTATGCGATCTGCACGAAGGGCAGCTGCTGGATCGGGCGGCACGGCTCCGAATTCCGAACACGTACCGGATCTATGAAGACATGCTCGAGTCGGATATCGATGCGGTCTTCGTCGCCACACCAATGCAGTTTCATCTCCAGCAGACGATCCAGGCGCTGGAAGCGGGCAAGCACGTGTTGTGCGAGGTGACCGCGGGGGTGACGATGGATGAGCTGTGGTGGCTGAAAGAAGCGGTGGAGAAGCACGGCAAGGTGTATATGATGGCGGAAAACTACTGCTACATCCCGGAAAACCAGCTGATCGGCAATATGGTCCGGCAAGGGATGTTCGGCGATATTTATTACGCCGAAGGGGAATATTTGCACAGCAACCGCCATCTCGCCTTCGGACATAACCGCCGGGTGGCGAACGATCCGACGGCGAACCGGACCTCCTGGCGCCATTATTGGCAGTATGGCAAACGGGGCAATTTCTACCCGACGCACAGTCTCGGGCCGCTTATGCAATGGTTCCGCGGAGATCGGATCAAAAGCGTCGCCTGCTTCGGCACGGGCTGGCATACGGCCCCGCAGTTCCGGCAGGAAGACACGTCCGTCACGATGTGCCAGCTCGAGAGCGGCAAGCTGATCCGACTGCGCCTTGACTGCGTGTCGAACCGGCCGGGCAACTGCGGCTATTACACGCTGCAAGGAACGAAAGGCAGCTACGAGGCGCCGAGAGGGCTGGGCGATCAGCATAAAATATATTTTCATACCGACGGGGAACAGATGGATCATGCCAAATGGGAGCCGCTTGCCGGTCATTACGACAAGATGCCGGAGCGGTACCGCAATGCTACCGAGGAGCAGAAGCGGGCGGGCCACTGGGGCGGAGATTATTTTATCGTGCACGATTTTATCGAGGCGGTCCGCGGCGGGATTCCTCCGGCGATCGACGTGTATGACGCCTGCGAATGGACCGCGGTCGGTCTGCTGTCCGAACTGTCGATTATGAACGGCGGCCGGGTGATCGATGTGCCGGATTTCCGCAACGCTTCTTCGCGTCGCGATCAGGTGATCAAGCTTTGAGCGAGCAGGCAGTTGAACGGAAGCGGGAAAGACGGATGCGGCCGGGGTGTGAACCGGTTCGCTAGGCCGGTTATGGAATGATCATATCAGACAAACGAAGGGGTGTTCCGAATGAACGGAAAAAGATCGATTGTGATTGCGGGCATGACAATTGCGGCTCTGCTGGCCGGCTGCAGCGGGAACGGAACCGGAGGGAAAACGGCGGAACCGGGCGGAGACAGCGGCGCAGCCAAGAAGGACGACTTCGCCAGCAAAATTGCGGAAGCGACATCCAAGCCGGTCGTCATCAACGTGTTCGAGAACTCGCCTACGTATACGCAGGAGCAGTTTATGGAGCTGTACGGCAATCAGATCCGCAAGAAGTACCCGAACATGTCCTTCAAGCTGTATTCGGCCAATAAGGATAACGGAGGCGGGTCGCTGCCCGACCTGCTCGCCCAGGGCGTTCCGCTCGATCTGATCAAAGTGAGCGGAGCCACGTTTTATACGCTGATGGCGGATAACAAGCTGGAAAACGACGTCACCGACCTGATCAAGCTGTATGGTTACGATCTGAACAAACTGTATCCCGTCGTCCTGGAGCAGATGCAGCAATTCGGCAGTAAAAAGGAGATTTACGGGATTCCGAATGCGGCCGTATCGACAGCGCTGTTTTACAACAAAGACATTTTCGACAAGTTCGGGGTTTCCTACCCGAAGGACGGCATGACCTGGGACGAAGTTTACGAAATGGCGCGCAAGCTGACGAGACAGGACGGAGGCATTTCATATTTAGGCTTCCAGGAAGGTTACGGCCATCTGCTTCCGGTCAATCAGCTGTCTCAGGGCTATATCGATACGAAGTCGAACAAAGCAACGCTGAATAACGACAACTGGAAAAAAATCATCGATAACTTCGCCCGGTTTCACCGCATCGACGGCAATGAGTATGCCCCGACCTTTAACGATCTGTTCTGGAAGGAAGGCCGGGTGGCGATCATGGCCGCTCAGAGCGGGGGTTCGTGGGATATCGTGAAACAAACGCCGATCAACTGGGATCTCGTAGAGCTTCCGCGCTTCAAGGATGCTCCCAAGGCGGGACCCGGCTTGCAGCTTCCGTTTTACGCCATTGCGAGCACGAGTAAAAACCGCGACCAGGCGTTTCTCGCCGCGGCCTATATCGGCTCCGAAGAGTTCCAGAAGGAATTCGCCAAGCACGGGTATGTTCCGCCGATCAAGATCGACAATTTGACGGAGGTGCTCGGGAAAAACGTGCCTCAGCTGGCCGGCAAAAATGTAAAGGCAGCCGTGCCGCTGGAGTCCGCGGCTTCTCCGTATCCGTTCAATTCGTATTTCGGTCAGGTGCCGGGCTTCCTCAATACGGCTTACCTCTCGGTCATGAACGGGCAGAAGGATATCAATACGGCGCTTAGGGAAGCGGAGGAAGCGGCCAACAAAAAGATCGAGGAAGTGATGGCCGCCAAAAAATAACGCCATGCGCCGATCGTTCACAAACTGCTCATTTGTAGCGCATCGTTCCGGTTAGGTATACTAGAAGCATCATAGACGGAACGGAGACTTCAGGAGCATGGCGACGCAGCGGGCGATACTGGAAGAAGCGGAGACATTTATCCGGATATGCGGCGATGAGCTCGGCTGGGGCGCCGATCGTACGAACGATCGGCTGCTCGAGGTCCGGCGCCGGATCGCGGAGAGCGGGAGCTACGAGCATACGGAGGAGGAGCTTCGCCACGGAGCGCGGCTCGCCTGGCGCAACAGCAACCGGTGCATCGGTCGGCTGTTCTGGGAGACGCTCGAGGTCGTGGACGAGAGACGGCTCGAGACGGAGGAGCAGATTGCCGGGGCGCTGCTCCGCCATATCGGAAGTGCGACGAACGGCGGACGGATTCGCCCGACGATCACGGTATTCCGGCAGGCGGGGCGACCCGGCCGGGAGATTCGGATCGAGAATTATCAGCTGATCCGTTATGCGGGTTACGAGACGGAAGAAGGGATTGTCGGCGACCCGGATTCGGTCGATTTTACGAAGCGATGCCGGGAGCTCGGCTGGCAGGGGGAACGGACGGCTTTCGACGTGCTGCCGCTCGTCGTGCGGATCGGGGATCGGACTCCCCGGTTGTTCCCGATTCCCCGCGATCTCGTGCTGGAGGTTCCGCTCTCCCATCCGGAGCTGCCGGGACTTGCGGATATGCAGTTGAAATGGTACGCGGTGCCGATCGTCTCCAACATGAGGCTGGAGATCGGCGGCATCTCGTACACTGCGGCTCCGTTTAACGGCTGGTATATGGGGACGGAGATCGGGGCGCGCAATCTGGCCGACGAGCGCCGGTACAACTTGCTTCCGGCCGTAGCGTCGCTGATGGGGCTGGACATGCGGCACGAGTCGTACTTGTGGCGGGACCGTGCGCTGGTGGAGCTGAACGTGGCGGTTCTGCATTCCTACAAGAAGCACGGCGTGATGATTGTCGATCATCATACGGCGGCGCAGCAGTTTACCCGGTTCGGGGAGCGGGAGAGCCGCTGCGGAAGAGGCGTAACGGGAGACTGGACATGGCTTATTCCTCCCGTATCGCCCGCAACGACGCCGATCTTCCATAACCATTACGAGGACCGTACGGTGACTCCGAACTTCTTCCACCCGGATCATGACGGCCCGGCATCAGGCGATATCGGCGTTTGTCCGGTCAGCGGCGGTACACAAAGGGCATTCACTCCATGACGGAGCGAATGCCCTTAACGTTTACGCTGCTTCTTTGCCGGCCAACAGCTCCGGCACGGTTACGAACGTATATCCTTTTTGTTTCAGATAGTCGATCATTTGCGGCAGCACCTCGACGGTATTGTCCAGCTTGCCGTTTTTGCCTCCGAAGCTGTGCATTAAGATAATGCCTCCGGGCTTCGCATGCTCCTTGACGATCTCCATGATCTGCTCCGGCGGCGTGCCGGCCCAATCCTTCGTATCGACCGTCCAATGGATAAGCTCCTGTTTGGAGGCCGCTACCGTTTTCTTCACCTTCTCGTTGGTCGCACCGTACGGCGCACGGAACAGATCGGTTCCGCTTCCGAGCACTTTGCGGAGCGCTTCGTCGGTTTTGGCGATTTCTTCGGCGATTTGATCCGGGTTGCATTCGGTCAGTTTGGCATGATGATACGAATGATTGCCGATGGCGTGACCTTCTTTTTGAATCCGTTTCAGAACATCCCCGTACTTCGCAATCTGAATGCCAACGACGAAAAAGGTCGCCTTGACGTCGTGCTCCTTCAAAATATCCAATACTTGAGGCGTATACGTTTTGTCCGGACCGTCGTCGAAGGTGAGCGCGATCTGCTTCCCTTCCGGCTTCTTGACCGGACCGGTCGGCTTCCCGGCTTCATTTGGCTTCGCCGTTTCTTTCGGTGCTGCCGGTTTCGGTGTGCCGTCTTCCTTGCCCGGCTTCGCTGCTACGGAGCTGCCGGGCGCCGGCAAGCCGCTCTGTCCGCCGGTCATCGATGCGTTCTCTACCGGCGGAACCTGAGGGGGCGTCGTCGGACTGTGCACTTCCTCGGCTACAGCGGTCTGCGGACTTTCGCCGCCAATCCATGCGGTTTTAATCGTATAACCGGCAAAAATCAGCAGCATGACAACACTAACGACCGTTAGTCTTAATCTTCTACGTCTTCTCATAAGCTGAATCCTTTCTTTTCTTCCCATGCTGCCTGCCGATATTTAATTGAGGTCGATCGATGCTTGATTATAAGGAATGAGCTCCCGCAGCAAGCGCGGACGCCGTACCAACATTAGGCTCCGTTGTCGAAGCGTTTCATCACGGGTGAATCGGTTGCTTGGGGCGGCGCACCGCGGTTTGCGCCTGCAAGAGTTATGCGTACGCTATTGCCGAACTCTCTTATCTTATTTGACGGTTGCAGCGACACGAAAGTTTAGATGTTTTCGGGTAAATTCTACATTTTTTTTAGCGATGCAGAATATGTCTGTTTGTTAAAGCAAACCGGAGCGTTCCGGCATCATTTCGGCTCCATTACGGGACAAGTTCCTGCTGTCCGTTCGGAACGGATTTACGTATTCTGCTGCTATGTTCGAAATAAATCCCTTCTTCTGGGCTTCCGGGCAGTATTTTCTTGTTACCCCCGCGATTCGCCCCGTATAGTTCCATGGAATGGAAAAAACGGTTCTGTCGGCAGTTGCGTCTCTTTGTCGTAAATGGTAAAAATGAGAGTGAGGAACTTAAAGTGCGAGTTCAAAAAGTCCGGTTTTCAGCACCAAGAAGATGGGATGTAGCTAGGAAATGAGGAGCGGAGCGTAGTGAAAGCTACGTGAGCACCAGAGGTTCCGGCTGAATTCCATATTCGATGTCGATCAGGCTTCCTGTGCCTGCTTCGTGATCAAAAGTGGGCTTTTTGAACAACCTCTTAAACCTATTAAAAGAAAATAAGAGGACTGCTATGAAACCACCTATTGCACGGAAAGCTGTTCTGGTTCTCGGCATGATGCTCTGCATCTCTTTGCCTGTAACGGAAAAAGCGCACGCCGGCGATACGTATTCGGCTCGGGTGACCGCGGATCATCTGAACGTTCGCTCCGAACCGGCGGCTAGTTCGAAGATCGTCAGCTCTTTGTCGAATGGTGCGGTTATCACCGTCTCGGACGAGGCCTACGGCTGGCTGAAGATCAAATCGGGCCAGAAAACGGGCTGGGTAGCCGGACAATATGTGAAAAAGCTGAGCAACTCGACAGCAACTGCCGGCAGCACGGCGGCAAGTCCGGCCAAAACCGCAGCGACGAACACCTCCAAAAGCGAAGCGACGCCGAAGTCGGCGGTCGGGAACGCCACCGCAAGCAAGCACGGAGTCGTCTCGGCGGACAAGCTGTGGATGCGCAGCGGACCGGGTACGAATAACGAAGCGACGGAGCTGCTGCAGAAAGGCGCGGCACTTACGATCGTGAAGCGGGAGAACGGCTGGCTGCAGGTCCGTACGACCGCCGGCAAGACCGGATGGGTGTCCGGCCGATATGTGGACGAGACCGGAGGCAGCGTAACAGCGCAGGCGGTACGGAAAACCGGCGGTCTTAGCGGGAAAGTGATCGTGCTCGATCCCGGGCACGGCGGCGATGATCCGGGTGTGATCGGCAACAAATATAAGACGATAGAGAAGACGATTAATTTGAATACCGCCCAGTATGTTGCGGAGGAGCTGCGCCGCGCCGGGGCGAAGGTCGTCATGACCCGGACGAACGACAAGGAGCAGCCGGAGCTGTCCCAGCGGGCCGCGCTCGGCAGCAAGCAGCAGGCTGACGCCTTCGTAAGCATTCATTACAATGCGTCCCCCAAGAAAGTGTCGGGCACCTTGACGTTTTATTACTCCGAATCGAAAGACCGGCCCTTGGCCCGCAGTATCGAAGCTAGGCTCGGCCAAGGGGTCGGCATTAAAAGCAACGGGATCTCGTACGGCGATTACCATGTGCTGCGGGAAAACAAGCAGCCTTCGGTGCTGCTCGAGCTCGGTTTCCTGACAGATGCCGGCGACGAATCGGTCGTCCGCAAGGACGATTATCAGCGCAAGGCGGCGCGCGCGATCGCGGCCGGCCTGAACGATTATTTCGGCGGCTAACCCGATCGCGGCGCTTTTCTTGCGGGGAGCTGCCCCGAAAGCATTTGCAGGACCTGAGAACGCCCAACGTCCAAACGAAAGGACCTCAACTTCCACTGTAGCGTGGAGGCTGAGGTCCTTTTTCTTGGAAGAAAGTCGGTTCTATGCGAGATTCGAAATCCAAGCCTTAATGGAACGATTTCCAGAACGCCCCGTTCGTATCGAGAATATCCGCTATTTCCGCATACGGGATCTTGAAGGTCGGGAAACCTGCGACATACGGCGCGATCTCGTAAGGCGGGAACAAGATGTTCAGCGCATCCCGGTTTACGAAAAACAGCTGATCGGGCTTCACTTCTACCTTGCTGTCCGGGAAGACGTAATCGTATTCCGGATTCGTCGCGATCTGCTTCTTCACGATTTCCGTCAGCCTTTGCGTGTAAGGCGCTCCGGGCTTGAACAAGTCTTTCAGCGCATACATATCGCCGCTCGCCAGATTCAAGTGGACGTACACGCGGCTCGGCATCCCGTGGGCCGCTCCGAACGGATAGTTGTATCCGTACAGCTCGAGGACGAGCAGGTTTTTGTCGAAAAAAACAACCGCATAATCGCCGGTGTAGTTGTAGTCCAATTGCTTGTCGGCCGGAACCGGTTTCACGGCGGACAGCTCCGCGAGCTTGCGGTTGACCTTCTTCTGGACAGCCGGATCGGCCATGCCTTCGATCTGCGGATAGTAGACGAGGTAATCTTTGTTCGGCTTATACTTGACCTCCCGGACCTGATAAGGAGGACGGAGCGGCAGCACGACAGGGGGCCGCCAGACGAGCTTGCCGCTGCGGTCGTAATACGACAGCCGCTGATCGATATTGGCGCTGATCAGCTTGCCGATGAACGCCATCGTGCCGCTGCCCTCGAGCCGGGGCAGATGGGCGGCCTGCCTGCCGGAAGGGTCGATCCAGTACGTGTACCGGTCGTTGTACACGGAGGCGTACCCTTCGTGGAATTCGGTAATTTGGCCGAAATCAAAGCCGGTCAGCCGTTGTCCGCTGCCGCTGTCGGCAAGCGCGTATGTGGAGCCGAGATAAGGCCGCTTCGGATCAAGCGCTTTGCCAGCCGCCGCCCGCTGCTCTCCAAGCAGCGAGATGTCGTTATATTCGGGCTGCATAATATACGCGCCGGTTGTGTCGATCAGCCCGTATAAATTGTTGTAATCCTCCGCGATATTTACGACGGCCCGGCCGTTTTGGAAAGGCAGTGCGATGCTGAAGCGGGGAGGGATCACGATCTTCCCCTTTTCGTCGATATACCCGTACTTGCCGTTTTCCGTCTGCTGGAACGACAGGAGCCCGTCGCCCGGACTGCCGACAAAAGCATAGTTGTAGACGGCCAGACGTCTGCCGTCCGTTCCGATTAATGCATACTCGCCTTCCTTCACCTTCACGACCGCTCTGCCGTTTGCAAAGTCGGTCGCATCCAAGTATTGGGCGGGTATCGCTTCTTGTCCTGCCAGATTCAAATACCCGTAGCGGCTTAACCCGCCCGCATCCATCGTGTAGAACACCGCTCTGCCGTCATGGTAAGCGCCGATATAGTCGTAAGTGTTCGGAGTCAGAATATGGCCGAGGTCGTCGATGACACGGAACCCTTTCTTGTCGATGACAATGGCGCGGCCTTCCGAGAACGGGGAAACGGATTCGTAAACCGGCTCTACGACAAACCGCCCCCGGGCGTCGATAACGCCTTGCTTGCCGCCGGTCTCCACCACAGCGAGCCCGTTGTCCTGAAAGTCGTTCGCGTACTCGAACCGGGGAGGAAGGATCGTCTGCCCGCGTTCGTCGATATACCCCCACAGATTGCCCCCGATCGTCCTGACCGTGATCGGATACAGCGGGATCGTCCGGATGGCGGCGGCGGGCAGTCTCGTTTCGGCTTGTTCCGGCACCAGGACCGGGGCGTAACCGGAGCCGTAGCCGGTGCCGGAGATCAGCGGCCGGGCCGGGCCCGGACCGAAGTCCATCAGGCCGTATCCGGTCCATTCGTAGATCGCCAGCCGGGAGCCGTTCTCCGCATCGTGCCAGCCGGCGACGATGTTCCACCGGTCAGGACGGGTGAGCGGAGCGGCGTAGAATACGTTAAGCTCATTGCCGTACCCTCTTAAGGCGGAGGCCGGAGCCCAATTCGTTCCGCTCCAGCGGTACACCATCACATACAAGTCTCCATTGCGCCTATACACGCCGATCCACTCGGGGACGCCGTCTCCGTCCAGATCTGCGTTCAGACCGGGCTCGGCCCGATTCGGACCGCCGGCCGTCACCCACCCGTCGTCCTCCCGTTTCTCCAAGGAGGCAGTCTCGTTAAGCTTGCCGGCTTCAGCCGGGAACCGATAGGACATGCTGGTCAAACTTCCTTTCCGATTGGATGTTTGCCTACAGCATATGGAGAATGGGCGGGATTGGTGAGTACCGGTCCGAAGGAGATCATCTGTCCCGCGTGACGGAGAAGGCGGAGGGCGAGACGGACGTCGCCCGCTTGAATACCCGGTAGAAATAGGAGGTGTCGTAATACCCGAGGTAGTCGGCGATTTCAGTTACCGTAAAATCGCTGTTCAGCAGCAGATTGCGCGCCTCCGCGATACGCAGCTGCTGCATATAGGCGACCGGCGTCTGGCCGGTTACCTCCTTGAACAGCGAAATCGCGTAATTGGGGGAACGCTGGATGAGCTCGGCGAGTTCGCCTACATGAAGCGGCTCGCGGTAGTGTTCGCGGATATGCCGTTTCATTCGCTCGGCCAGCCTCCACTTCGTCGGGGAGGTGCCCGCAGATCCGGATTCGCGGCTTGCGATCGCCGCGATCTCTTGAACAATACCCGCAGCCGCCAAGCGGTGCATCGGCTTTTCCTCCTGCATTTCGCGATGCAGCGCTTCGAACCGTTTGGCCACGTAATCGATATCGCCGATTCTTTTTTTCGTAAAACAGCCGAGGTCGAACAGAGGAACGGTTCCGTGCGGGAACGAATGGTCGAACAGCGCCGAATATTTCCGGTGGGGGTGCGGCCCGTCATTCTCCGCGCTGCGGAACGTTCCTTTCGGGATGAAGACGAGATCGCCTTCTTCCGCCGTTATTAGAGTATGGTTGATGGTATACACGAGCCTGCCTTCTGTGACGAGGACGAGAATGTTGGATTCTACCGCGACCGGTGCCATGCGCCAGTTGGGAATCCTGTCGTCGTAATAGGCGGAATGGAGAGTGAGCATCCGGGAAACACCCCTAACACGCCATCATTTGTCCTCATCGTAACACGATCCGCGCTGTCATTGCCAATGTGATTTTGTACATAAAGCCGGAGTATTGTACATGGCTGGCGGCGATTCGAATTCGTTATAATGGGGGCAACCAAGCGTTGGAAGGAGCTGACGGAAGTGGAGCCACAAGCGGACAGCCGCCCGAATATCGTATTCATCATGAGCGACGACCACGCCGCCCATGCGATGAGCTGTTACGGCAGCCGGATAAATCGTACACCGAACATCGACCGGATTGCCGATGAGGGGATGCGCTTCGACCAGTGCTTCTGCACGAATTCGATCTGCGCCCCGAGCCGGGCAGCGATCCTTACAGGCGTTTACAATCATATCAACGGCGTGCGGACGTTGTCCGACCGGTTCGACGGCAGACAGCAAACGATGCCGAAGCTGCTGCAGGAGAACGGATACCAGACCGCTATTGTCGGCAAATGGCATCTCGGACACGGCGGGGAAAGCGACCCGACCGGTTTTGATTATTGGGACATCTTGCCCGGTCAAGGCGATTATATCGATCCGGCCTTCATCCGCGGAGGAGAGAGGCGGGTCATCCGCGGGTACGCGACCGATATTATTACGGATTTGTCCATCGACTGGATCGGAAGGCGCGACCCGGACCGGCCCTTTTTCCTGATGTGCCATCACAAAGCGCCGCACCGGCCGTGGATTCCGGACCCGAAGCACGCTAGCCTGTACGAGGATATCGATATTCCCGAGCCGGAAACGTTTCACGACGACTACACGAACCGGGCGAGCGCAGCAGCGGCGGCGGAGATGCGGATCGACCGGGATCTGACCGCGCGGGATCTGAAGATGGAGCCGCCGGAGCATCTGACGGGAGCCGCGCTCAAAAGCTGGAAATACCAAAGGTATATCAAAGACTATTTGAGGTGCGTCGCTTCCGTCGATGACAATGTCGGCCGCTTGCTCGATTATCTCGATGCGGAAGGGCTGACCGACAACACGATCGTCGTATACACGTCCGATCAAGGCTTCTTCCTTGGCGATCACGGCTGGTACGACAAGCGGTTCATGTATGAGGAATCGCTGCGCATGCCTTTTGTCATCCGTTATCCGCGCGGCATTCGGCCAGGGACTGTCGATGACCGGCATATGGTGCTGAATACGGATTTTGCCCCGACCTTCCTCGATTATGCCGGAATCGAAGCGCCGGCGGAGATGCAGGGCGTCACATTCCGGCCGGTGTTGCAGGAAGAGAGCCCGGAGGGATGGCGCACGTCGATGTACTACCGGTATTGGATGCATATGTCCGAGCATGCCGTCTATGCCCATTACGGCATCCGCACGGAACAATACAAGCTGATCTATTATTACGCCGACGCACTCGGCACTACGGGGTCGGAGGATAATCCGCAGCCGCCGGAGTGGGAATTGTTCGATCTGAAGAAAGACCCGCATGAGATGATCAACGTCTACGACGATCCGGACTATGCCCGTGTCGTGAACATTTTGGAACAGGAACTGTACCGTCTGCAGGCGGAAGTAAAGGACGAGAAGTACGAACCGAATCCGGCAAGGTGACCTGCCCGGATCAGGGACCAAACGGCTGACATGGTAAGAGAAGCAGTCAGTCTGTTTGGTCTGCCGGGAAGGGGAGCGTTTTTTCTAAAAGATGAAATGAGAACGGTTTCAAGGTTCGTTGGGAGGTTATCACGTGCCTGTTCCGGCAGCTCCGATTCAGCGCTGCTCGTGAGGAAGGGGAAGTTCGAGAGAAGGTTCGAGATAAGATACGATGGGAGGTGATCATCGCCGTTTTTATTTGAATGCGTTTACATATTGCAAAGGGGTACAGTCTGTTCATCCGCAGAGCAACAGTTGAAAGGTTCTATGACCAATGATGAGGGGGAGTTAGACGATGAGAAGACGCAAGGCGTTTGTGCCCGGACTGATCCTGGCGGCAGCTTTGGCCGGCTGCGGCAAAGAAACGGCTTTACCGGACGCCGAGGCTGCGGTCCAGCCCGTGAACGAGCCTGTGACTTTGAAAATTTACGATTACCAGGCCGGCATTAATGACCGCGAGCTGCAGGCGTATATCGTTAAGCCGATCCAGGCCAAATTCCCGCATATCTCGTTCGAGCTGTTGACGGCCAAATCTCCCGAGGATCTGGCTGCGTCGGGAATCGTCCCCGATCTGGTCGCCACGAGCAATGTGTACGTGAAATATATGCTGGATCTCGGGTTCGGCGAAGATATGCAGTCGATGGTGAAGACGAGCGGATTGAATCTGAACCGGATCGAGCCTGAAGCGCTGAATGAACTGAACAAGTTCGGAACGAAGGGAGAGCTGTTCGGCCTGCCTCTCTCGATGAATTACGGGGTTATGCTGTATAACAAAGAAATATTCGACAAGCTCGGCGTCCCTTATCCGAAGGACGAGATGACCTGGAGCCAGACGCTGGAGCTGGCCAAGCGGGTAACCCGGACGGAAGGCGGAATCCGCTATGTAGGCGTGTCGATGGGAGCGCCGCAAGGGTTGCTGCGGCAATATTCGCTGCCGGTCGTGGACGAGAAGCTGGGAAGGTCGGCGGTTACGTCCGAAGGCTTCAAGACGATATTTAGTTCCTTGAGGCAGCTGTACGATATGAGCGGGTATTTGGGACCGAACAAGGAATTCAACTACGGATTTAACGAATTCGCCAAAGACCAGACGCTGGCGATGAATCCGAACTGGATTGCGGCGACGACCGATACTTTGGCGCAGATGGAGAAGGAGGGCCGTTCGTTCAAATGGGATATGGTCTCGTATCCGGCCTTCGACGACCGTCCGAAGCTGGGACGCCAGATCGACTTCCACCTGTTCATGGTGCCGCCCGCATCCAAAAACAAAACTGCCGCCTATGAAGTGATCCGTACGCTGCTGTCGGACGAAGCACAGGTGGCGATGAACAAAGCCGGACGTCTGACGGTGCTGAAGGATACGTCGATGAAACAAAACTATGCAGCCGACTTGAAAGTGTACGAAGGGAAAAATTTGGCCGGTATTTTCAAAGTGTCCCCGGCTCCGGCCCCGATGAGCACGAACTACGATACGAAAATTTATTCGTTCCTCCAAGAGTCCAACAAAGAGATGGCGCAAAACAATATGGACGTCAATACGGCGCTTCGGCTTGCGGACGAGAAAGCGAACAAGCATATTCAGGAGATGAAACAGCAGGGCAAGTAGCGGGAGAGGCTCTCCCGATTGCCTGATTCTTGGATGTTTACTTGGCCTGCATACCCGGCGGCTCTCCCTCCCCTATTTCCGATTGAAAATAAAGGAAATAACGGAGATAATAGATGGACAATGAGGAACCGCTGCAGAAACTTGTGCCGCGCGTCGATGTGGAGGGGGAGAACCGGTTGCTGCCGAAAGCTTTGTTGGTGGATATGGACGATACGATCCTTGCTTATGAGCAGGGAATCGATCTGGATAGTTGCTGGGTAAGCGTGTGCGGGAAATATCTGAACGGGGAGAACGGCCCGGACGTAGGTACGATCGTCGCCGCCATCAAAGAGCACGCTCGTTGGTATTGGAGCGATGCCGAACGCCACAGACGGGGCAGGCTGGATCTGACGATGGCGAGAACCGAAATTATCGGAAGCGCGCTGGGGCTGCTCGGTATCGAGGATCGGTCGCTGGCCGGGCTGATTGCGGCCGACTATGGAATCGAGCGGGACGAGAAGATAGCTGTATTTCCGGGTGCCATCGATACGATTCATTACCTCAAAAGCTTGGGCATTCCGCTCGCCCTGCTGACGAACGGCGCATCAGCCCCGCAACGCTGCAAGATCGACCGGTTCCAGCTCGCGCCGTTGTTCGATCATATTGTGATCGAAGGGGAATTCGGCAGCGGCAAGCCGGACAGCCGCGTGTACGAGCACGCTTTGAAGCTGCTGGGAGCCGCCCCGGAGGAAGTGTGGATGATCGGCGACAATTACCAATGGGAAGTGGTTGCGCCCCAGCGGCTCGGCATCCGGTCGGTCTGGATCAATCATAAGGGCCAAGACCCGTTGTCGATGCACGAGATTCAGCCGTTTCGGACGATCCGCACGTTCAGCGAGCTCGTTCCTGTGATGGAGGAGCTGCGCGGACGCGGGCAGTCGGTTGGAGACAGGATGGATTAGAGACGTTTGTTGGAAAAAAGTTTGCGCTGGGACGAGCCGCTACGGCGGCATCGCTTCTCGCCGCGCCAAAAAAGTCCCCGTCTAGGGTGCCTGGAGCACCTCCGCGGGGACTTTTCGTGTACAACGGCCGCAGCCGGATAAGGGAACGCGGATACGTCGTCTACCGCGGCATTCGCCTATTCCCGATGCCGGTCCGCATAGACGGCCATCGCATCGCGCATAAATACGGCGAGACCTTCTCCGAACTGGTCGATGTTGCGGGTGAACCGTTCATCGTCCACGTACATTTGGCCAAGCCCTCTGAACGCCTCGGGCGAGTATTGACCCATCCGGTTCAGGAAGTCGTACCATTCCTTAATGGCGGCTTGCGACTCGTCGGACTCGGGCGAATTGCCGCGAAGCGATGCGAGCTTGGAGTAGATGGCGTTCATCGCCTCGCCCCAGGCGGCCTGCTCGTCTTTGGACAAACTTCCGACTTTGGCGTTCGCCTTGTCTACGGCTTCGTCTCCCCACCGTTTGCGGGCTTCTTTCTCGTACGGATTGTGGCTGAAGTCGAAGCCTTCGAATTTCTCTTTGTTGGACATTTGGATTTCTCCTCTCGTATGCTGAATCGTTTTCGTAATGGTGGCAATCCTCTTGTCGAGCTGGCGGCGTTTCTCCAGCAGCAACTTCCGATGCAGCTCCAGCGCTTCCTGACGGTCGAAGGAAGGACTGCTCATAATCTCTTTGATTTGTTTGAGCGGGAAGCCGAGCTCTTTAAAAAATAATATTTGCTGCAGCGTCTCCAGATTGCCGTCGGTGTACAGGCGGTATCCGGCCCCGGTCACTTCCTCAGGGGTCAGCAGCCCGATTTCATCGTAATGGTGGAGCGTCCTTACGCTGATGCCGGCCAGCTCCGCAACTTCGCTTACTTTTAGCGGAATCGCAATGACCTCCTTTCAACATTTACTCTAAAGTATAACGTAACGTGAGAGTCAACAAGAATTTGCAACGGATACGAAATAGAATTTTTCAGCTCCGTATCGTATGATTAGAGAATCAAAACCGAGTACGGAGTGGAGGATAAGAATTATGGATTCGCGGAAAGAGACGCATTCGAAACGATCCGGACTTATGTCGCGCAAATTTGGCCTGTTTCTGCTTGCCATCGTCCTCGTGGCGGCTTGTGCGGTTGTGTTCGTGAACGGGCAGCGGGCCGGACAGTCTCCGGCAGCGGAGTCCGAGGCGCCGCTTACGCCGGTACAGCCGCCTCCTCCGGAAGTCGTACAGTTCGGCATGACCGATCTGGACCGCGGGTGGATGCGTTATTCGGACGGCACTATGAAAGTAACCGAGGACGGGGGGAGCCGGTGGCGGCTGGTTGCGGACAGTCCAACAGGAGCAGGCAGCGCTGGCGCCGGCGCTGTTCCGGGGGTGTCGGCGGGCGGTGCGGCAACCGGGGCAAACGGCCCGGCGGCGAACCCGGGGACATCCGCCACGACACCGGGCGCAACACCGGGTACAGCCCCGGGCGTAACGCCGAGCACAACACCAGGCACAGCCTCGGGCGTAACGCCAGGTGCGACAAGCACAACACCGAGCATAACACCAGGCGCAGCGCCAGCTTCCCCGAACGGCACTGCCGGACCATCGGCCGTTCTGTTCGATTGGAGCACAGTGCCGGAGGGAGAGCCCAAACCCGCGGTCGTTACGGTCGGGATGAAGTCGTATGCGGTCAAGCAATCCCAGTTCGTAACCGACCGGGTCGGCTGGGTGCTGCCCGTGCAGCCGTCGGACCCGGCTGCACCGCTGCTGGTGACGACCGACGGAGGGACGAGCTGGCAGGCGGAAGTAACGCCGCAAGTTAAAGAAGCTCTGGAGGAAGAGAAGTCGCGGCTGCAGCGAATCGGCCGGGAAGCGGCATTGTATGCCACGCCGGAGCAAGCGAAGCAGACGATGGGGACCGAGTGGGTCATCCTGCCGGAGCAGGCTTCGCCCGGAGATGTCGTGCTCGTCCGGCACGACAAGCCGGGGCAGGTGGAATGGAACGGCAAGACGTACGCGCTTCAGCCGTTCGGCGCGGGTTACTTCACGTATATCCCGATTCCGCTGTCGGTGAAGGCCGGCTCGTACCCGATCGGGGACAAGCAGCTTACGATTCAAGCGAAAAAGTTCGACACCCAATATTTGCAAGTGACACAGCAGATGGAGAGCATGAAGCAGGATACGCAGCGCATCCAGGCCGATCAGAAAAAGATTAACGAGGCGCGCAGCAAATCCGAGCCCGAGTTTTTGTTTGATTCCGCCTTCATCCAGCCCGTCGAAGGCCGGCTGACCACGCCTTACGGACATACGCGTTATGTCAACGGCAAATACGACAGCTCTCATCTGGCGATCGATCTGGCGGCGAAGGAAGGAACTCCGATCAAGGCGACGAACGACGGTGTCGTCGTATTGGCGGAGATGTTGTATTTAACCGGCAATGCGATTTATTTGGATCACGGCATGGGGTTGTTTTCGCAGTATGCGCACATGTCCGAGCTAAAGGTGAAGGCTGGGGACCGGGTGAAAAAAGGCGACATTATCGGTCTTGTCGGTACGACCGGATTTTCAACGGGGCCGCACCTGCATTTTACGTTCTGGGTGCATAATGTGCAGGCCAATCCGAATCTGTTTTTTAACAAGCTGCCTTTCCAGTGGTAGAGAGGCGTTCCAGCGACCAACCTAACATCGGCTATTTGTCAGGCTGCTGAAGTGTACCTGGTCGATCATGATGCGCCGATGGAACGAATTATGTCAGAACCTACAGCGAAAAGACCGTTCGAAGCCATCTCACCAGGCTGAAACGGTCTTTTTGACGTTTCCGGAAAGCGGATAATACTTCGTTCGGCCGTTTTCCCTTGAGGCTGAATTGCGGGTGCAGTTGGAATTATGAAGCGGGCGAAGGCGGGACCAGTTAGGGAAGGGCTGCGGACACGTACACGAAGGGATTCACAAAAGTCTGCAGCAAGTCGGGCCCTCCCGGGGAGCTCAAGCAGAGGGAGCGGAAATCATGAAAAATGCGAGTCGAAAGGTGAAGAGAAACGGGGGAGCTGATGCCTAGTGCAACGCTACGTAAAAATCCCAACACTTGTACGAGCAGATTTTACCGAAGCGGCGAGTTTGCGCAGACGGGGAGGTTGGATGTACTAGTCGGCATATAGAGGTGTCGAATCAATATAGAAGTGATAGCAGGCCGTTCCAAGTGAAAAGTTACCTTCTTCTGCTCAAACAGGTTGTCCGGAATCCCTTGTTGAATAAGGATGGTAAGGTAGGGGATTCCAGACAAAACTCGCCAGAAGCTCATCTTTTCCCTTTCCACTTGGTTGTCCACATTGAATCGACAGCCTTATATAACAGGCGAGCGATGGTCGTTTGGCAAAGAATACGGTTCAACCTTGTTTTGCTCCCTGCAAATGATGATAGAGGAAACTTTACTTCCGCTAATTCATTGATCAAACTCTTTTATGGTCGTTAGCGGAAGTTTTATTTCCTCTATACGGAGGATTTCTCTGTATTTCAAGTAAATTTCCATAAATAACGGAAATAATAGTTCCGCTATCCACCTTTCTGGACGGTTTCAGGCACAGTAGCGGAAGTCTTTCTTCCGCTAATCGCTTCACCCTGCAAAAAACAACCCCTTGCTATCCTCATTCAGCGTGTTGGCGTAAATTCATTCGCCGCTGGATCCGGACACCGATCTCTGCTGCCCATACGCTGGTAGATTTATCCGTTGGTCTAATTTCGAGGTCTGGCACTAGTCGGATTTGGTATACTACATCCTATCTACAACCCAACCATTATTATATTTAAATTTATAACATCCTATCTACGTCCCAAATAAAATAAATAAACAATCAAATGTAACATTTATACGATTTCTTGTTTGTTTTAAGTGAAAAAACGTCCAAAACCCTCTTTACAGGATGTGGGAGACGAAATATAATGAGTTTCAAGGTCAATCTTCAAACGTCCTAAGTTGTCGGAAAACAATAAATTCATAATTAAAGGATGTAGATAGGACCTAATATAAACGGTCAGGAGGGAAGTTTCTTTTCTCTTGTGGAATGCAATCTCAAGCGTGATGTGGAGTAGCACTACCGTTATGAGCTAGGAAGTACGGAGACAGGCAATATGAAATGCGGATTATGAAACAAGTCCGAAAATGAAAGCGTTGTCAATAAAAGGGGGTCAAGCGATGTTTCGCAAACCGATTTCCATGTGCACGATGTTTGCTCTTGCCGCAAGTATGATCGCCGGATGCGGAGGAACGAAACCGGAGGCCGTAAACGTTCCCGGGCAGAACGTGCCCGAAGCGGGTGCGGCGGTTGCAACAGTTGAACCGGCTACGCTGAAGATTATGTATTTCGCCACGTTAATTACGCAGGAAGCGGTCGATCGGTTTATCGGCGAACCCGTAAAGAAGAAATATCCCCATATTACGATCGAATATGTGAACACGGGAGGAGGGGTCAGTTTCCAGAAGATGATCGAGCAAGGAACGCCTCCGGATCTCGTCATAACCGACTATCCGAACTTATCCGCCGTTACGGACTATGCGTATCCGCTCGACTTGAATCCTTACCTGGAGACATACAAAGTGAATCTGAATCAGCTGGACGCATCGCCTGTTCAAGGCATCCGGAACGTCGGACCCAAAGGCGAAATATTCGGTCTGCCGTGGTACGTCGATAAATTCATGCTGTTTTACAACAAGGACTTGTTCGACAAATTTGCGGTCGCGTATCCGACCGATCAGATGACTTACGAAGACCTGGTGAATGTATCCAGACGGCTTACACGCAAGGAAGATCAAGTTCAATACGAAGGCGTCCGCTGGGGCAATTTGCATACGGTCGGGATGCAGTGGGGCATTCCGATCATTAACAAGCAGACGGGAAAGGCCGATTTTCAAAACGATTTATGGAAGCGGGCCCTTGGTGTAGTGAAGGATATTCACGAAACGGGAATTACGAATTTGCCCAACGAGGCGTTTTATAAGGAAAAGCGGATGGCGATGCTTACCCAGTGGCTGAACCCGATGCTCGGTTTCGCCGAAAGCGTGGAGAAGAGCGGGCAGACGCTGAACTGGGATATGGCTTCCATTCCGCAGCATCGGGAGGCGCCCGGCATATCCGGTGCAGCCAAGCCGATTTATTTGCTAGTGTCCCAGAGCAGCAAATACAAGGAGCAAGCGTTCCAGGCCGTATCGTACATATCGACCTCGGAAGAAGTGCAGTCGCTGCTTTCGCAATACGGCAAAATAACCGCCCTGAATTCGGAGGCGATCCGAAAGCAGTTCGGCACGAAGTATGAGCTCGTCAAAGGCAAAAATATCGAGGCGATTTTCAAACATCAAACGGCTCCTCTGCCGTACAGCACGAATTACGAAAAATTGGCCAGCCCCGAGCTGAATATCGCGGGAACGGATGTCGCTTCGGGGTCCAAAGATGTCAATACCGCCCTGCGGGAAGCGGAAGAGCGGGCCAATAAAAAAATCGAAGCACAGCTGAAATAATTAAAAGTGCGTGATCAAAAGTGGACTTTTTGAACAACCTCTAAAAACGTACATGGGAGAGTGATCCGCATGAAAGGGAATCGGGTTGGATGGGAAAACGGGACCATCAGCCGCAGGAAGATGCTGGCGACGATCGGGGTGGCTGCGGCGGGCGCCATCGCGGCATCGGGCAGCACGGTCGGATTCGCCAAAAAAGCCGCCGGCGCGAGCTGCGCCATGTGCGTAGACAGTCTGGCCGACCTGACAGCTATAGACGAGTCCGAGCTTCAGGACGGACAGTGCTTCCGCTTGAAGGGCTACCGGGCGGGTACGCCGCATGGGGGCGGCGCTTATGTCTGGGATGCTTCGCTTAGCAAAGGTCTCCATAACGGCGGAACTGTCATCGATCCAAATCGGCCGCTGCCCGCGGACTGGACGAACGACGGACAAGTGGCGAATTGGTTCCTTGCGGACACAACCGGCCAAGGCTGTTATAGGAGAGTAGGAGATACGGCTATAACGCCCGAGGTGTTTGGCGCCGATCCCGGCGGTGTCATCCCGAGCCAGCGTCAAATCACCCAATGTGCGGCTGTTCACGGCGGCGTTCAACTGTCGGCGAAAGCAACTTATTTGTGCACGGGCAACATCTATCTCACCAAAGGCAACCGCGTCACCGGATACGGCCGAAGCACGAATCTTCGTTTTACGTCGGGCGGAGTCGTCCTGAGCGGAGCGGAGTCCAAGGAGTTCAGCCTCGATAATTTCCTGATCACGACAGCGGGGAGCGGCCAGATCGCGCTCGATATTATCGATGCCAGCGTTAATACGGCGCCTACGCGCTGGTCCCTAAGCAATCTCTTTTTGTACAGCGAGACCGTCGGGCAAGGGACCGGATGCCGCATACGCGGCGGATGGATCGCGTCCGTATTCAATCTGATCGCACAGCGTTTTGCTGTAGGTGTGGATATCGTAAGGAGCGACTCGCCGCCGCATGTCGGCTTTAACGGCATTTCGTTCGTCGGAGGGGAGCTGCAAGGAAACGGAGTCGGGTTCCGGTCCCGTTCTCCGCTCGGAGTCAACTTCTTCGGCACGGCCATCGAAGGGAATAGCCAGTTCGGCGCCCGTCTCGAGAACGGGACGCGTCAAGTCAACTTTGACGGCGTCTATTTCGAATCGAACGGCACGGCCAACGTGAACAATGGAGCCGATGTTGCGATCGATGTGGACGATCCGTTAGCTACGATTTACGGAATAGCCGTGAGAGGGAGCATTTTTTTACGGGGATCTTCCGGCTGCAAGCGGGCGATTGCCGTCAACAAAGCAATCGGGCTGTACATCGATCCGGCTTGTTCCTTCCATGGATATGAAAATGCGCTTGTGCTGAGTGAGATCGTTGCCAACGGGGTGAGGGGCGGCATGTTCGACGGGAGGTCGCTGCTCAGTGTAACGGGTCAGCCGGTCATCAACAATACGCTGCAGTACGGCAACCCGACAAGCCGCTCGTTCTCGCTCGGCCATGTAGCTGCCGGCCCGGATGTCGCTACTGACGGATGGCTCGGGTTCGTCGCCTTCGGGACCGGGATCGCCAATCGGGGAACCGTAGATGTGATCGTCCATGCCGACGAGCCGGGCAGCGCATCGTTTCGCCTTGCGGCTATCGATACGGCGACGAATGCGCCTTTGGGAACGGATAACGTGTTTCATGCCAGCTTGACGGCGGGAATCAATAAAGTCCAGGTCGCCTATAATTTCGAGAGCGGAGGACTCAAAGGCAAAAACGCCGCCTTCCGATTGACCCGGCAAGGCGATTCGACGACAGATACGAATGCGGGCAGCATCGCTCTGATCGAATGTATCGTCCACTATTACGGCTGACCGTTCACCCTGAACAGATTCGGCTTTTCCGTTTTGCCACCTTGGACGAATGGGTCTGTTGACTTTGAATCCTGAACGATACACAATGAAAGAAGTGAAGTTCCGGCGATTGGACAGGAGTGTAGAAACCGTTGCATAAAGAGGAGAAAACGAGCCGCAAAACATTTCATTCCCGGCTGAATCGAATGGTGGAGAAATTGGAGAGGGATATTGCCGAAGGCGTGTACAGCGTAGGCGATCTGCTTCCTTCCGAAACCGCACTGGCGGAGCTGTTCAAGATGGGACCGCGTTCTGTCCGCAAAGGCATCGATCTTCTGGTGGAACGGGGCATGGTCGTCAAGGAAAGGCGGGTCGGCGCGAAAGTCGTCCAAGCTCCCGAACTGGAGCAGGTGACGCTGGTGATCGCCTGTTATGCGACGGTCGTCCACGATTTTGCGCTGGAGCCGTTGATCGCAGACTTTCAGGCCTTGCACCCGTCGATACGCGTGAAAACGATTCTGGTCAATACGGACCACTACCACATGTTCACCCAGATGCTGGACAGCGGCGTGATCGACGCGGTGACGCTGAATCAGGATACGTTCCAGGATGTTGCGGTGCGTGACAAATTGTCCTTGCTGGAGCCGCTTCCGGACCATCTCCCGGGCGTGTACCGCTTTCTGACAGATGTGTTTTCCGTCGGAGGTCGGCGCTACGTGCAGCCTGTGACCTTTTCTCCTCTTATATTATGCTACAACAAAGCGCATTTTCGCGAGAATGGACTTCTGGAGCCGGACAGCACCTGGACGTGGAGCGATATGATCAAAAATGCGAGGCAACTCACCCGAAGCGACTCGTACGGCCTGTATTTCGATCCGTTGTCCATCAATATTTGGCCTGCCCTGCTCCTGCAGAGCGGCGTGAAATTTGAGCGCGATGCCAACGGACGTTTCGAGATCGGCCCGGACGGGAAGCTGATGGAGTGCATGCGGTTTTACCGGGAGATCGTCTCGGACCCGTCGATGTTCCCGCCATTCTGGAACGACCGGGAGATCGATTATATCCGGATGTTTAGAGAAGGGCGCATTTCGATGACGCTCGTCGGTTACAGCACCTTAACGAGGCTGGGAGGAAGCGGTCTCGATTACGATATCTCGCCGCTGCCGTTTATCCGTCATCCGCTGACCAATGCGGTCTCGATCGGAGTCGGCGTCAACGAACAGTCCAGACATAAGGAAGCGGTCCGCACGTTTATGGAGTATTTGAGATCGCCGAGAGCTCAGAGGCTGATCAGCACCCATTCTCTGAGCATCCCGGTTCATAAGGAGGTCGCCGACGAAATCCGGCCGGATGACGGTCTGCGTCCTTCCCGCTACAACTTGTTTAAAGAAATTATGCCGTCATTCCGCGTTCAACAAGATCTGAATCTGGCCAACTGGCAGCTGCGAAAAATATCCGGTCCGCTCCAGCTTTATTTGACCGGGCAGATCGGCGAGACGGCTTTGTGCGAACGGCTTGAACGTGCGCTTTCCTAGAAAGAACCGACCCCGCCCCCTTGAGCAGAGGGGGTTTTTGTTTGTCTGAACGTTCGCCATCGAATCGGGAGCGTTTTGGGGAGGCGAATTGCTGTCTGGCTATGTCCGCGGCCTTCTCTCTTAGAGCAGCTGCCGTTCAGGTGCGATCCGGAGCTGTCATCCGCTCCAGTGTGCTTAAATAGTCGAAAGCGTGCTCATTCGAATTGCCGCACATGTCTTCCGAGGGCCGCAAGCTTAGACATACGGCAGGACGTTCGGGCTTCCCGAACAGGCCGCACTTGTTATCGTCCGTAAGCTGGACGCACCGGACGCCGGCGGGTTTGCCTTCCGGCATTCCGGGGATAGCGGACGAGATCGACACGACGATACAGCAGGCGGCGCATCCGACCCGGCATTCCATCAAGCATCCCTCCTCCAAGGTTCTTATGCAGACCCCTTATGACAAGTATACCATAGGCGCTAGGCCCGGAAATGCAGACACTACATAAACCAAACCGGGCAACAAACGCCCCGTATGAGGAGTACCAGACAGGACGCTCTTTTACACGAATTGCGAGGGCGGCTTCTTGTAATACTTTTTGAATGCTTTCGAAAAGCTGTACGGATCGGGGTAGCCGAGCAGCTCGGCGATTTGTTTGATGGTGTACGTTCTCCGGTACAAGTAGTCGCGCGCGCGGTTCATGCGTACTTGATACAAGTAATATCCGGGTGTGACGCCGACGGTTTGCTTGAAAAACGTAATGAAATATTTCTCCGACATGCCGGCTTTTTCGGCAAGCTCTCGAACGGCGATCGGACGGTGCAGTTGTTCATGCACAAAGCGGAACACCGGCTGCAGGATGTCCATCTGACGGGAGGCCCTTGCCTTCGGGTTCGTGTCCGCCGGTTCGCCGCTTACGGCAGCGGCTTCGGATTCCGCCGCATTTTCGATAATTTTGGCAAGCAGTACGGTCAGGCAGCCTTTAAGCCGGACGCTTGACAAAACCGAACGATTGGAATACCGCTCGAAAGCTTGCCGGAACAAAACCGCCTCCTCCTGCACCGAGCCTCCCGCAACAATGCCGGATAAAGGGAAATCGTCCAATATCCGCGACCGGTCCCCGATGCCAAAATCAAAGTGAACGTAGATAAACCTGCAGCCTTCCTCCCCGTTCGAAGCGGTGTAAGGAACGTTCGGATAAAACAAGATCAGGTCTCCGGCCTTCGCCGTCCCGCTCACGTCCCCCATCCGCAGGGTAACCGTCCCTTCCTCTACGATCCATAGATCGTAATCGGAGTGCTCCTTGACTTCTCTCCACCTGCTGTCATGGTATAGCGAATGACAGGAGCCGATCCGCAGTGTTATATGCTCGGACAGCTCGTTGAACAGGTGAAAGGACCCCGTCTGACCCTTCATAGGTTACCGTCCCTTCGATACTTTTTGACGAATCGCGTTGGTTTCAATATAGCACAAGATCATGGCCGGTATATCAATCGTACTATTTGACATCCGCTTAAAACTACAATCCATTTGAATTCATTCCCATCCTTTTATAATAAAGGCGAGAAGGAAAAGGAGGATACGCTATGAATCGGGATGGCGGGAAATCTGGCAAACTTGGCAAACCGAAAGTTGTAGTACTGGGAGCGGGCAGTTTGTTTTTCGGAAGGCAGTCGATCTGGCAGATGGTCACTTCGCCGTATTTGAACGAAGGGACGCTCGCGTTGGTCGATACCGACGAAGCCAGGCTGAACAAGCTGCTGAAGCTGGCCCGTATGGCGGCGGCCGAGCACGGGGTGAAGCTGGCCGTGGAAGGTTCGACCGACCGCCGGGACGTACTGAAGGACGCCGATTTTGTCGTCCTCAGCTTTGCCAAAGATACGGTGAAGTACAGGGGCATCGACTGTACGGTGTCGGAGAAATACGGCATCCGCATGTGCTCCGGGGATACGATCGGACCTGGAGGCATATTCAGGGCGATGCGGGAGCTGCCGGTTATCATGGAAAGCGTCCGCGATATCGAGAACATGTGCCCGGATGCTTGGGTCATCAACTACATTAATCCGTCCGCCGTGCACGGTATCGCCTTAAGCCGGTATGCGCCGAAGCTGAAAAGCTTCGCTTTGTGCGACGGGCTGCATATGCCTCATGTGGAACGGAATTATTTGAGACGGTCCGGCCTTATTGGCGAAGCCGGTCAATTGACGGAAGACGTGTCGCGGCGGTTCGACCTCCGGATTGCCGGCGTCAATCATTTTACATGGATGTTGAAGGCGGAATTCGACGGTAAGGACATTGCTCCATTAATCGCCGAATCGCTTCGCAAAGCGGCGGAAACCGGTACGGACGGAGGCGACCGCGGAGCCAAGGCGGCGTACAACGACGCGATCGGGTATGAGCTGTACGGTATTTTCGGATACATCCCTACCTGTGTCGCCCATACGAAGGAATACGTGCGCTTTTGGCAGGGGCTCGGCAAGACGGTGGAGCCGGTTCCGCCGCTGCATATATGGGAGACGGAAGAACGCTACAAGCGGCATGACGAGATGTGGAAGCAGGTCGATGCTTTTATAACCGGCCGGAAGCCGATCTCCGAGTTTAAGACCGCCTTCGGTCCCGATCATGCCACGGATATTATTGAGAATATGGTCGGCGGACTGGGCAAGCCGTTTTATATCAACACGGTAAACCGCGGGGCGGTGTCCAATATGAGCGGCGACGCTTTTCTCGAGCTGCTCTGCGATGTGACGATGGAAGGGATCGTACCGCGGCCGGTAGGGGAAATGCCGCGGGGCATCCGCGGGATGCAGGAGCTCGTCCTCGATACGCACGAGCTTACCGCCGAAGCCGTGGTGGAGCGGAGCTTTGTCAAGCTAAGAAGGGCGATGATGACCGATCCGCTTGTCAGTTCGATCGGCGACGCCGACCATATCATCAGAGAGCTTCTGGAGCAGGAGCGGGAAGCGCTACCCGCCTATTGGTACGAGTAACGGCGGCGATATGCGTTTTGCCAAAGGCGAAAGGATAGGACGGGGCGAAGCGAATCGCAGTATTCGGCTCCGATCATGGTGCGTAGGGAGTAACGCTGTTTCTTCTGTACATTGTCGGAGCGAGGAAGAAGGGAGCTGAGGCGAGAGGCGGTATGCTATCGGGCGAGTGCGAGCCTGTCGGTGCCGGCGTGCTGGCATGCTGGCATGCTTCATGCGGTATACGGTAGGTGGTATGCAGTATGCTGCCGGGTAGTTTGGGCCTAGTTGGGCCTAGTGTGGGCTCCCTCCCCATAATAGCGGACGTTTGCAGCGCTTATTTCGTCCCGAACCGTCGATCCGCAACCGATAAGAGTCTTTGGAAGCTGCTATTTTCAGGTAAATTGGCTCAAGAGCTCATAACCCGAATAATAAGAGCTGCTAGCATCCGCTATTTTGCTGTAAGTGGTCAATTTACTAGAAATAAGAGGTGCAAAAGAGGCTGTCGATTCATTGTGTAGAAGTGTCAGCAGGCCGTTCCAAGTGAAAAGTTACCTTCCTCTACTCAAACAGGTTGTCCGGAATCCCTTGATTGAATAAGGATTGTAAGGTAGGGGATTCCAGACAAAACTCGCCAGAAGGTAATCTTTTCCCTTTCCACTTGGTTGTCCATAATGAATCGACAGCCTCGCAAAAGACTGCTAACGATTCTCTGGCGGGAAGCGTCCTTGACGCAAAAGGTGATATGGGCTTCCTTCACGAAATGAGGGAGGAAATCCGGGAGGTTATCCGATCAGCCGCATCTCTCAAACGCGGCAAATGTAAAAGACGCCCTCCTCGGGGAACCTGGGAAGGGCGTCTTTTACACCGCCGGGTTACACCGCCGGGTTACACCGCCGGGTTACACCGCCGGGTTACACCGCCGGGTTACACCGCCGGGTTACACCGCCGAGTTACGCCGCCATATCGGCACAGCTGCCGGCCGGCGTGGTCCCGTGCGCCGAATTTCCCTAAAAAAGACGGGCCGGAACCTTCGTTCCGCCCCTATACGATCAAGGCTGCGCCGTCGGTTTCGCCGCTGCGCCTTCCTGGGCCTTCCACTGCTTGCAGGCATTGTACAGGCCCGTATAATTTTTTTTGACGTACTCCACGACCCGTTCCTGCTTGCTGGACGGTTGGCGCTTGTGCATTTTCAGATGATCCATCGTACTCTCCCTCGCTGCATAAAGTGAACAACGAAAGCATTTATATGCGGCTCGGCGCGCCAATATGCTTGTCCGTAGCCAAAAACAGGCGTGTGACGGCACAAAAAAGGCTGTCCCACCAGGAAAAATCTCCACTGAGTCAGCCCCGCAGCTGCATAAGTTGAACGGATGCGCTCTAAGCTCCACTATCCGAAGCCAAGTCCAATCCAGGACATTCCAAACCTCGTTATTTCAAAAACAGATCCGCCACTTCCCGCCAATTGTTGACACGTGGATAGCGGGTCTCTTCGATGTTGTGCGAAGCGGTATACAGAATGCCTTGCCCCCGGAAGCGCTCGAATTGGTAGGCGTGGTCGTCGATCAGATAGTCGGCGTTGATGATGCTTTTGTCGCCGCAGAATACGATGTGGGTGTTCGGGATGAAGTCGAAATGCTCCTTCAGCCATTCGTACTTGGCGGCGAACGAAGCCGGCACCTCCATGGCGGCGGTGGCGATGAAGATCTCGTAGCGGGACTGCAGCTCCCGGATCACGTCCTGGCTGTCCGGTATCACTTTCAGATCCCGCAAAAAGGAGGGGTCCTCGAAATATTTCGATACTTCCGAGCCGCACTTGGCAACGTGGCGCAGCTTTTTGCCGCGGAGGTCGTCTACGGTGAGGCAGTCCGCGTAATCCCGGTTGTAACACTCGAGCATTTTGCCCAGCGTGTCCCCCATAACTTCGTCCATATCAATTGCGATGCGTGGTTTGACGGCGTCCATCCGACATGCTCCTATCCTGTTGTTGTACCTCTATGCTAGCCGTAAACGAAGGCAAGGTCAATGGATATTGGGTGCCCGGGCCGTGCAGGCCCGCATATGCCGGCAGACCTTGGCGCGTGGGAGGACGGGCGCATAGTGCTTGGCCGAAAGGCGTGATATAATGTACCAAAGAATGGGTCGTGATTCAATATAGGGGAAACGGCAAGTAGACAATCGCACAGAAGGATCGGAGCCGTGACATATGAAAGTAATCCTTGTTGATGATGAGCGCTTGGCTCTTGAAGTTATGGGGAGATTGATCGGGGAAATCGATAGCTTCGAGGTCATCGGCAAGTATACGAACCCTCATCAAGCGTTGGAGGCTATCACTCGCGAGGAGCCGGACGTGGCGTTTCTCGATATCGAGATGCCCGAGATTAACGGAATCCAACTGGCGGAGCGAATACGCAGCCGGCTGCCTTCAGTGAAGATCGTGTTCGTGACCGCCTACGACAATTTTGCAGTCAAAGCGTTCGAGCTGAGCGCAATCGACTATCTGCTGAAGCCGGTGAAGCGGGAGCGTCTGGCCGAAACGGCAAAGCGGCTCTTCGAGAAAACGGAGAAAGCGGCCATCCCTGTTCCGGATAGTCAGGTCCTCATCCGTTGTTTCCAATCGCTGCAGATCGAGCTGCCCGCAGGCTCGGCAGAGCAGGCCGCGATTCGCTGGAGAACGTCGAAGGCGCAGGAGCTGTTCGCTTTTCTGGTCCATCAGCGGGGGCAACTGGTCAGGAAAGACACGCTGCTGGATATGTTATGGCCGGAAGCGGATTGGAAGAAAGGGTATACTTTGCTGTATACGGCGGTGTACCAGATTCGTAAAATGCTGGAGAACGCCGGGGTCAACATGCGCATTTTAAGCTATGACGAAGGCTACCAGCTCGAGATGAACCAGGCGAAGCTGGACGTCGCGGACTGGGAGCTCGGCCTGCGCGAAGCGCCCCCGATCTCGGCCGCGACGCTGCCGGAGCATCGGAGCTTGCTGGAGCTGTACCGCGGCGATTATATGGCAGACAACGCCTATATCTGGGCGGAAAGCGAGCGCCAGCGGTTGAGGGTGCTTTGGATTCAGCACGCGATGGCGGTAGGGGAATATCTCATCGCTTCCCGCAACTACGCGGAAGCGATTGCCCTCCATCTCCGGGTCCAATCGCTCTATCCGTACATGGAGCAAACCTACTTCATCCTGATGCAGCTGTACGAAGCCGCAGGGGACCGCGGCTCCGTCGAACAGCAGCATAAACGTCTGGAAGAGATGCTGCGCGGGGAATATGGTACCCAGCCGCAGGAAGCCGTCCGCCTCTGGTACGAGAGCTGGAAAAGCAAGAGCTGAACAGCTGCCTCTGCGCGGCCTACTTCTTGGCGGGCTTGATCAGAACGGTGCCCAGCGCATAACGGCCGTCGGCTCGTTTCCCGTCGCTTGCAAACTCGACCCCGGGTTTCCCGGATTGCGGATCGAGAATGGCGGCGTTTACCGTGTACGTACCTTCCTGAAGATGATCCGGGATCGGCAGCGCATAGGAGGCTTCGTGCTCGCCGGGAAGCCACTTCCGAATATCGATATCGGTCCGGACGGCGGCCACGATCGTCCCTTGTCCGTCGGCAAGCGACAGCTCGAGCGGCCAATTGTAATAAAACGGCGCTACTCCCCGGTTGTTCACCGCAAGCGAAATATGCAGACTTTTGCCGGCCGTCGCTTCTTTCTCGTGCGTTTCTTTCGTCAAAACGAAGCGGTAGCCAATCGTTTTCAGAAAACGGTCGATGTTCGGCTGAATCGCTGCATCCTTCTCCCGGTAAGGCGCGCTGGGCCCCATCCAGGTGACATGCGTCAGCCGGGCTTGCCGCAGCGTCTCCTCAATCACGCTGTCCTTAAAATACGAGCCGCTGGAAAACTCGCCGCCGCTCGGCGAAGTCGCCCAGAAATCGGGCATCGCCGGCTCGTCCTCGTCCGTCAGCCAAGATTTGTATCCCTCCGTATACCATTTCAGGAAGCCGTCGATCGTCGATTTTGATTTTCCGAAGGCATCGTTGTACAGTCCCATCTTATGATCGAGCGCGACCTGATGCGGCCGCCTCATAAGCAGATGCTTGTCCGGAAACGCGCGGACATAATGCTCGGCATACGGGTCCGAGATGTTCCGCTTCGGAAACGGGATGAAGCCCTGATCGTCGTCCCGCGTATGCCACTCGCCCCAATGGCCGAGACTGCCGAGCTGGATGAAGGCGATCTGCGGATCTTGGTTATACCGCGCTCCCAGAGCGTTCAACAGCCGCTCATGGTGTTGGATCAGGGCGGGGTGGCCGTAGTCCGGGCTGAAGCCTTTCCCGTAATCGCTATCGTACCACTCTCCGCTTCGACCGATTTCTTCATACAACCAATCCGGTATATCCATATGCGATTGCTCGCGGGGGTAATCGAGAATGACGCGCAAAATGAGATGAACGCCCCGCTGCTTCCAAAGCGCAAAATTAAACCGCTTCTCCACCGCGTCAAATGCGTACTTTCCTTTCTCCGGCTCCAGTTCCCGCCACGAGAGATTGGCATGAGCGAGCCGGAACGGCTGCACCGCATTGTCGTATTTGGCATCGATCGCGAACCCCATATAGGGGTTGGCAAGCACAAGGTCGGTTTCGGCCGGCATGTAGCTGACGGCTTGGATTTTCTCATCGGCGCGAAGATGATTGGCGATCAGCAGGCCGGACAGGCCGGCGGCGATCAGGACAGCAACGAGTGCATAACTTCGGGTCAAGCGCAAAGGAAGTCCTCCATCCACGAATGCGTATAGTTCTATCATTATATATCGACTCGGGAAAATCTGGCTATACAGGAAACTCGTTCAGTTTTTGTTCAGATGCATGTCGTACAATCACTTTCATTGTCGAAATATTACGGGCGAAGAAGTGGTGATTAACTTGAGAGTACTGGTAACAGGAGGCTACGGATTCATCGGATCTTTTGTAGCCGAACGGTTTTATAAGGAAGGATATGAAGTCTCGCTTATAGACAGCATGTCCTCGGGGGACAAGAGCAACATTACCTTCAAGCACAAAAGTTATATCGTCTCCATCGAAGACCGCAAATGCGAAGAAATATTCCGGAGCACCAAGTTCGATGTGGTCGTTCATCTGGCCGCGCAAGTAAACGTATCGACCTCGCTTGACAATCCGCGTTTGGATACGAAATCCAACGTTCTCGGGCTCTCCAACATTTTATCTCTGTCGCACAAATATGGCGTCAAAAAGTTTATTTTCGCCTCCTCGGCCGCCGTATACGGGGAGAACGACCGGCTGCCGCTCGCGGAGTCGGAGGAGTGCGAGCCGATTTCCCCGTACGGATTGAACAAATGGATCGGGGAAACCTACTGCCGGAAATGGCAGGACATTTACGGGCTGGAGACGATTTGTTTCCGGTTTTCTAACGTGTACGGCCCCCGCCAGGGAAGTGTCGGCGAAGGGGGAGTCGTGTCGATTTTTACCGAACGGGCGCTCCATGCGAAGGAATTGATGATATTCGGCGACGGCGGTCAGACACGCGATTTTATTTACGTAGAGGATATCGCCGACGCGATTTACCGCGCCTCGTATTCGAGTCTGACCGGGGTGTACAACTTATCCACGAACCGGGAGACGAGCGTGAACGAGCTGGTCGACACGCTCCAGTCGCTGCATGGACCGATTCCCGTTACCTATAAGGACGGCCGCTCCGGCGATATTTACCGCTCGGTGCTCGACAATTCGCGGATCAAGAAAGATCTGGACTGGGCGCCGAAATATTCGCTGCAGGAAGGGCTCGGCCGGACGTACCGGTGGTTTGCCGACGAGCATAAGCGCTCGGAAGAACGGCCGGCTGGCGTGAAGGCGGACGGCTCTCCGGTCTGGACGACGGTCAAAAAAGCGCTCCCCTATGCGGAGAACGCGCTCGCGTTCGGGGTTACCGCCTGGATCACGCTGTCGCTGCAAAACGGCATGTACGATATTCTCGATTTCCGGCTGATCTACATTATCCTGCTCGGCATTCTCTACGGGAACCGCCAGTCGCTTATAGCCGTCGCGATGTCCGTCGCGCTTTACGTGTACCAGCAGTTGGACAACGGGCGCGAATTCGTGTCGCTGCTGCACGATACCGAGTTCTTTTTCCATACCGCCGTTTATTTGTTCATCGGCCTCGTCGTCGGTTATGCCATCGAGCGCAAAAACCTCGCGCTGCGCAATATGAAGCGGCAGACGGAAACGACGGAGGAGAAGTACGCATTCCTGAACGATATATACACGGAGACGCGGCTGGTGAAGGACGAGCTTCAGCTGCAGGTGATGAACAGCAGCGACAGCTTCGGCAAAATCTACTCCGTTACGAAGGAATTGGAAAGTTTGGAGCCCGAGAGCATCTTCAACTCGACCGTCAGCGTTGTCGAATCGATTATGAAGGTACAGTTCGTATCGATTTATACGGTCAACAAATACGGGAACTATCTCCGTCTCGTAACCCGCTCGGGCTCGGGCGATTATGAGGTCGCCAAGTCGATCAAGGTGGAGGACGTCGATTTCGCCAAGCACGTGCTGCACGACAAGAAGCTGTTCGTCAACAAGGAGCTTCAGGCCGACGCTCCGCTGATGGCCGCGCCGGTATGGAACGGAAGAGAAGTGGTTGCGGTTGTCGCGTTGTACGGGATGAAATTTGACCATTTCACATTGTACTATCAGAACTTGTTCAAAATTACGGTCGACCTCGTATCCTCCGCTTTGTCCAGAGCGCTCTCCTTCGTGGAGGCGACGGAAAACGTGAGATACATCGACGGCACGCCCGTTCTGAAGCCCGACGTGTTCCATGACATTCTCGTAAGCAAACGGATCGGCAGAGCGAAGCACGGGACCGAATACGTGCTGTTGTCCGCCGGAGAGGGCAATGAGCTGACCATCGACTTGTCCCATCTAATCTCCGGCTCGCTTCGCGAAACGGACTATATCGGGATCGGGCCGGGCGGAGAGCTGATGGTGCTGCTCAGCAACTCCAGCTTGGCGGAAGCGGCCTTCGTCCTGGAACGGCTGCGGAAGAACGGCGTTACCCTAACGGTCGCGGAAGAGGAAGCGGAGTATGTTTGAGATTGTGTGGCTCGTCTATATCGTCGTATGCGGCATCGTGTTCGGAATCGTTTACCGGCAGGACAGAAGAGAAGGGTGGACCCGCTTTGCGCTGGCCGCCTCGCTGCCCGTCGTCGGCTTCCTGCTGCCTCTTTTCCGCTCCGGGGGCGGAGGGCAGCGGAAATCCCGTCCGGTCGAATCCGGAATATTCGATCATTTCAGCATCCGGGACGTGGAGCATACCCATCAGTACGACAGCCCGGATGCCGCCAAAGAGATGAACGTCGTGCCGCTGGAGGAAGCGCTGCTCGTCAACGATTTTTCCACCCGGCGGAGGGTGATGATCGATCTGCTCAAGCAGGATTCCCTCGACTATCTGGAAGTTCTGCGGCTGGCGGTCAGCAATGAAGATACGGAGACGTCCCACTACGCGGTCAGCGCCATTACGGGCATCAAGCGCAAGCTGACGCTGGCGCTCCAGCAATTGTCGGTCCAGTACGAGGAGAACAAGGACGATCCGTACTTGCTCCGGTCCTACGCGGACGTATTAAAGAACTATATGCGCAGCGGATTTCTCGACGAGCGGACGCTCGCCAAGCACCGGTATACGTATTCGGCGGTACTGGGCCGCCTGCTCGAGCTGGAGCCGGAATCGGCGGAGGCTTACGCCGAGAAGATCGGAACTGACCTGGAGCTCGGCGAATACGCTTCGGCCGAAGCGTGCGCGGAAGGCTTCCTGCGGCATTGCCCGCATGACGAGAACGCCTATTTGAGCCTGATGAACGTATATTTCACCGTCCAGTCGATCGAGAAGCTGAAGGACACGCTGGACCTACTCAAGCAATCTCCGATTCGTTTGTCGAACGAGGCATTAACAACCGTGAGATTCTGGTCGGAAGGAACATGAGATGGATACGAAAGTGAAACTGAAACGAAACGTGTATATCATTATCGCCGGCGTGCTGCTGCTCGCGCTCGCGATCCAGCTGACGAGTTCCCGCTACGTCCTGCAGTTCAGCCGGAACGAGGCGGTGCCGGGCCAAGCGGGGACATGGAAGCCGGCGTTCGCGGAGCTCGGCTCCCTGGCCCCGTCCGGCACCCCGTACTGTGTCGCGTACGAGAGCGGCGAGTCTTACAGCGTGCAGATCATGGAGCAGGCGGAGCGAACTTTGAAGTATATGAAAAAGCCGGTCCGGACGTTCGATGTGGGCGGAGGCGGGTTTCAGCCGGGGGCCTGCGCGGCCGTTATCGTCGCGACGGAGCGTCTGGAGCTGCTGGGCGCAGACGGGACGGCACTTGCCGGATACGTGGAGAACGGAGGCTACGTATTTCTAGCGGTCATCCCCGTGTTGGACGACACCTTTTATCGCATCTACCGGAAAATGGGGATCGTCGCCGCCAAGGACATCGTACCTTCGAACGGAATCGAGCTGACCTCGAACGTATTGATCGGGGAGAAGGGGCTCGTCATCGACGCTCCGATCATTACGAATACGTCGGTCGTCGCCGAACTGGACGACAAGAGCCGGGTGCTGGCCAAATCGGCCGAGGGTATCCCGCTTCTCTGGGACTATGCGTACGGCAAAGGCAAGTTCATGGTGTACAACGGAACGATATTAACGTTGAAAGTAAACCGGGGATTGTTCGCGGGGGCGCTTAGCATGCTGGAGCCCGAGTTTATTTATCCGATTTTTAATTCCAAAATTTTCTATATCGACGATTTCCCCGCGCCGATTCCGAAAGGGATCAACGACGACATTTTCCGCGACTACCGCCGCGACACTCCGGCTTTTTTCAAGGAAATCTGGTGGCCGGACATGCTGAAGGTGGCCAAACGGTTCGATGTCAAATATACGGCGGCGCTGATCGAGTCCTATAACGACCAGATCAAACCTCCGTTCCATGAGCCGGTGGACGCGGATCTGAAAGGACTTCTCAGCTACGGCCGGGAGGTGCTCAAAAGCGGGGGAGAGATCGGCCTTCACGGCTACAATCATCAGTCGCTTCAGCGAAGCCGGGACGTAGCCGCCTGGTACGGCTATACGCCGTGGGAATCGGTCGAAGACATGACGGAATCGATCAAGGAATCGGTGGAGTTTGCGGGCAAGGCATTCCCGAACTATACGATGCTCTCTTACGTTCCTCCCTCCAATGTGCTCAGTCCGGAAGGCCGGGAGGCGCTCAAGCAAGGGTGGCCGAGCATGGCGGTGATCTCGTCGCTGTACGGAATCGACGAGGCCGGACGCGCCTACGTGCAGGAATTCGAGGTGGCGCCGGACGGAATATTGGAGATGCCGCGCCTGACGTCGGGGTATCTGGAACAGCCGTTCGACCGTTGGATGATGGCCAATTCCATTACGCTGTTCGGCTTCTTCTCCCACTTCATTCACCCGGACGATCTGCTCAGCGAGGACCGGAACAACGATATGTCGTGGGAGGAGCTGTACGAAGGCTTCTCCTCCATGCTGGAGCGGCTCGACCGCGTGTATCCGTGGCTGAGACATTCGACCTCTTCCAAAGCGGCCGTCGATATGGAGGAAGTGCTGACGAGCCGTGTCGAGATTACGCGCCAGGAAGGGAAGATCAGCGGCAAAATCGACTCGTTTCGCACCCGGCAGCACTTCATATTGAGGACGGAGCGGGCCATTCAAACGATGTCGGGCTGCAAAGTGCAGAAAATCGACGACTCGGCTTATCTGGTTACCGCGGTTCAGGCAAACTTTGAAATCGGGTTGGGAGATTGAAAACTATGCGAATCTGCATCATCGCCGAAGGCTCTTACCCCTATATAACGGGCGGGGTTTCCAGCTGGATTCATTCTTTGATGACCAGCATGCCCGAGCACGAGTTCGTCATCTACACGATCGGCGCGCAGGAGCAGCAGCGCGGTCAGTTCAAATACAAGCTGCCGCCGAACGTCGCGGAAGTCAAGGAAACGTTTCTGGACGCGCTGCTGGACGAGCCGGGAGGCAGCCGGAAGAGTGTCCGGCTAACGGCGGCGCAGAAGTCTTCGTTTCGTTCGCTGCTTTCCGGCGAAGGGGACGTCGACTGGGCCGGGCTTTTCGCGCTGCTGCGGTCGGAGCAGTTCGAGGTGGCGTCCGATTTTCTGATGAGCCAAGATTACTTCGATATCCTGGTCGAGCTGTGCAGCGCCAAGTATTCGCAAATCCCGTTTACGGAAATGGTATGGATGGTCCGTTCGATGATGTTGCCGCTGTTCCAGGCGGTGCGCCAGGATATCCCCGAGGCGGATCTGTACCACAGCGTATCGACGGGTTATGCCGGTGTGATCGGCGCGCTCGCCAAACATCTGTACGGCAAGCCGTATTTGTTGACCGAGCACGGCATCTACTCCCGGGAGCGGGAAGAGGAGATTATTAAGGCCGACTGGGTCAAAGGATACTTTAAGGACTTGTGGATCGAATATTTCTACCGGCTGTCCGGCTGCGCCTACGATTATACCGACCGGGTCGTCACTTTGTTCAACCGCAACCGGGAAATCGAGATAGAGCTGGGCTGCGATCCGGACAAGATCGAGATTATTCCGAACGGCGTGAACGATCAGGACTATGCGGATGTCGCGCAGATGCCTCCGAAGGAGGAGACGAAAATCCGCATCGGCGCGATCGTCCGCATCGTGCCGATCAAGGATATCAAGACGATGATCCACAGCTTCGCGCTCGTGAAGCAGCAGGTGCCGAATGCAGAGCTGTACATCATGGGGCCTGCGGAGGAAAACGACGAATATTACGAGGAATGCTTGCAGCTCGTAGAATCGCTGCAGGTGGAGGACATCATCTTTACCGGCTCGGTCCGCATCAAGGATTACTTGGGACGGATGGATCTCATGCTGCTGTCGAGCGTAAGCGAAGGGATGCCGCTTGCAGTGATGGAGGCGATGGCGAGCGCAAGGCCGGTCGTGACGACCGACGTCGGCAGCTGCCGCGAGTTGTTGTTCGGGCGGGACGACGGGATCGGTCCGGCCGGCATCGTCGTGCCGGTTATGCATTACGATCAGATGGCCGGCGCAGTCGTCCAGCTGTGCATGAGCCGCGCCCTGCGCGAGCAGATGGGCCGCAACGGGCTGGAGCGCATTCGTCTGCACTACACGCACCGGAAGTTTATCGACAGCTACAAGCGGCTGTATGCATCCTTTGAGGAGGTGAAACCATGGCGGGCATAGGTTTTGAGCTGAGAAAGCTGTTCCGCGACCAGGGACTGCTGAGCAGCATCCGGGCGTACGGCTATTCGTCGCTGACGACGGTCGGGCCGATGGTGCTGTGCATCTCGATGATCATCCTGATGCAGCGGTTGATGGCGTCGACCGGAGCCGCCTATTTGGAGCAGGAGCTGTTTCTGGCGACGGTCGTGTACTGCTTCATCTTTTCCGTGCTGATTACGGGAGGGCTGTCGCTCCTGCTCACCCGGTTTATCGCAGATATGATGTTCGAGAAGAAATACGAGCATATGCTCTCCTCGTTTTACGGAGCTGCGGCCGTATGCTTGCCGCTCGGCGCGGTGTGCGCCTGGCTGTTTTTGAGAGGCGTTACGGCGGGATTCGGCTACAAGGCGGCTGCGTTCCTCTTTTTCTCGGAGCTGATTATTATCTGGCTTCAGACGGTCCACTTGTCGGCTCTGAAAGATTACAAGCGGATCGTCCGCAACTTCTTGTACGGAGTATCGATTGCGGTATTGGGCTCTTGGCTCGTACTGGCGCTGACTCCGTTCAAAAGCGCGACCGCGGTGCTGACGATGATGGCGATCGGATTTTTTGTGATCGTGCTGCTGTCGGCCCGCCATTTCGAGGAGATGTTTCCCCCGAAGTCGAGCCGGCTGTACTTCCGCTTTCTCGGCTATTTCCGCAAATATCCAGCTTTGTTCGGGATCGGAACGTTTTTTTACTCGGGGGTGTACATACACAGCTTCGTTTATTGGTTCGGGCCTTACAGCGCGCGCGTTGCGGACCAGTATGCGATATCCCCGTTTTACGATTTGCCGGTTTTTTATGCCTATCTGACGATCGTGCCTACGCTGGTGGCGTTTGTCGTCTCGATGGAAACGTCGTTTTACGAGAAATACCGCGACTACTATGACAAAATTTTGAACGGCGGCACGTTTAACGAAGTGAAACGCGCCAAACAAGCGATGCAGCAAACTTTGATGCAGGAGATCAGTTTTATTATGGAACTACAGCTATTGTTTACCGTTATCTCGATCGCGCTCGGCATCAAGCTGCTGCCGATGATCGGCTTCTCCATGGTTCAGCTCGATACGTTTATGACGCTCGTGCTCGGTTACTTTTTGTTTATTACCGCCTTTATCGTCATGCTGCTTATGCTGTACTTCGACGACCGGAAGGGAGCGCTCGTCATCAGCGGCTTGTTCGTCGTCTTGAACGCCGGGATGACGTATTGGACGATGAGCTCCGAGAACCACGGGCTGGGCTTGTTTCTCGCCGCGTTCGTGACGCTCGTGCTAGCTTTGACGCGTCTGGTGGCCTACGTCCGGAATATCGATTATTACACGTTCTGCGCTCGGCCTTCCGCGTTTACATCCAAGACGTCGGGACCGGGATTCGGAACCAAGCCTCCGTTCTGGAAGCAAGGGGGCGGCAAGGCGGCTGCAACCGCCGTATCGGTGCTCGTCTTGTCCGTCGTGCTGGCTGCGTGCTCGGAGGAGGGCGGGGAGCCGGGCAAGACTGCCGCACCCGGGGCGACGGTCGTTCCCGCGATGTCCGGCGAACGTTTCATCGACGACAAGCGGCTGTACGAGCGGGATGAGGATACGTCGGTCATTCCTTTGTATTTGACGATACTGCCTGAAGATAAAAATGCGGCGAAACCGCTCAGCTGGTACCAATTGAACCGGATTACGGACCGGATGGAGGAAGGCGAGCTGAAGATGATCTTCCAGGAAGGCGCGCCCGACGGAAGCGGCCCGGTGCAAGGCGCCTTCGGCTACGGAACGACGGAGGCCAACGCCAAAATCAGCATTCGCGGCAAGACGGCCCGGTACGCCCCTCAGCGCTCATACAAAGTCAGGCTGAACAACCAGGCGGGGCTATGGCGCGACCAGCGCATCCTCAACCTGAACAAGCATTACTACGACCCATCGCGTATCCGCAACAAGTTCAGCTATGACATCCTGGAGACGCTGCCGGACATCGCCAGCCTGAGGACTCAGTTCGTACGGCTGTATGTGAAAGACTTGTCCGAACCGGGCAAAGCGAACCCGTCTTTCGTCGATTACGGCTTGTACACCCATGTCGAGAATCCGAACGAGATGTTTTTGAAAAACCATTGGCTCGATCCGAATGGACAGCTGTACAAGGCGGTCATGTTCGAGTTTTTCCGCTACTCCGACGCTTTGAAGTCGCAATCCGACCCGGGCTACAACAAAGAGGCTTTCGAAAAAGTATTGGAAATCCAGGGCCGCGAAGACCACGACAAGCTGCTTAAGATGCTGGACGACGTGAACAATATGGCGATTCCGATTCAGGATGTCATAGCCAAGCATTTCGATCTGGACAACTACTTGACCTGGCTCGCTGCCAATATATTGATGGACAATATGGATACGGACGCGCAAAACTACCTGATCTACTCCCCGTTAAATTCGGACAAATGGTACTTCGTTCCGTGGGATTACGACGGAGCCTGGGAATTGCAGCGGGGGCTGAACAGCATCAGCGAGTATGCGAACGGGATCAGCAACTATTGGGGCAACGTGCTGCACAGCCGGTTTTTCCGCAGCGAGGCGAACGTCCGTCTGCTCGAAAATAAGATTCACGAGCTGCATAAGTCGATCAACAACGAATCGGTCGCCGCCATGCTGGAGCCGTACCGGTCCGTCGTGGAGCCTTATCTTCGCCGCTCGCCGGACAAAGATTTCTGGACGATCCAGGCGAACAAGATGGACGCCGAATTCAAGCGCATCACGGAAACGCCGAGCCGTTCGATTGCCCGCTTCCAAGAGGATCTACAGAAACCGAAGCCGATCTTCCTCGGCGACGTGGTCCAGAACGGCCAGCAGCTTAGCTTCACCTGGGACCATTCGTTCGATCTGCAGGGGGACGACTTGTTCTACGACTGGTCGGTTGCCAAAGATCCGGCGTTCACCCAGATTGTCGGCCAGCAGTCGAACTTGACGACAACGAAGCTGACGATCGACAAGCCGAAGCCGGGAACGTATTACTGGAAAGTAATAGTCCGCGACAAAAACGGCAACAAGCAAGTCGCCTTCGACTCGTATGAGGACGAGAAGGGCGATCCCTACTATGGAATCAGGCAGATAAAGGTGGAGTAGACGTGTTATTTCTCGGACGAAAGCTACGGCATGAGTTGAAATATTACATTAACCCGCATGAATATGTCGCGCTCCGCCAGCGGATCTCGTCGCTGCTTACGCTGGACAAACATTCCGGAGCGTCCGACGGGTACTGCGTGCGCAGTCTCTACTTCGACGGGCCGCACGACCATGCGCTGTATGACAAAAATAACGGAGTATTCAGCCGCGAGAAATACCGGATTCGCGTCTATAACGGCAGCGACCGGGTCATCAAGCTGGAGCGCAAAAGCAAATACGGGGAATACGTATGCAAGGAGTCGGCGTCCTTAAGCCGCGACGTGTATGACCGTCTGCTCGTAGGGGACGGATCGGTGCTGAAGGATGCGACTGTCCCGCTCCTGAAAGATTTCTACATGGCCGTCGAAATGCGCGGATTCCGCCCGGCGGTTATCGTCGATTATATCCGGGAAGCGTACATCTACGAATATGAGGACGTCCGCATCACGTTCGACAAGAAGCTGTCGGGAGCCGTGAATACGTACGATCTGTTTGATCCGAATCTGGCCCTCGTCGAGGCGCTGGAGACCGGCCGGACGATTATGGAGGTCAAATTCAACGCCTTCTTGCCGGAATCGGTACGGCTGCTGGCGCAGCCTCACGCTCATAACCGGTCCGCGATCTCGAAGTACGTCATCTGCCGTGAGCTGGGGATCAAACATTTCACTCCGTAACGATATGGAGAATTAGGCGAGAGGAAGATTGCAGTGGGGGATTCTACTAATTTTCAGGATTTATTCAAGAAGAGCGTGCTTCATCTGGAGGCGTTCCGGAATGTATCCTACATCGACGTCATTATCGGACTGGCCGTCGCTTTCGGGCTCGGGCTGTTCATTTTCTACATCTACCGGAAAACGTTCCGGGGTGTCGTCTACAGCTACAACTACAACGTCACGTTCGTGCTGATGACGATGCTGACGGCGCTGATTATCATGACGATCAGCACGAATATCGTCTTGTCGCTCGGGATGGTCGGCGCGCTCAGTATCGTCCGGTTCCGTACGGCGGTCAAAGACCCGCTCGATACGATCTACATGTTCTGGGCGGTTTCGGCGGGGATCGCCACAGGGGCCAAGCTGTATCCGGTCGCCATCATCGGTTCGGCCGCCGTCGGCCTGGCCATGATCTGGCTGTCGAGACGGAAAGTGAGGGAGCAACCGTACCTGCTCATTATCCGTCACTCCGAATCGGCAACCGACAGCGTCCGCGAACAGATTCGCAAATTAAACTATCATCTGAAGTCGAAAACGGTACGCAAAGATTTTACCGAGCTGACGCTGGAGCTGAGGCTCCGGGACGACAATACGGCGTTCGTCAGCGAATTGTCCGATGTGGAGGGCGTCGTCGACGTTGCCTTGATCAACTATACGGGCGACTACGCGCAGTAAAGAGTGAAGTCAAGGAGAAGCGATCTGGATCGTCCGGGTCGCTTCTTCCCATAATACCTTCTCGCCGAGGGCTTCTCCGATGAAGCGAAGCGGGACGAACGTCGTTCCGTCCAGCAGCAGGGGCGGATGGCTAAGCTCTGTCCGCTTGCCGCCGATCGACGCTTCGGCGCTGCCGATCGCGATGCGGACGGTTTTGCCTTTGCGGATCGTCACCTCCGCAGAGTCCGGGTCCCAGCCGATGTCGGCCCCGAGCGATTCCGCTATCGCGCGCAGCGGCACGTATGTCGCGCCGTCGATCACTTCCGGACGCTGGGAAAAGAACTGCTCCTTGCCATCGATATAGAGGCGGGGAGCTTTTGTTTTCTCGCGGATTCCGAGCAGTCCGAAGGCCGGCGAAGCGCAGACCGCATCCCCGGAAGGCACGGCGGTACACTGCACCTTGTCGCGAATCCGTTCCCATTCCAGAACGTAGCGCTGCTGCCCGGCTTCGGTCAGCGAATACCAGTTCGAGGCGTCGTCTTGAAAGTAGATATGATTCCCCGCATCCGTTTGCAGCGTGTCCGGCAGTATCTTTCTGCTGCCGTCCGGCTTGTACGTCCACGCGATCCTGCTGTTTTCTTCCTTAATAATACCGTCCTCCGTCACCTTCACGCCGTCCGGCACGTCTGTTTTCGGACTCGGCGCCTTAGCCGCCGGTGTTCGCTCGCCCGAAGGCAGAACGGCGATCGTCCGCCCTGCGGCCTGGTAGTAGAACTTATTGTCGGCGGAGCCGGTCAACTGCCCGGGGGCCTGCTCGAGCAGCCTCCAGGCTATGTCGAATTGGTCGGCGCCTTGAAGGGTGGCGGAGGACGCCGGTGCGGAGGCAGCCGCCGAATGGGGCGGGCGAAATTCGAGTTTGCGGATCGTCTCGGACGTCTCGGGAGCCGCATAGGCCGCAGCCGGCACCAGGAGAACGAGGAGTAGGGAAGGAAGCTTTAACAGTCGGGCCGCTCGCATGGGAATCATCCTTAGTCGGGTAAGTGTACTTGTCTATTCCTCCATCATAATGGATATTGGAGGAAACGACAATCGCGCCCCCGGATGCTGGCTGCTTGCGGCCTGCAGCCGGTGCGGGTGATTGTCTTCCTGGAGAATAGGGCAGGATCTCAAGCCGGAGTTCCGTTACATTTTTAATTCGCCGGGAGTTACCCCCCAATATTTGCGAAACACCCGAATGAAATGACTCGTATCTTTATAGCCGAGCTGCAATGCCGCTTCCGAGACGCTGCTGCCTGCGATAAGCAGCGATTTGGCACGCTCCATTTTCCGGATCATCACGTAATCGGTGAACGACTGCCCGACGGCTTGCTTGAACATCCGGCTCAAGTGGGAGGAGTTGACGTGCAGCCGATCGGCCATCGTGTGAAGCGTTATATTGCCGTCGATCTCTTTTTCCACGATATCGGTTATTTGTTTAATCAGCGGGTGGATATCGGACTTTTTGGCGGAACGCCGGTACTCGATAACCTGTTGGATCGCTCGCCGCATGAGGTCGTAACCATGTTCTTTCCTGAAAACGGCTTGTATATTTACGAAAGCGTCGTATTCGCCGTCGAGTACGGTCTGTACGTTCCATCCTTGGCGATTGCAGATGCGAACGAACAATCCGCAAATCATAAGCATGTTGACGCGTGCTTCGTCCGGGTTCGGGATACGCTCGATCCGTTCGACCCACCATTCCTCCAGCGCCGCTAACGCCTTTGCGCGATCCCCTGTTTCCAAACCGATTTCAAGTTCCGTCTCCCAATGCGCGTTCGTTCCGGGCGAATCAGGCGTATCGTGATGGAAATGCCTCGTCTGGCTCTCTCGGTGAAAAGTGGCGTCGTAGCATACTTCGATCGTCACTTCCTCCAGTTTATCCTCATGCTCTTGTGAGCCAAGCCGGACGATCCGGGATGACCGGTCAAAATACCAGCCGCCCCGCGCCGAACCGGTTTCCGGCGGATGGACCGTTTCCTCGGCCAAGATTCCGTCTATCGTCACTTGCAGCGGTTTGGCCGGAACATGCAGGTAGACATCGTAGCCGCGTCTGCACGGCATTCCCTCATAATGACCCTTCCGGGTACCGATCCGAACCGTGGTTCGCTTATCTTTGGTCCGGCAGCTTATTTTCGTTTCGGCGACCCGATGCTCCATATACCCGTAAGTTACCCCATCGTCTTCCATGAGAACATATTCGCTTTCGCCATACGGGTACAGGTAGAGACCGATGGTCTCCGGCTGCTTCGGCCCGATATGGCTCATCTCCGGCCATACGGGGATGATGGCGCCTGCTTTGACGAACAACGGTCCGCCGGCCGGCGCGACCGCGGCATATTCCAACTGCTTCGGCCCCGTATGCCGTTCGCCGGTCCAATAGTCGAACCAGACGCCTTCCGGCAAATAAACGGTACGGGTATATGCGGCTACGAGAAGCGATTCCCCGAACATATACTGATGCAGCAGCCCGTCCGAATGCGGATCATCGGGAAAGGCCAATGGCATTGCGCGAAGGATCGGCATACCGGTGCGGGCGGCGTTGTGAGCGGCCGAATAAATATAGGGTAGCAGACTGTAGCGCAGTTTGGCATACGTTCGGAACGTTTGCAGCAGTTCGTGTTCCAGCAAGCACGGATGGCGCCAGTAAGCCCAACTGTTCACCTGCGACCACGGCTGCAAAAAACCGAAGTGGATGCCCTCTGGAGTAGAGACGTCCATATCCTCGGTAGTATGGACATGACCGGACATTCCATGATTGAGCATAGAGACGAGAGCCGGCTGCTGTTCGGACGTTCCGGCCCATGTGGCGGCGTATCTTTGCATGCCGGCGTACCCGTTGGCCATATAGATCATCGACCGCAAACCCGTCTGCTCTTTATACCCCAGATGCAGCTGCTTGGCGAGTAAAATCGGATACAGATTGTGCATCTCATCGTCGCTCATCCCGTTGCCCCACCTTCGTCCGGACGTTTCCAGCCCGAAGGGCGCACCGCTCAGCTTGAATGCGCTTACGCCTTGATCGACGAACTTCCGCAAATGATCGTACCAGGGCGCTTCGGTAAACGCCTGGATTGCGCTCGACGCCGACACCGACAACGAACGCTCTTCCTCTATGCTCAAGTCATGCGTGCAGGTAAGCCATAAGCTGAGCTTAAAGCCGAGCTTGTCCAGCGCGCCGATAAACGTATCGGATTTTTTGGAGTAAGGAGGGAGGGCAAATCGTTCCGGATGCCAGTTCATATCCACCGAATGATCGTAATTTTTTTCCATCCAGCCCGGTTCGAGCCCGATCGTATCGCAGGGGATACCCGCCCGGCGGAAATTGAGCGCATCGTCCACCATCTCGCGCGCATTGACTTGTTGGTGGCATACGTAAGTCAGGCCATAAGCCCAGACGGGCAGCAATACCGGCTTTCCGACCACGTCGGTATAACGATCCAGCAGCTCTGCATAGGAGTCGCCGACAAACAGGAAGAAGTCCGGCTTCCCGCCGGTCCCCTGGAATGTCAACAAGTCGCGCTCCGCATGGCCGATATCGATCTCGTGACACCAGGTCGTGTTTAAGAAAAGCCCCCATCGGCGGCTGCTCATTATAAATGGAACGGGGGCGTAGCGGTGTACATTCTCGATCCGCATCTCGGCGCGATGTCCCCGGTGCTGAATACGATCTCTATTCACATCGCCGAGCCCGTATATCCGCTCCCCGTCCGCCAGCGTGAAATGAGCGCCGAATCCTTGGGCGGCATCGGACCAGGGGCGTTCGGCCTGGCACGTCAGCAATTCGCCGCGTTCATTGCGCAAAGAAAGACGGCCGTTCCGCGTATCGACCGTAAGCGCCGCTTTGTCCGTTCGGATTGTGCAAGCAGGACCGTCGTATTCCAGCACGTAGTCGCACGAGCTGCGATGTAAGACGATTCCGTAGCGTTCGAGGGCGGATTCCGGAAAGTCGTTCGTTTCATGAAGGCGAATCCGCAGCGTACCGGGAGATACCGAATCTACGCGCAAATAGCCGCCGCTGGCAATTTCAAATACGATACCGTTCGATTTTGCGCACAACTCGCTATGCCTCCTTATCCAAAACAGTCATCGATAGACGATGGGTTGCAATCGATCGTCCTACGAAATGTATGCGATTCCATATACAATGATTGTAATTCGACGAAAGCAAAGAAAGCAATAAGGAAGGTTATTCAGGAAAGGAGGCAACGATCCCGTGAAGCGAACCATGTCCGACAAAATGTCCAGAAGAACGATGCTTGCCACTTTGGGAGCGGCCGGCACTGCTGCCGTTGCCGGGAGTTTGCTCGACAGTGAAACGGTGTTTGGGAAGAAGGTAACCGATGACGTTTACGGGAACGGCAATGGAAACAGCTGGGTCGATAGTGTTAAAAATAAAATGGGTCAGTATAGATTCATAACCGACTTTGCAACAATCGAAGATGCGGCTGAATGGGTTAAGCAAGACCCCACTCGCTTTGTTTACCTGCTTGATGGACAGACTTACAACTTAAATACGGCGGGTACGCTGTTTTTCAACCGATTCATTTGCAACAAGGGTCGAGCAATTGTTAATGTCTCGGAAATTACAAACCTGACCTATCTTGAAAAAACAGACGGCACCGAAGTTTTACATTTGGAGAATATCGAATTTCATGTTGCCGGGCATCGCGGCACACTCACAACGTCAACTTCATATGTCTATGCTAATGCAGGTACGGTGAAAACTTCCAATATTGAAAATTTAAAAGTTTACGGCCTTACCAATGTGGGTGATACATCATCTTGGAGTGATGATGCAAACCTGACACGTATGCAAGGATTTATAAATTATAAAGTTTCAGAGTATTCCAGGATCAATCATGTCGAAACATATGGGGTCGCGTTGTTTGCCATTGTTAACACGGCTAATTCTGGCGCAACCCATTCTGAAAAAAACATAACTTGCTACAACGCCGAAACAGGAATTTATCACCCGGAAAATGTTTGGCGCAGCGGAGAAGCATCGAACATTAAAATCATCAATAATGCAGCGCAAAAAGACTATTGGATTAAACGTGACGCAGTACCCCCGATCGGTCGCAACGGTAAAAACTGTGTCATGTGCGAAGCTGATCATAATGAACTCTATGTTATTGACAATATTTCGGCAAAACGAGCAATTGAAAAATCGGTTTACAATACATCCGCTAATAGCGTGACCCGAAATACGTTTGACGATGACTGCTTTAGCATGGCGACAATCAAAAGCCCAAAACAAGCAGGAACTCCCAAATCCAAAGTGGACGCATTTAACTTGATTTGTAAAAACCCGACCAATACAAATGGTGTGCAGGACACTTACGGCTGGTTAAGAGCGACATTGGAGCGAGTGAGCATTGAAAACGATGTTAAAAATGTAACCAAGCCTTTTATTTTTTCTGATCTAGGAGAGCTGCATTATAAAAATATTCGCGCGAGAAATACAGGGATTCCCTTCTACTTTGCCGACAATCACGACATTTCGGCTATAAGCGTAACCGATGCAGAGCTTATAGATTGTTACGATGCGAATCTGGCCGCTGTTTATTATAAAGCTGCCGGCGCAAAAACAATCGGGACATTAAAACTTATCAATGTCGACCATTATTCAGCGGACTTATCTGCTGTGTCGGTCTCATCTATACCAATCGTCGGTGCAGCACTTGATGGGGTCGTGAACTTTAAATGCTCGCAATCAAAGTGGTTCTCCAAGGTTTCCCCGTTTGTCAAACGTGCCGCAACAATTTATTTAGAAGTGACGAGCTGTGACTTCACCTTGAAAAACTCTGTGCTCATCTCGGAAATGTGGAACAACCTAAAGTCTACGGCCACTTACGCGCCTCAAGCTAACATTTTCGATTTCTCAATTGACTTTGTAACAACAAACACAACGTCGCCACAGCCAAAAGTAAAGGCGCGATTTAAGAAACTGAACAACAACGGTATTGTCTTGTGTGCTGACTATTGGTCGCAGATCGATATTGATTACAGTATAACGGGGGCTAACGGCGTATCTTTGATGACAGTCGGCGATAAGTCATTCGAGCTTACCGCATCTTTTAACGACAAATTCTTAAAATTTTATTGGGATGCGACTACCAAGACGATTACGTCCGTTGTCAATCTCGGCGGGCAGCTTGCGACCGTACTAACCTCAGACAAGATCAATATTTACGTGAACGGTTCTGATAATAGACTGATCCTAAATATCGGTAATGGCACTTGGACTGGCGGTACCGGAAACTTATCAGTAAAACTCGAACGTTTTTAACTTCAGGCGCAGTCGTCCATCCGATCCTGACTGACCGTGTGATTTCAGAATAAATGTGGGGAGAAGACGAATGGGAACAGAGCGGAATTACGATTTTCGCAAGAGACTGGACGTGGTGCACAAGCCGGATAGGCGCGATCCGGACGTCAAGGCGGCGATGTCCGAAGTGGAAATTACCGCGGATTGGAGCATTGTGCTCGGCGGAAATGACAGCGCTTTTATACGGCGTATAGCCGCCGACCTGCAAGATTACCTGTATACGAGCATGAACGTCGCGATTAAGATGGAGCAGGTGCCGGATCTGGCCGAAACTGCCTCATCGGGAGAACGGGTCATCGTGCTTGCGACGAAGGAGACGCTGCCGGAGTTCGGAGCATCGCTCGGCAAAAGTCGCAGCTACCGCATTGCGGTAACGGAGGAGAAAATCGTTCTGTGCGGTTTCGACGACCGCGGAGTCGGACAAGGGAGCTATTATCTGGAGGATTTGATGAATCTGAAGGAAGCGCCGATCGTGCAGCGGCAGGATGAGCGAAGAGAGCCGCTTTTCGCGCCGCGCATGATCCATTCGGGCTACGGGAAAGACCTGTTCCCGGATGCGCACCTGAATGCGCTGGCCCACGCCGGTATCGATGCGATTCTCGTCTTTGCTACAGACCTCCATATGACGCCGGGCGGACCGCTTGATTTCAACGATCTGATTGACAGGGCCGACCAGTATGGCCTGGACGTGTATATGTACAGCTATCTGCCCAGCAGAGTGCATCCCGAAGATCCTGGCGCAGAGGAGTACTATGACGGAACGTATGGGCGTATTTTTCAGGCTTGCCCCCGGTTTAAAGGCGTCATCCTCGTAGGGGAATCATGCGAATTTCCGAGCAAGGACCCGAACACGACGGGGGTTCCCCGACGCGATTGGCCCAAGGACAAGCCGAAGACGAAGCCTTCTCCGGGCTGGTGGCCTTGTTACGACTATCCGCAATGGCTCAATCTGCTCAAGAAAGTGATCCGCAAGCACACTACGGACGTCGATATCGTCTTCTGGACGTACAATTGGGGCTATGCTCCGGAGGAAGAGCGCTTGAAGCTGATCCGGATTTTGCCGCAGGATATTACGCTGATGGCCACCTTTGAAATGTTCGAGCAATACCAGCATGTGGAAGGGGTTACGCACCGCTGCGTCGATTATACGGCCAGCTTCGAAGGTCCCGGCGTTTATTTTGCGTCCGAAGCTCAAGCGGCCCGCGAGCGGGGATTGCGTCTCTACACGATGGCCAATACCGGCGGCTTAACATGGGATATCGGCGTCATCCCGTACGAGCCGATCCCTTATCAGTGGGACAGAAGGCATACCAACTTGATCCGGGCGAACCGCGATTGGGGCTTGAGCGGATTGATGGAGTCCCACCATTTCGGCTGGTGGCCTTCATTTGTCTCGGATTTGGCTAAATGGGCGTACTGGGAGCCCAAAAAGCCCGTAGAAGACTTGTTCGCGGCTGTGGCCCGCAGGGATTTCAGCGCCGAGGCTGTCCCGCATGTCCTGAATGCTTGGCGTCATTGGAGCGACGGTATTCGCGACTATATTCCTACGAACGAGGACCAATACGGCCCGTTCCGCATAGGGCCGTCCTACCCGCTGACATTCAGGGAGAAAGCGGTGATTCCGCATGACGGCTATGTCCACTTTATTTTGGACTACCATTCCGCCGGCAAACAGGAGCACCCGCTCGATTTCAAGCCTATCAACGTGGAGATCCGTTACCTGAGCAGCATGCTGGCCAAGTGGGAGAGCGGCAATGCGTGCCTGGAGAAAGCAATGGCTCTCATACCGGAGCGCAAGCGTGCGGATGCGGAGCTGCTGCTGAACTTAAACCGTTTTATCGTCAACTGCGTTCGCACCACGATCCATACGAAGGAATGGTGGAAATGGAAGCAGCAGCTGTTCCATGAAACGGATTCCGCGACTGCGGCCGTCATTGCCGATCAAATGATCGAGCTCGCCAAGCGTGAAATCGCCAATGCGGAAGCGACCATTCCGCTTGTCGAGATGGATTCCCGGCTCGGCTGGGAGCCCAGCATGCTGTATATGACGGATGCCGAGCACCTGCAGTGGAAACTGGAGCAGGTGAGAACGATGCTTGCAAACGAATTGACGGCGTACCGGGCGGAGCTTGCGCAAACTTGACATCGATAGACGATTGGTTGCAATCGATCGTCCTACGAAATGCAAGGGATTCCATTTACAATGATTGTAAATTCCAAGCAATAAGGAAGGACCCGAATACAATCCACTCCGATTGAGGGGGACTAAGAAAAGATGGAGCAGCAAGCGGGGAAAGGTTTGGAACAGGAACGGCCGGAGGAGCCCGGCATCCATGTAAGCCGCAGAAAACTGCTAACGGTCTTTGGTATGGCCGGTGCGGCCTTGGCCGCGGGCAGCATACTCCCGGGATCGACGGAGGCTTATGGAATAGAGGATTTATCGGTTGCCGGTACCGTATACGAAGGGGCTGACGGCAAAGGGAAAATTCCCCCGGGAATAGCGGCAAAGCTTGAGCTTGTATCCCATAACGAGCTGGCAGGTCGTGATATGGCCGAGGCGCATCCAGCGAGTGCGATCAGTTACGGCAATGGCAGTCAAGCGGATTTTAACGATAAAAAGCAAGCTGCGCTGGTTTCTATTTTTGACTACATGACAGTGTCCGAATTCAGAGATTGGAAAGCAGATCAAGAGAATTACAATGTAACATTTGCTTTACAAGCGGCATTAGACGCGCCGAATGTATATGAATGCTTGTTGCCGCAGGGTACTTATCTGCACAGCGGGCTTGTATCGGACAAAAATAATTTTACTTTTTACTCTAACGGTTATGCGCGCTCCATACTAAAGAGCGATCATACGGCTCACGTTGCTTTACACATTGCAAAGAATGTACCTGGCGTGAGCGGGTTTGTCTTAAGAAATGTGAAATTGCAGGGTAATGCAAATAATTTACGCGCCATTCAGCTCGGTGATTCGACGAAGTATGTCCAATTCTGTCAGCTGGACGGCTGTATGATAGATGGATTTAGCAATTCGGAAGCCTGCGATATTTATCTGGGCTCCGTGCAGGAAATTGATATCAATAACACGATGTCTTGGCGCGGAAATATCGGTATTTACAGACCTAATAGCGGGTATGGAACTTCGATTCAAATAAGAGGTAAAGCCGGATATTTAGGTCGTCATGCCAAACACGGGATAAAACTAGATGGCCAGATTGATGATATGTATATCCAAGATACCCCTATAGAGGGCAACGGCCTTGAGGGTATTTACATTAGCGATACGGCCTTCAAGGGTACGCAAGGTGTGACGCTGTACTTGCAAAATGCTTATCTCGAAGCAAATGGCAATGCTGGTGCAGGATTAGGCGCGGTTTATGCCAAAGGAACATCAGATTACCTGAAGTTGCACAGAATCTATAGTTCAGGGTGCAATTTTGCCGACAATCCTAATGCTCCATCCGGATTTAAAAATTTTGCTGGTGCACACGTTGCTTTAGACGTTAGCGGTACGTCAAATGTCTTGCCGAATACGATCGGTATTACGAATAGTTTTATCTCTTATCATGCAAATCTTACGGTTTCCTCCGGTGATGTTCTGCAACAGCTAAAAGATTTGAATGCCGCAACCGGAAACAAAGTTTTATCAACCGGCTTCAACTATTTGCGTGCGGTTCAAGTCGGCAAAAACGTTCAAGCCAATTTGTTAAGTTCTATTACGTTCCCTAACACTGCTGTTTTGTCCGCGGATACAAATACGCTGGATGATTATCGCGAGGTGGATTTTACACCGACAGTTACAGGGAACGGCGGTACGGTATCTTCGGCAACCGGCAAGTACACAAAGGTCGGAAATGTTGTTCATTTCTGGATTTCGATTATTTGCCAGAACTTCACATCAACATGGGGGATGACAAAGGTTAGTTTGCCGCACAGCTTTACAATTGGCGGAGCAGCGAATTATCTGAATAACCAAAACGGTTCAGGTGGCGTCTGTATGCTTGCGAGTCAGGCTGCAAACTTGCCGACGCTTTCCAGTTTAGGCAGCTCTGCAACACTCTTTATTAGCGGCAGTTACCAAACTACTTAATAAGACGCCTTCGTCCGCATGGAATATAGAGAATGAGAGAGGGGGGATGCCGATCCGATCGTTTCGAACGGCAATGCTGCGATGATGGTTTGGGATTAACCTTAAAGGGAGTCAACCTGTTCAAAATTTAAAACAGCTTCCCGCATTCAATGAATGGAACGGCCTCCGGCGATATTGCCAACCTGCAGCTTGCGGTGGCAGCTCCAGCTCCGGATTAACACTTTCCATAGGTTCAACAAGTTTCATAGAAAAAAATAACAGACGGGGTGTTCGCCATGCAAAAAACTTGGACATTCAAATCATTCACCATTTTATCGCTCGCTCTTTTGGTGAGCGCTTGCGGAAGCTCGACTCCGGGCAAAAACGAAGATTCTTCCGCGAAACCTAGCCCGGCCGTCAATAACCAGCCGGTGACCGTTAAAATCGCGGTCCATGCCGGAATCGTGAACGACGCCGACATGAAAAAGTATTTTATCGATCCGGTCAAGCAGAAATTTCCCCATATTACGATTGAACGAATCAACACCGCCGACAAAGGCTCCACGCTGAACGAGCTGGTGGCCGCCGGTTCGATTCCGGACATGGTTATCAACTACCCTTACAACTTGACGGATTTGACGAAGCTCGGGATCGACTATAACATGGATGCTTTAATCAAAACGCATGGCATCGATCTGAACCGGATCAGCCCCGAATATTTGGAATCGATCAAAGTTGTAAACGGTTTCAATTATTACACCGGCCTGCCGATGAACAACAATACGTTCGCCCTTTTTTATAACAAGGATATTTTCGATCGGTTCGGCGTTCCGTATCCGAAGGACGGCATGACCTGGGACGAAGTCCGCGAAGTAGCCGTCAAATTGACGCGGAATGAAGGCGGAGTTCAATACTACGGCTTATTCCCGGATAACGTATATCGCGGAGCGTATCAGGCGAGCTTGCCCTTCGTCGATTTGAAAAATAACAAATCCGTGTTCCAGACCGAGGAATGGAAAAATTTGTTTCAATTGTGGTATAACCTGTACGCGTACCCGGGCGCACCGGTCATGCCGAAAGAGCTGAACACGGTCCACGGCTTCAAAACAGGCCAAATCGCCATGTTCTCCGGATATTCCGGCCAGCTGCCTGACCTTCTCGGCATGAAAGACTTGAAGTGGGACGTCGTGACGTATCCGTCTAATAAAGTGGCTCCTGGTGTAGGACAACGGGTGGACTCGCCGATGATGTCGATCACGAGCACGAGCAAGGTGAAGGATGCGGCGATGCAGATTATATCCGTCCTACTGTCGGATGAGGTCCAAACCGAGATGACCAAAAATTTGCAGGCGTCTGTGCTGAAAGATCCGAAGATTAACGCTGAGTTCGGCAAAGCGACCCCGGAGCTTTCTTCGAAAAACGTAGTCGCCTTTACGAAGCCCAAAGTAGCGGTATTGAAGTCGTTCGGTTTCGTACCGGTAGGCAGCGCGGCCGGTATTCCGATCGCGGCCTTTACGGATCTGCTCTATGCCGGCAAAGACGTGAACACGGTGCTGCGCGAAGCTGATGAGAAGATGACCAAAGTCATTGCGGAAGAGCTTCAAAAAATAAAATGATCCGGCCATAGATAGACTAGCCTGCGAGCGATTGCAGGCTATCTTTTTTTCACGATAGCCGTCCGTTCCACAATTCACTAAGCCTCCTTATCCAAAACAGTCATCGATAGACGATGGGTTGCAATCGATCGTCCTACGAAATGAATGCGATCCCATATACAATGATTGTAATTCCAAGAAAGCAATAAGGAGGTCATTCATGAAAGGAGGCAACAGCCTCGCGAAGCGGATCATGTCCGGCAACATGTCGTCCAGAAGAATCTAACTCGCCGCTTTGGGAGAGCAGGTACTGAAGTGCAAGGGATTCGGAGTTTCCAACTATCTTCACAAAAGGAGATAAAGAGATGGCCCATAAAAACGGAAAAGCGAGCGCGGCGGCACTGTTGTCGCTCCTACTGGCAACTGCCTTGACGACGGCATGCGGAAGCGGACAGGAAGGACAGGAAGGACAGGAAGGACAAACTAACGAATCAAATGCATCTCCGCAAGAGCCGGTCGAGCTGGTCCTGTATTATCCGTTTATTAACGATTGGGACGAAGAAGGATTGAATCAATTGTTGGGGGAGCCGCTCAAGAAAAAATTTCCTTATATGACTCCCAAGTTTATCGTGGGCGGTTCGAGGCCGGGAACGGGCATCGCCGAACTGATCGCGGCAGGCCAAACAATCGATATCATTTTTTGCTCGATCGGAGCGACGCCGCCTACGCTGCTCGATCAGAAGCTGGAATTCGACATTTCCCCGATGATCAAAAAGGCAGGTTACGATCTGAGCAAGCTGGATCCGACAACGGTCGATATGGCCAAGCAAATCGCAAAAGGCGGCATGTACGGTCTCCCGGCGTACGTTCCTCCTTCGGCGCTTTATTACAATAAAGATGTGTTCGATAAATTCGGCGTTTCCTATCCGGAGGACGGCATGAATTGGGATGATCTAGAAGAACTGAATAAGAAGCTTACGCGAAAAGACGGGGATACGCAATACTACGGGATGGCGATGCCGTTCGGACATTTGGCGCTGATGAACGCCCGTTCGCTCAATCCGATCGACCCGGCGTCGGAGAAAGCCGTTATTAATACGGATGGCTGGAAGAAGTTTGCCGATAATTTCATCCGCTATTATACGGTTCCCGGCTACGAGAAGACGGTTAAAGCACTGGACGTCGGCGTTCAAACGAACCGGTTTTTCAAAGACCGCAATACGGCCATGTTTCTCGAGATAACCGGCACGCATGCCGCCCAGCTGGAAGGAATGAACTTCGACATCGCTACGTTTCCCGTATTTAAAGATGCGCCATCCGTCGGGCCTCAGCCTTACCCCGCGTACTATTACATTACGAATACGAGCAAGTACAAGGATCAGGCGTTCGAGGCCATCTCCTACTTCACATCGGAAGAGTTCCAACTGCAGAAGTCGAAGGAAGGAAAGATGCTGACCGTATTGCAAAGCAAGGCGGTCAGAGAATCGTTCGGTCAAGATGTGCCATTGTTCAAAGGCAAAAATACGAAAGCGATGCTGCCGCAAAAATACGGTCCCGCGAGCGCTGTGACGAGATACAACAGTATCGCCACTACCGAATTTTACAATGCCGTCATTGCAGCCATCAGCGGCGCGAAGGATCTCAATACGGCGCTGCGCGATGCCGAAGAAACGGCTAATCAAAAAATTCAGACGGCAAAGCCGAAATAGGCGTATAACCCGGAGAAGAGGTATAAAGCGTGGAAAATAAATCGCTGAAAATTATATTGCAAAGCGGCGGGCATATGTGCATTCAAGTTGTTGCGCCGGATACGTTCCGCGTCCGCTTAAGTGCGGCTGACGATTTCCGCGAGCCCGCGCTGATCCGTTACGGCATATTGGACAGCCGGCAAAGGGATGCCGCTTGTACGGTTAACGATCAAGAGCATATGCTGGATATCCGTACGGAACGAGCGCAGCTTCGAGTGGAGAAAAGCAGCGGCCGCATCGAACTTATGAATGCACGAGGTGAGATGCTGACACGCCATGCGATACCGCCGTGGTCCGATCCGCAGAGGGGGTTCGGCGCGGAATTTCTGTTGTCCGAGCAGGAGCGGGTGTACGGATTGGGCGACGAAACGCGTGAATGCATTCAAAAACGCGGTCATCGGGCGAACATGTGGGTGGCGAATGTGAAAGCGTATGCTCCGATTCCGTTTCTTATGAGCAGCAACGGATGGGGGCTCCTTATTAACACGACATGGCGACATTCTGTAGATGTAGGCAGCACGGTGAATGATCGGCTGCGATTTTGGGGCCGCCGCGGCGAGCTGGACTATTTCTTGTTCGCGGGAGAAACGTATGCCGATCTGCTTCAAAGCTACACGTCCGTCGCCGGCAAGCCGCAGGTTCTCCCGATCTGGGCATACGGCCTTACTTTCGTGTGCAATGAACAGGCCAATGCGAGAGAGATGATCGACGATGCGCTGAACTTTCGCCGCGAGGGCATCCCTTGCGACTTGATCGGGCTGGAACCGGGCTGGATGGAAAAAAATTACGATTATTCGGTGAATAAGAACTGGCATCCGGAGAGGTTTGCGGTTCCGTATTGGTTGCCGGACGGCGGACCTTCCACTTTCTTCGGCGCCTTGGAACGACTCGGCTTTAAATTGAGTTTGTGGCTATGTGCCGATTACGACATGAGTTTGCATGAGGAGCGGCTGATCCGGGAGAAAGAAAATGCCGGCGGCGGTTCAAGCGGCTTGAGTGCGGAGGATGCGGGCTTCCAAAGGACTCATCCGGACGATTATGAACAAGATACGAAGCTGCAGCACCCGGTCTATATGGATAGGGTCACGAAGCATGGCGAGGCGTGGTATGAGCATTTAACCAAGTTTGTGAGGCAGGGCGTCTCCGCGTTCAAGCTGGATGGCGCCCAGCAAGTTCTCGACCACCCCGACCGGCTTTGGGGCAATGGAATGATCGACGAAGAGATGCACAACCTGTATCCGATTTTGCTCGCCAAACAGATGCATCTCGGCTTTAAGGAGCAGACGGGACGCAGACCGATGATTTATACGGCAGGCGGATTTGCAGGCATCCAGCAATATGCGGCCACTTGGGCAGGGGACACCGGCGGAGGGCCGAAGCCGCTCGTATCGCTGCTGAATCTCGGGTTGTCCGGACATTCCAATACGAGCTGCGATATGGAGGTGTTTACTCCGGCCGGTCTCCACTTCGGGTTTTTGCAGCCATGGTCGCAGGTGAACAGCTGGGCCTACTGGCGCCATCCGTGGCTGCTGGATAAGAAGATGCTGGCTATGTTCAAAATGTACGCGAAGCTGCGGTATCGTCTTCTGCCGTACATCTATTCCGCGGCGCATGCTGCCGCTCGTACGGGAATGCCGATTATCCGTGCTATGCCGCTCGCGTATCCGAACGATCCGAAGTCGGACGACCTGCTCGGACAGTATATGTTCGGCGATTCCTTCCTCGTCGCCGCTTTTACGGACGAAGTCTATTTGCCGGAAGGCGAGTGGATCGATTATTGGACGAAGGAGCGGTACACGGGCCCGCAAACCGTCGCCTGCAAGATACCCGCATACGCGGGAGGAGCATTATTCGTTCGCGCCGGAGCTATCATCCCCGAATGGCCCGAAATGGACTACGTTGGAGAGAAGTCTGTCGAACGTTTAGGGGTGCAGGTTTACCCGCATGACGCCAGCAATTTTACGCTGTATGAGGATGACGGGACGACTTTCCTTTATGAGGAGGGGAACGTTGCCGAGACGCGGATCGAATGCCGGCAACAACAGGATGCCGTCGTTCTGCGAATAAGTCCGCGAATCGGGATGTATGAGGGAATGCCAGCGAAGCGCAGCTACGATATCCGGATCCATTCGGATAAGAAGCCCGCCTTCATTGAAATCAACGGGGAGAAGCTGCCGGAACGAGTGGAGAAGAATACTCGGGACGATGCCTCTTGGGGCGTCGAGGGAGAAGGCTGGGCTTACGATCGAAGCATGCGTACGGTTCGGCTGATCGCCGAGGAAGATGAACGGAAGAAGGACGTTGTAGAAATCGTAGTTGTTTCTTGAAGGAATAAGGTGACAGAAGACCGATGCGGCGATGACCGTATCGGTTTTTGATCGTGCTGGAACAGATAACGGAACTGTAGTGCGTTCAAGCCAGAAACATGAGTTGACATTCGAATCGTAATATGTCATTATGACATTATCAAAACAACAATTTGAAGGAGACGCTCATGCATCCGACCGACGAGATCGAGAACGAATCCAACTATACGCCCGCCAAATACCGGACGCCGGACGGGGCTCCCTCCGATATCGTCATGTTTACGATCACTTCGGAGGACAAAGGGACGGGCAAGAAGGCTTTGCCGGACCGCAAGCTGGAGGTGCTGCTCATCCAGCGCAAGAAATGGCCGTTCGAGGGCCAATGGGCGCTGCCCGGCGGGTTCAGCAATGAGAACGAGAGCATGTACGATTGCGCGCGGCGCGAGCTGATGGAGGAGACGAGCGTAGCCGACGTTCATCTCGAATATTTTAACGTGTACAGCGAACCGAACCGCGACCCGAGGGGCTGGATCATCTCTCACGCCTTCTTCGCCCTTGTGCACGAGCGTTATTTGGCCGCTCGCAAAGCCCAGGACGATGCGGCGGACGTCCGCCTGTTCCCGGTGGATGAGGTCCTTGCCATGAAGCTGGCCTTCGACCACGGCCGCATTGTGCGGGACGCTCTGGAGAGAGTCCGGGCCAAGATGCTGACGACGACGATTGCGAAGGAGTTTTTGCCGGACGAATTTACGATCGGAGAATTGTACCAGGTGATCCGCACCGTCGTACCGGATTTTGAGGAACCGAACTTTATCCGCAAAATTACGTCAACCCGGAGCCGGCACGGCTTGCTGGAAGAAGCGAAGGATGAGCAGGGAAGGCCGAAGCAGTCGAACCGCTACTCGCAGCGGGCCGCCCAGTTGTACAGGTTTACCGGTTTTGTGCCGGAGTTGTCGATTTACGGATAAACAGCTGAGCTGCAAGGAGCAGTACAGCGGCAACATGCACGGAACCATAAAACCATCTTCTCTACAGGAGGTTACCCCTATGAAAGCTTTGATCGTCATCGACTATACCGTGGATTTCGTCGTAGGCAAGCTGCCGTGCGGACAGCCGGCGATCGATATCGAAGACCGCATCGCAGAGCTTGCGGAGTCGTTCGCGGCGCAAGGAGACTGGGTCGTTATGGCCGTCGATCTTCATGAGGCGGGAGACACGCTTCACCCGGAGCACAAGCTGTTCCCTCCGCACAACATCCGGGGAACGGACGGAAGAAACTTGTACGGCAAGCTGGATGACGTATACCGCCGCAACCGCGACGCCATGTACTGGATGGACAAGACGCGGTACAGCGCGTTTTGCGGCACGGATCTGGAGCTGAAGCTGCGTGAGCGGGGGATTCGGGAGCTGCACCTGGTCGGTGTCTGCACCGACATCTGTGTCCTGCACACGGCGGTGGATGCGTACAACAAAGGGTTCGGCATTGTCGTCCATACGGATGCGGTCGCAACGTTTAACCCTCCCGGCCACGACTGGGCGCTCGGCCATTTCCGGGGCTCCCTCGGCGCTACGCTGCTAAGCGGCGGCCAACCGGTTCCGGATTGATTCCGGGAGCCGGCACCAAAAATCCGTCCGGATCGAACTGTCCGGCACTCTACGGGGAACCCCCTGCCGAAAGGATGACAACCGATGAATTACGGGGATTTGACACTGCATACGGATAAATACCAGATCAATATGATCTACGCACATTGGAAGCTGAACCGGCATAACCAGGTTCGCGTATTCGACGCTTATTTCCGCAAAAATCCGTTTAACAACGGGTACGCGGTATTTGCCGGACTGGAGCGGATCGTTCATTATATCAACGCCCTGCGCTTCGACGAGGACGATATCGCCTACTTGCGCGAACAATCCGAAGGGTACGAGGAAGCGTTTCTCGACGAGCTGAAGCGGTTTAAGTTCACGGGCTCGCTCCATGCGGTTCCCGAAGGGACGGTCGTGTTCCCGAACGAGCCGATCATCCGCGTCGAGGCGCGCATCTTCGAAGCCCAACTGATCGAGACAGCACTGCTGAACTTCATGAACTACCAGACGCTGATCGCTACCAAAGCGTCGAGAATCCGCCGGGTCGCTCCCCGCGATACGCTGTTCGAGTTCGGAACGCGCAGAGCGCAGGAAGCGGATGCGGCGATCTGGGGATCGAGAGCGGCCTACATCGCCGGCTTCGACGGCACGAGCAACATGGAGTCGGGCAAGCTGTTCCGCATCCCGACCGTCGGTACGCATGCCCACGCCTGGGTGATGGATTTCGATACCGAGCTGGAAGCGTTCGAAGCGTTCGCGCAGGTTCACCCGGACCATGCGGTGCTGCTCGTCGATACGTACGATACGTTGAAATCGGGCGTTCCTAATGCGGTCCGTGTAGGCAAGCAGCTCGAGCAGCGCGGACACAAGCTGAAAGGCATCCGGCTGGATAGCGGGGATCTCGCCTACTTATCGATCCAGGCCCGAAAAATGCTGGACGAAGCCGGTCTCGGCTATGTAACGATTACGGCCAGCAACGATCTGGACGAAAACCTGATCTTCGATCTGAAAGCTCAAGGAGCGCGCATCGATGCATGGGGGGTCGGCACCCAACTGATTACCGCAGCGGACAATCCGTCGCTCGGGGGCGTATACAAGCTGGTCGCCCGCAAGCAGGGAGACGACTACGTGCCGGTTATTAAAATATCCGGCAATCCGGAGAAAATTACGACGCCGGGGATGAAAACCGTATACCGGATCGTCGGTCAGCACGGCAAAGCCGAGGGTGATTACATTGCGTTTGTGCACGAGCGGGTGAAGGAAGCAAAGAAGCTGAAGCTGTTTGATCCGGTGCATACGTATTTGCAGAAGGATGTAACTGATTTTGAGGCAGTCGAGCTGCTCCAGCCCGTCTTCGAGGGCGGCAAGCAGGTAGGCCGTCTGCCGGGATTGGATGAGATCCGCGCTTATCACAACAACCAGCTTGACTTGTTCTGGGACCCTTATTTGCGCAAAATGAACCCGGAGCCTTATCCGGTCGACATGAGCGAGACCGTATGGAACACCAAGATGGATCTGATCGCGAAGTACAAATAGAGGTTGTTCAAAAAGCCCACTTTTGATCACGAAGCAGATCAGGAAGCCTGCTCGACATCGAATATGGAATTCAGCCGGAACTTCCGGTGCTCACGTAGTTCCCACTACGCTACGCTCCTCATTTCCTAGCTTCATCCCATCTTCTCGGTGCTGAAAACCGGACTTTTTGAACACGTTCAAAATAGGAATACAATCAGGCAGCCCGTTCGTTCGGCTCACCCGTCCCGGGTCAGCCCGACCTGCTGCTCGCTCCAAGCCCATAGCCGTTTCGCCGAGAGGGCATCGCTCGCCTTGGCGGATACGGCTGCGGGCTTTTTCTTGTAGAAATATTGTCCGCTCACCCCCGCCGCCTCGTCGCTCATCGCCAAATACAGCGCGGTCGCCGCGCCTTGCGCAGGCGTCTGCATCCAAGGCCTCAGCAGCCTGTAAGCGAACTTGCCGAAGCCGGTCTGCCGATCCACTCCGAGATTGGTTGCTACGGCTCCGGGATGTACGGCGTTGACGGTGATGTTCGTATCTTTCAGCCGTTCGGCCAGCTCCCGCGTAAACAAAATGTTGGCCAGCTTGGATTGGCCATAGCCGGCTACGACATGAAACCGTTTCGCCAGGTGAGGGTCTTCGAACCGGATCGTTCCGGCTTTGTGCGCCCCCGAGGATACGACGACGATGCGACCCTGGGGTGAGCGGCGCAAGGCGGGGAGCAGCAGGTTCGTCAGCAGAAAGTGGCCGAGATGGTTAACGCCCATCATCGCTTCGAAGCCGTCCGAGGTCGTATATCTCCGGACCGTGACGACTCCCGCATTGTTGACCAGCACGTCCAGCGTATCGAACCGGGTCAGAAAACGATCCGCGAACTCCCGGATGCTCGCCAGCGACCCGAGATCGCAAGTCATCGTTTCGATCGCCGTCGAGCCGCTCTGCCGTCCGGCCTCCCGTCTGGCGGTCTCCCCGCGTTCCGCGTTCCGGCATGCCATGACGACCCGATATCCGCCCCGGGCCAGCCCGATAACCGTAGCCAGCCCCATGCCGGAATTGCCTCCGGTGACCAGCGCAATTTTTTGCCTCAATACACATCCCTCCCGTCTACTATATATATTCATCATAAAGTTCCGTTTGCCGGTTGTCTATCGGAGATCCGGTCCGGCGCCGGGCATCTTGAGAAAATTGTGGAGGCATAAAAAATCGGCTGGACTACACATTTCGACAGTAAATTTCCGTCTAAAAAGTTGGTTCTTGTCGAAAGGGTAATATTTCCATTAAGTATTTTTTAAGGGAAAGATAAGGGACGAAGGACATGAGCGGATGCGGCGTTTTAGGTGAAAATACCTTGTTTATCCCGGTGCGTCAGTCGTGCGGAAGTCGGAGCCGAATAGGACGGGGGTTAGGATCGGCCGTAAAAGCCGAGGCTTTCGTTCTAGTTATTTATGCAATCTTAGTCTAAATTTAAATGAAAATTTATGTGAATACCCGACACACTTTGACAGTATTTACACCGCCATCGTGCGATAACTATTACTAGGGATTAATTTCCAATCATCGGGGGGAGTTAGATGAATACTGCCGGAGTGAAGATCAGTTTGGACATCCGGGTGATTATGAGACAGTTGGGTGTTACGGGGTACGTTGTGAAGGAACAGCCGATACCGCCGAACCCGCCGAAATCGCCGCTTGCGGTGCAGACGGATTGTACGACGTATACAGTGGACGGACTGCCGGCCGTTCTCTAGTTGGATTTTGCAGGATTGGAATGCAGGGAGCGCGTTGCCGCTCCTGAACAGGCTTCGGAATGAAACCTCGGTTAACCTTTTATTACCCGCATATACATCCGCTGAAACACAGTCGTTCTCCCTAAGGACGATTGTCGTTTTTATATAGAAAGCAGCATCTACGGGTATCTCGCTTCATCGGGTACATTAACGTCAGGATTACGATCTAGCAGTTCGAGGCGGAGGAGGTGTTTCACCTCTTTTTTTGTTGTTGGCAAAGAGTGCAGCCCCACCAACAGGTTGATATAAGGGGGCAAACCACCTTTATTGGGTACAGTTAACGTATGCATTTGCATTTGGATTTGCGCAAGCCAAAGGAGGGGCTGTCCCAAAAGGTTTGCAGAACACGCGAATGCCCCCATTTCCAATCAAGGACCTCGACTTCCACGGTAATGTGGAGATTGAGGTCCTTTTTTCTCAAGGTCATCCGGTTCAAAGTTTGGCTCGAAAAATCGCAAAACAACGTTGGAGACAGACAGCCCGTTTTAATTATTCGTTTTCTGTTTTTTCATTGACAGTCAGTAGTTTGTCATGTAAATTATGCATGTAAATAATAATTCTCAAAAGGAGGGAGGCTCCGCCCGGAGCATGGGCGCCGGACGGATAACGCGCAGCAAGAACCGCAGAACGGCTTCACGTATCGGACAACATGTAACCGCTTGCAAATGCTGTAAACGAACTGCCATTTTGTAAGAGGAGTTGTTCTCAAATATGGGATCTCGCCTTCATTTCAAAGCAATAAGTTTGTTGCTGGTTTGCGCACTCCTGCTTTCTTTGTTTGCTTTACCGATTCCAACTTTATCCGCGGAGGCAGTTGCCGTGAATGCCGAACAATCTTTGCAGCCGAAAAACCGGGACTTCGAAAGCCAAACGAACGGGAAGCCGTCCGACTGGACGATTTACGACAACAACCAGCTGTATCAGACGTCGACCGAGCAAGTGTACGCCGGCACCTACAGTGCAAAGATCACGAATCTCACCCTGTCGGCGGGGCTGCGCAGCTCCAAAATTCCGGTAACGCCCGGGCATAACTACGAAGCCTCGGTCATGTCCTACAACGTGGATACGAACTCTTATCTGTATTTGGAGTTTTGGGACGCGGCTGGCAAACGTCTGACTCCGGTCAGCACCAAGGTGAACGATACCCGGGGGCAGTGGGCCAGGACAGAGATCCGGGCCGCCGCGCCGGCCGGGGCTGTTGCCGCCACATTGCTGCTCTATTTGTCCAGCGCCAATAAAGGGACGACTTATTATGACGAAGCCGCATTCCGTGAAGTTACGTCAACCCCTTCGTCGCTGTTCGACCATCTGGTGCCCGCCACCTCCAAGACGCTGTATCAGATCGGGGATACCGGCACGGTAGAATGGTACGGCACCCGAACGGACGGATCGCTGCTGGAAGCGGCGGACATCTCGCAAGTGACGTATGCCAGCACCAATCCCGGCGTATTCGCCGTACATCCGTCAACGGGCGTCTTCCAGGCGCTGTCGGCGGGAAGCAGCGAGATCAAGATCAAAGTGACCGCCGAAGGAACGACGAAGACGACCATGCTGACACTGAGAGCGGACGATTTCACCGGGAATGTCACGGGCAGCAAAACGAAGAGCACCTATTACACCGACGCCAAACGGGCGAACGCCCAAGCCAATATTGCAGCCTACGACTGGGCGCGGGCCCAGAGAGACTCGGCGGTGACCAGCGCGGCGCCTTATGCGGCGCTTGACGACGATCAGCTGTGGAGTATCGTGACGCCGCAAAGCGTCTCCCGCAGTCTCGGGATCGCCACGCGGTACAAATTAAGGCAGAAGGGCAGTCCCGATCCGGACGATTCCACGATTAGCAGCTACGGCAATTATCCTTGGAAAATCGATCCGATCCAGTACCCCTGGAAGCTGCAAAGTCCGGTAACCGGTCGATTTTTCCCGACTAATGACTTCGCCTCCTTCTACCAGAGCGGGATAAACGAATACGGCGTGTTCGACTACCGGCAGGCTTTGAGCAACGGAGCCCCCTATTTGACGAATACCGGCGACCCGCAATCGGAATGGGGAGTGGACGACGGCTGGGGCTGGACGGAAGCGAATGGCGACATCTGGACCTTTATCGCCTACTACAACCACTGGGGCATTTGGTACAACGGCTTTATTATGAAAGCTCTGAACAGCTTGCGGGATGCGTATCTGTACACGGGCGATGCGGAATATGCCTATAAAGGTCTAATTCTGCTCGACCGGGTGGCCGATCTGTATCCGGACCTCGACGTGACCGCTTATCCGTGGGCCAAAGGATTCGATAACGGCGATCCGGCCGTTCATTCCGCCCAAGGGAAAGCGGTGAACGACATCTGGGAGACCGGACTCGTCAAAAGCCTTCTGTTCGCCTACGACGCCTTTTTCCCGGAGATCGAGGTTCTGGAGGATCGGCTGACCGCCTTTTTGTCGGCCAAGGCGCAGACGTACCAGATGGCGAATCCGAAACATTCCGCGGCGGCGATCCGGAAAAACATCGAAGACAATATCGTGCGCATCGTCTATCCGGGCATGCAGAAGTCGCAAATCCGCGGCAACAACGGGATGCACCAAAGCGCGCTGGCACTGGCTGCGGTCGTGCTCGACGAAGAGGTCACCTCCAAGCTGTGGCTCGATTATGTATTCCAGTCGGGCGGGCTCGTCGTGGTTCAGGACCCGGACCGGCCTTACGGCAGACAATATCAGGTGACCGGCGGGGACCTGAACCGGCTGCTGGCGGACGAGATCGACCGGGACGGGATGGGCAACGAAGCGGCGCCCGGCTACAACGGTTTATGGCTGAACACGTTTCTGGAAGCGGCGGAGGTTCTTGACGGATACGAACGTTATCCGGAATTCGATCTGTACCGCAACGTCAAATTCCAGAAAATGTTCTCCGCCTTTTACCGTCTGACGATGCTGGGCAAATATACGCCGTCGATCGGGGACTCCGGATTTCTCGGCTCGCCTGCTCTGGTCGGGGACAAAAACCATGATATTCTGGCATTCGAACGGTGGGGCAATCCGCTTCACGCCCAACTGATTTACTTGAAAAACGGCGGCTCGGCAAGCGGCATTCATGGAAGCATCTTCTCCCCGAATCCGGAGCAGGTCGCTATCGATATCGCGAATGTGATCGCGGCGGAGGGACCGATGCAGCTGGACAGCTCGCTGATGAGCGGCTACGGACTGGCGGCGCTCCGCGACGGAAGCCCTCCATTTTATGCGAACGGGGCTGTCTACGAGTTTAACGATCTGGAGATCGTCTCCGCGAACCGGGGAACGAAATATTTGCCCAATTACAACGCGCTGCTGTTCCAGAATACGGACGGTGCGGGCGCGGCGATCACGTTCCGGTTTTCCGTACCGGCTGCGGGCGAATACGATATCGACATGCTGCCGAACAAAGCGCCCAGCTACGGCAAATACAAGGTCGCCATCGACGGGGTGGACGCAGGCTCGTATGACTTTTACGGCGCTTCGGCTCCGGACAGCTTCTCCACGCTGGCGACCCGGTGGCTGGAGGCGGGCCTGCATACGATCTCGTTCGTCTACGAAGGACAATCGCCGGGAGCGACAGGGTATTACGCGGCGTTCAAGAAGCTGGCTCTGGTCCGTCCGGAAGACAGGGAACGGGAGCAGAACGCGCAGAAGGATACGCAGCGGGATGTATGGCTGTACTTCGGACGCAACGGCGGGCACGGGCATAAGGATACGCTGAATCTCGGCATTCACGCGTACGGGATGGATCTGGCCCCGGATCTCGGTTATCCGGACGTCACCGGCAGCGATCCGAAACGAATGGAATGGACGGAGAATACGATCTCCCATAATACGGTCGTAGTCGATAAGTCCAAACAGAGCGGCTCGATCGTCGGCATTCCGCATCATTTCGACGGAGACGGGAATGTGCAGCTGGTCGACGTAGAAGCCCCGCGGGTGTATCCGAACACGGAGACGTACCGCCGGACGACCTCGATGATTCGGGTCGATGAGGAGAACTCGTATGCGGTCGACTTCTTCCGCGTAGAGGGCGGAAGCAGCCATACGTTCAGCTTTCACAGCGCGGATGCGTCGGCGGTAACGGCGGAAGGGCTCACGCTCGTCCCGCAGCAGGACGGCAGCGGCCGGTATGTCGGCACGTATGCGGGCATCGACGTTCCGTACGGGCAGAAGGAGCCGGGCAGCGGTTCGGGCGGCGGGTACAAGGGCAGCGGGTTCCACTATTTGTTCGATGTGGACCGGGCGGCGAATCCGCAAGCGCCGTTCAGCGTCGACTGGAAAGTGAAGGATACCTGGGGCATTCATCCGGAAGATCCGAACGTTCATCTTCGTCTGACGATGCTTAGCGACGTCGATCAGGTCGCGCTCGCGAGCGGGCAGCCGCCGCAGAATAACGCCAAGAGCCCGCCTTCGGTCCGCTACATGGTGGCCGAGAGACAGGGAGTGGACTTGAAATCGACGTTCACGTCCGTGATCGAGCCGTACCGGAACAGCCGGACGATCGCATCGGCAGAGCGGCTCAGCGTGTATAAGGACGGGGCGATCGTAACCGATGACGCCGTTCAGGCAGTAAAGGTCCAGCTCGCAAACGGAAGAGTAGACTATATCTTCTATTCGCTGGACCCCAGCGCCGTGTATACGGTGGAGAACCGGCTCCGGTTCCAAGGCTTTTTCGGGGTATATTCGGAACGAGACGGGGCGTACGAGTCGGCTTATCTGCACGACGGCACGTTAATCGGCCCGATCAGCGGTCCGGCTATCCAGAAACCGTTCGGCAGCTTGAACGGGACAGTCGCCGATTTTACGAAAGACATGTCGCTGACAAACGAGATCGTCGTGAATCTGGATTTGCGCGGACTCTCGCCGCAGACGCTGGTCGGCCGGATGATCCACGTCGACAATGACAATATCCGCAACGGTACCTACGAGATCAAGGGCGTCTCGCAGGCAGCGGGGGACCAGCAGTATCGTCTCGATCTCGGAGATACGACGCCGATCCGCTCTTACCGGGACGCGAACGATTTCAGCAAAGGGTACGTGTACGACATCGCGCAGGGAGCGTCGTTCCGCATCCCGCTGTCTTACCGGGATTCGTACCCGGCGCCGGGCCTTGCGTCGATCCGCCTGGAAGGGATCACTTCGCCCGCACCGGCAGGCACGGTGTCGCAGACAGTGGTGACGGCCGTATACCGCAGCGGCGCAGTTGCGGATGCCACCGGCTGGGCGCACTATGAGAGCTCGGACAGCAGTGTGGCCGAATTCATGAATACGGGACTGCTGCTGCTTAAAAAAGCCGGTACGACCGTGCTGAAGGCGACCTACGGAGAGCTCGCGTCGGAGCCGGTCACCTTGCTCGTGACGGGTACGACGAACAGCACGGCCAAGCCGGGCATGCCGGTGCTGTCGGATAATAATGGTCACGACTACGGCATACTGGACGGCAACTACGACATTACGATGAACTTGTGGCACGGGGAGAACGGCTGGCTCTACAGGTTGTATGAAGACGGCGTACGGATCGATACGCAGCCGTTATCCGACCGGACGCCGTCGGCGCAATCCGCCGTCACCCCGATTAGCGGCAAGAACAACGGCACATACCGGTACCGTGCCGAGCTTACGAACGCGTACGGCACTACCGTGAGCGCCGAGCACATCGTCACCGTGACGGGAGCAACGCCGGGCAAGCCGGTTATCGCCCATAACAATTGGGACGGGGACGGCAGCTACCAGGTGAGCATGAATTTATGGTGGGGCACGAATGGAACGGAGTACCGGCTGTACGAGAACGGCGTATTGATCGATACCCGGACCTTGACGGACCGGACGCCTGCGGCGCAGTCGGCCGTGACGAACATCGCGGGCCGGGGGCCGGGCACGTATGAATACCGCGCCGAGCTGACCAACGAAGCAGGCGCCGCATCGAGCGACATTCTCATCGTGACCGTCGGCGGGTAAGCGGACGGAATCGGGAAGAGCCGGCCAATCGAGCCGGCTTTTGCCGTCTGTCCGGGTGTGATATGATAAGGCCATATAGACAGGACGGGACACCGCCCCGGGAGCGGGGCCAATCTATGGGGAGGACCGGATGTGAGAGCAGGCTCCAAGAAATACGCGAAATTGCTGCATGATCTGAAGCTGGGGATTATGAGCGGAGAGATGAAGGAGGGCGAATACATCCCTTCCGAGAATACGATCGCCGAGCAATACGGGCTCAGCCGTCCGACCGTCCGCAAAGCAGTTGCGGAACTTGCCGGGGAGGGGCTGATCCGGACGATCGCGGGCAAAGGCAGCGTCGTTCTCGCGCTCGGGGACAGCCCGGGGAACCGGAAGGTGACGCTGCTGAATCTGTACTGGATGCTACCCTCCTACGAGTACCCGATGATCGAGGAAATCGTCGGACGTTTCAACCGGGAGCACGCTCATATTCAAGTCCGGCTCGTGCCGTTCTCCAGCGAGATCACGCCGCTTGTGTACGCGGGATACAAACAGCAGGATATGCAGGAGCTGAAGCCCGATCTGATCAGCATCTCCAACCGGTTTCTGTTCGAGCTTGAAGCGGAGAAGATCGAAGCGGTGCTGCAGCCGCTAACGGATCTTCATCTGGAGACGGGGAACGACATTTACGATTTTTTGTGGAAGCCGGCCAGGCGCGGCGGGCAACTGTTTGCGGTACCGGTTTCCTTCTCCCCGGTTATGCTCGTCTACAACCGGTCGATGTTCGAGGAGGGCGGACTGGACGTTCCGGACGGCGGCTGGACGTGGGACGATTTCGTACAGGCTGCGGTGCGGCTGAGCCGGCAGATCGACGATTCGACCGTTCAGTACGGATTCGCGCTGTCGCCTTCCTTTTACCGGTGGCCGCTGTTTTTTATGCAGGAGGGAGGGCAATTCGCCCGCAGCGGGAAGGCGTTTCCGCCGCTGAACGGAGCCGGGGAGGCCGGCATTCAATTCATCCTCGATCTGATCTACAAGCACCGGGCGGCGCCGCTGCTCCATACAGCTTCGGACCTGAGCGAGCAGATTTTCCAGCAGGGCAAGGTCGGCATGATCTTGTCCACGTATTACCTGTGCACGCTGTACCGGGAGTGCCGGTTTGACTGGGGCGTCTGCAAATTCCCGGCCGGCCGGCACGACCGCTCCCTGGCGATCTCTACGAATATCGGGATCGGCAAAGGGTGCGAGAACGTGCACGAGGCTCGTTATTTCATCCAATACTTGCTGTCGACGCCGATTCAGGCGCTTGTGAAAGAGAGGAGCACGACGATCCCTGCGGTCCGGACCGTCGCGGAATCCGCCGAGTATCCGCACTCCGCCTTTGCAGGCTCCGGGTATGAGTCGTTCAGGGAGACGCTCGGCGATATCCAATTGGTCAACGATCTGGGCTTGACCTGCGAGCAAGTGACGAAGCTGTCCCGGGCTATGGAGATGGTCTGGTTCCGGACGGAAACGTTCGAGCAGGTCTGGAAGTCATTGGCCCGGGAATATGGCTGAGCCGGATTTGCTGCCGTTGGGCGCCACCTAACGGCCGATAGATTCGTAGTGTACAAGTACGGCCCTCTTTTTTGTGAAGAGGGCTTTTTTTCAATTCACCTCGCGCGGAGGGATGTTCCACCACTTTTCATAAAAATAAACGAGGCGTTTGCCGATAATACATGAAGTGGCGGAAATAGACACCTTTTCGAAAACTTACAAGCGCGAGGTAATGGACATGACAATGATAGGAATTGATTTGGGGACTTCCAACAGTCTCGTAGCGTACTGGACCGACAACGGACCGGCGATTATCCCGAACGTGCTGGGGGAGCGGCTGACGCCGTCGGTGATCAGCGTCGACGATAACGGCGAGGTGCTCGTCGGGCAGATTGCCAAGGAACGGCTGATCACCCATCCGGACCGGTCCGCCTCGGTCTTCAAGCGATATATGGGCACGGAAAAAGTGGTTCGTCTGGGCGACTATTCGTTTACTCCCGAAGAGCTGTCCTCTTTTGTCATCCAATCGTTGAAGGCCGACGCGGAGGCGTTTCTCGGACAGGAAGTGGCGGAGGCGGTCATCAGCGTCCCGGCTTACTTCAACGACACGCAGCGCAAAGCGACCAAACGCGCGGCGGAAATTGCCGGCCTGAAGGTGGAGCGGCTGATCAGCGAGCCGACGGCGGCCGCGATCGCGTACGGGCTCCATCAGGAGGAATCGGATACGAAGTTCCTCGTCTTCGACCTGGGAGGCGGCACGTTCGACGTGTCGATTCTGGAGTTTTTCGAAGGCGTGATGGAAGTGAAGTCGATCGCGGGCGACAATTACCTGGGCGGGGAAGATTTCACCAATCAGCTCGTCACTTATTTTGTCGAAACCAGCGGGATCGATCTGCAGGCGCTCGACTACAAAGGCCGTTCCGCCCTGTTCAAGCAGGCCGAGTTGTGCAAGAAGGCTCTCGGGCAGGAGACGGTCGGCCGGATGAGCTTCCAGTACGGGGAGAACACCTGCGAGCTCCGCATAGACCGCCAGCAATTCGAGAAAATATGCAGCCAGCTCATGCTGCGTTTGCGCCATCCGATCGAGCGCGCCTTGCGGGACGCGTCGTTGTCGCCAAGCGATCTCGATGCAGTCATTCTGGTCGGAGGGGCTACGCGGATGCCGATTATCAAGTCGGTGGTCAGCAAAATGTTCGGGCGGCTTCCGTTCTCGCAGATCAATCCGGACGAGGCCGTGGCGCTGGGGGCCGCGATCCAGGTGGCGCTCAAGGAGCGGAACGAAGCTCTGAGGGAAGTGGTGTTGACCGACGTATGTCCGTATACGCTCGGCACCGACGTGATCAGGCGGCTGGGCAACGGCAAGTACGAATCCGGGCATTATATGCCGATTATCGAACGGAATACCCCGATTCCGGTCAGCAAGGTGGAACGGTTCTACACGGTAAACGACAACCAGACGGAAATATCGGTCAATGTGTTCCAGGGCGAAAGCCGCAAGGTCGAGAACAATATCAAAATCGGCGGCTTTGCGGTGATGGTGCCGTCCGACCCGGCGGGCAAGCAGGCGATCGACGTCCGTTATACATACGATATTAACGGAATTTTGGAAGTGGAAGTGACGACCGTCTCGACCGGGGAGAAAAAGAAGCTGATTATCGAGAAAAATCCGGGAAGCCTGACGCCCGAGGAAATCGAAGCCCGGCTGGCGGAACTAAGAGACATTAAAATTCATCCCCGCGAACGAACGGAGAACCGGCTGCTGCTCGCCAAGGGAGAGCGGCTGTATGAAGAGGCGCTCGGGGAAAAGCGCAATGAAATTGCGTTTTATCTCAGTCAATTTGAAAGTGTGCTCGCTACGCAAAACGAGCCGGACATCAAAAAAGCCGCGACCGAATTTAAAAAGCAGCTGCTTCATTTCGAGAGGTGGCTGGAATACTGATGAACATCTGGGAGCTACTCGGCATCGAGCCGACCCGCGATGTCACGCACATTAAGCGGGCTTACGCCCGAAAGCTGAAAATTCACCATCCCGAGGACGACCCGGCGGGGTATCAGCGGTTAAGAGAAGCGTATGACGAGGCACAGAGGTTTGCCAAGCGGCCGGAGCCGGAACGCTGCGATGAAGTGGAAGAGGAAGAAGGGGAAAACGAGCGCGAAGCCGGCTGCCCAGAAGACGATGAACAGGACGCCGAAAGGAATGCCGAAGAAAACGCCGAGGAGGACGGCGACTACGAGGAAGATGACCGGGAGGACGACTATAGACTTCCAAGGTTCACCCTGCTCGACACGCACGACGAATTCCGGCAGAGTAACTCGCCGATCGGGGAGTTTATGGAAGAGGCCGAATCGTTGTACGACGACTTCGCCGCCCGGATTCAGGTGGAACGATGGCAGGAGCTGCTGAGCGCGGACGTCGTCTGGAATGTGGAGCTGAAGCAGACGCTGAGCGATCGGATGGCGGATTTTCTGGAGGAGCGCGATCAGCTTCCGCGCAGCATCTGGCAGCTGCTGGAGGACAACTTCGGATGGCGGAACCGGGCGCAGGAGGAAGCGTATTTCGGCGACCGCTACTCGGATTTCGTCGAGTATTTGACCGGACAGCTCGAAGGGCCCGGGCTGCGCTTTACATTTCTAAGCGGCGGGGGAGGACGGGACACCGATACGTTTTTGCGTCTGCGTTACGACGCTTTCCAGTCGCTGCGGCACAATGATCTCGATTCCGCCGCCGAGGCGATCGGCCAGGCTGGCGCGATCTATCCGGACGATCCCGATCTGCTTCGGCTGCAAGGGGAGTACTACCTGCGCACGGGAGAGACGGAGCTCGCTCTCGCCGCCTTCGGCAGAGGGATCGCTGTACATCCGGACGACATCGACGGGTATATGTACCGGGCCCGGATTTATTACGATCAAGGCTTGTACGCCGAGGCGATCGAGGCATGCAGCATCGTGCTGGAGCGTCAGCCGGAGCTGACGGACATCCGGTATATTCGCGGGTTATGTGAGATGAAGGCGGGAAACCTAAACCGCGCCGTATCGTCTTTCGAACAGGTGCTGCAAGCAAGCCCGAACGACATCCAGGCGACGACCGCGCTGATCGAAAGCCGGCTGAAGCTGGAGGAAGCGATCCGGACAGGCCGTCTCAAGGGACGCAAGTCCGAGCTGCGGCAGCTTCGGGGCGGGCTTGAGCCTTGGGACCGGAAGACCCGGCTTCGGATGGTATATACGTTTTTCCCGAAAATCAAGTTTGTTTTCCTCATGCTGCTTATTCTGTTCACCCACAACCTGATCGCAACCACTTACGAGAAGCATACCGGATCGACGCTCTCGGAATTATGGATGGACAAGAAGGGCGGGGAGGAGCCGGCACCGCCTGTACCGGTTGGCAGCGCGGCAGAGATCCCGGCGGGAGCGCCGCATGTTCAGTTTACGTACAACAACATTTCCTTCATCGGTTTATATGAATTCAAGAACCGCGATGAGAGCGGCAAGGAGACGGCGGAATACGTGTCCTATTTGGAGCTGGCCAAGAAGGAGACGAGTCATTCGAATGAAGTTCCATCCGGCTGGATCTATGCGGGCTATCTCGGCGATTCGCTCGTCATCGCGGTAGCGGACGCGAAACAGGCGGATCAATGGAACAAAGAAAAGACGATGCAGGTAACGGGCCAAGTGCTGGATATGCCGCCCCGGCAGCTCCCGAGGCTTGTGCAAGAGATGCTGAAGCTGCCGGGTTTGTCCCTGTATCAAGACGCGGCTACGGTGACGGATCGTCTGATCGACACCCGGATCATTCCGGAGGAGCAGGACCCGAAGCGAACCAAACTGCCGTTCCGGCTTACTCTGTACGTGATCGTATTGCTGTTGCTGTATGCGTCACTGATTCGCGTGCTTGCGGTAGGTTATAGAGCGGCCCGTTTCTGAAGCGGCAACAAGGAGGCGCGAGCGCATGGCTACTGAAGCCAAAACCGATAAACATAAAAAGCTGGAGCTGTACGGGCAGTGCTTATCGATGATTTGCCTGAGCGGTCCGGCATCCTTTACATTTCCGATCAAACGAAAACCGGTCGACCGGTCGGTGCAGCGCAGAGTGCTGGAGAACTGGGATGTGAAGGACGCGGGCAGCCTGAAAGAAATGCTCAACTGGCTCCTGTGCGAGGGGCGGAGGGAAAATTACGAGCGGCAGGCGTATTACTTGTCCGCGCTGCCCGAATCGGAACGGCTGCGGTATATCGGATCGTTGAAGGAAGAGAAGCTGCGGACCGAATTCAGCATCGTCCATTATTATTTGCGGCGGCTGCCTGCCGGGGGAATCGCCGCGGTAGACTTTGCGTGGTGTGCCTTTATGTGCCGGGCGGGGCTGGAATTCCGTTATATGGGGGAAGACGATTACTGGACTTATCTGTTGCAGATCACGCGTGCCGCACAGCGGGCGTATTCGGGCTGGGGCGAGTATGTGAACGGCTTCGCGGCGGGCGTGCAATATGTGGATGCCGACCTGACCTTCGACTACGTCAGCCGCAACCGTCCCGTTCTGACGAAGCTGCTCGCTTCTCCTCATAGTCCGTATCGGCAAGTCGATTGGAATATGGTACTGGAGAAGCCTTCCTGAAAGGTCTGCGCGAATCGCCCGCCGGATTCCGGTACAAAGACGCTTCCCGTCCCGATGATTCGTCGGGATAGGAAGCGTCTTTGTGTTGGTACGGGAAGTGATGAGTTCGGTTTAATGAGGGGTAGGCCCCCAGATCAGCCAGTCAGAACATGCTCCAGTCATACCGCTCAGAGAGCAGCCGGAGCAGATGGACGCCTGCCGTGCTGTTGCCCTTGTCGTTAAGCGCCGGTCCGATGATGCCGATGCCGAGCTCGCCCGGGACGAGCGCCAGAATGCCGCCGGCAACGCCGCTTTTGGCGGGGATGCCGACCTGGATGGCGAATTCGCCGGAAGCGTTGTACATGCCGCACGTCACCATGAACGACTTGGCGATTCGAACGTACCGTTTCGGGACCAGCTCGCGGCCGGTGAACGGGTCGGTGCCGTCATTTGCCAGAACGAGCCCCATGCGGGCGACCTGGGCGCATGTAACCTCGATGGCGCATTGACGGAAGTAAACGTCCAGCGTCGGTTCGACTTCCTCGTCCAGCACTTTGTTATCTTTCAGAAAATAAGCGAGCGATCGATTGCGGTTCGCCGTCTCCGCTTCGGAGCGGTAGACGTCTTCGTTGATCGAAGGTCCTTCGTCTCCCGCCAGCTCGCGGATGAACCGGACGATGCGCTCCGCCTTGTGTTCCGGGCGGTCTCCCCGGATGAGCGAGGAGATGACGATCGCTCCCGCGTTGATCAGCGGATTGAACGGCTTGCCGGGCTGGACGAGCTCCAGCTTCAGCATCGAGTTGAAGACGTCGCCGGTCGGCTCCATGCCTACTTTCTCGAATACGGCTTTTTCGCCGCGGTCCATGAGGGCCAGCAGCAGCGTGAATACTTTGGAGATGCTTTGCAGGGTAAAAGGCATACCGGCGTCACCCGCAGAGATAACGGCTCCGGACTTATGGTGCAGCGTGATGCCGAGCGCTTGCTGCGGTGCATGAGCGAGCTCCGGAATATAAGTGGCGACCCGGCCCTCTGCGGCATAAGCGCGGTACGCTTCGACCCAGTCGGGCAAATTGTCGGTCAAATCTTGGAATGCGGTTACGGAACTCATTGCGGATTCTCCTTCGGCTGGTGCTGTCTTGCTTTCATTATACATGGCCCGGCGGAGTCTCCGGAACAACTTTTTGGGTGTTCCAAATCGCTCTAGCGGATGGAGTTACTTGGCGTCTTCGTTCAGCGAGTCGACGAGCCGATCGACTTCCGGAGAAACGCTGCTTTGTTTCGTCAACCAGCCGATTCCGATAAACAGCACGGCGGAGACGACGACCGGGGAGGCGACCAGCACGGCGGTGGAGGCGTTCTCCATGATATATTTCACGTACCCGAACGTCAGCAGGCCGCAGGCCCAGGATAGGATCGCCGCCGCCGAGCCGCTTCGCTTGAAGGCCGGCAGCAGGCCGAGCAGCATCGGGATCGAGATCGGCCCGACGAGGGCGCCGAACCAGGTGATCAGCAGGCTGAGAATGCCTCCGAAGTTTTGCTGGTTGATAGCGACGATCAGCGTCAGCGTCGTGAAGACGACCAGCGTTACGCGTGCGGCGAGCAGCGACGCTTTGCCGCTCATCGTGCGGAACCTGCCGAACAGTTTCGGCAAAATGTCGCGGGTGACGACAGCCGTAATCGCGTTCGCATCCGATGTGGTCATCGCCATCGTATGGGCGAACATCGAGGCGAGCACAAGCCCGATCAGCCCGGGCGGCAGCAGGTCCATCGCCATAATCGAGTACGACTGGTTCGGATCGGCCAGAGACGGATAAAACACCGGGGCGGCCCACATCGGGAAAAACAGAATGAGCGGCCAGATCAAATAAAGAGCGGAGGACAAATAAGCGGCTTTGCGCGCTTCTCTGCCGTTCGGAGCCGCTATGAACCGCTGGGCCAAATTCCACGTGCCGCCGTTGTAGCTGAGGAAATTGATCAGCAGGTAGGCGAGCACGAAGCCGAGCGTATACGGTCCGGCGAACGCATCGTTATGGGTCGGCGGCAGACGGTCCCACAGGTCGACGATCGAGCCGAGACCGCCGAGCTTGATCAGCACGATGACGAACATCGCGAGTCCGGCAACGAGCTGGACGATGAACTGGGCAAAGTCGGTCAGCGCGTCCGCCCACAATCCGCCGATCGTGATGTAAAACAGCGAGAGCAAGCCGGATACGACAATGCCGGTCGTCAGCGGCACCCCGGCGAACACATTTAAAATAACGGCGATGGCGGCCCACTTGGCGCCTACGTCGAACAGCTTCAGCAACACGCCGCTCCACGCCATAATTTGCTGAGTCGGCACGTTATACCTTGCCGCCAAATATTCCGTAGGCGACTCGATATGAAGCTGCTGCCGCAGCCGGGACCAGCGCGGGGCGATCCAGCGAGCGCCGAAGAAGACCGCCACCGCGACCGGTACGGCCCACCAGATATAAAGCGTAAAGCCGTACTTGTAGGCGACGCCCGCGTAAGCGACGAACACGGCGGCGCTGTAGCCGGACATATGGTGGGAAATGCCCGCTAACCACCACGGCATCCGGCCGCCTGCAGTGAAGAAATCCCGGGTTCCCTTCACCTGGCGGTACGACCATAATCCGATCCCGACCATGAGCAGGAAATAGAGCCCCATGACAACCCAATCCAGCGTGTGCATGCGATCCTCTCCTTTTAAGATAGGAATAGCGCTTATCCGAAAGCGCATTACTAGAGCATATCGGATTTTCGTCCTTTCATGACAGCTTATTCGGTTTGGGCCGGAGGGCGGGAGGGGAGTATGCATACGAAGGGCGCCGCCGTTGTGCACGCCGCCAAACGATGGTACAGTACTAACAGCAGGATCAAAATCCATACTATAGCGAGGATTGCAGCTGTGAGAACCGGTAGAATCAAACGTATGTTGGCTTTTAGCTTGCTTCTGAGTCTTAGCCTGCCTGTGCAGGCCGTATTGGCGTCTGCGGCGGGTGCCGCCGCCTCCGGCGCTCCCGTGATATGCATCGATCCGGGACATCAGTTGCGAGGCAATAATCAATTGGAATCGGTCGGACCCGGCTCTTCCGAGAAGAAGCCGAAAGTATCGTCCGGTACGCGCGGCGTCGCGACCGGCAAGCCGGAATACGTGCTGACGCTGGAAGTGTCGAAGCGGATCCGAGACAAGCTGGAGGCGCTAGGATACCAAGTGGTGATGACGCGAGATACGCATGAGGTCGACATCAGCAACAAGGAGAGAGCGGAGCTGGCTAATGGAGCGGGAGCGGATCTGTTTTTGCGCATTCATGCGGACGGCTCCACCTCGCCCAAGGCGAAGGGAGCCTCGGTCTTGTATCCGGCGATATCGGTGGCCGTATCGAATGAGCAATATTCGCTCAGCAAGACGGCGGCGGAGATCGTGCTGACGGATCTGGTGGCCGCGACGCAGGCGAATTCGCGGGGGACGGTAGCGCGCGACGATTTGTCCGGCTTCAATTGGTCTGAAGTGCCGAACATCCTGATCGAGATGGGCTTCATGAGTAATGCCGAAGAGGACCGGCTGCTTGCGACGGAGGCGTATCAGGAGAAGATGGCGGAAGGGATTGCGGCGGGCGTGCACCGGTATATGACGGACGCGGCGGGCAAATCTCCCTGGGACCCGCAGCCGTTCGAGCAGCCGTTGACACTGCTGGGCGATACGGATCTGTATGACCGGGTTAGCGGCAGGTTAACGCCCGTAGGCGCCTACCTCGGTCCGCAAACCGTATCGGCCCGGGAGCGAGCGGGCGACTGGTACCGGATCGACACATGGCTCGGCAGCAACTGGGTCCGCGTGCCGAAGGCGGTAACCGGACAGATCGAGAGCGAGACGCAGTTGGTCGAGCTCCCGGCTGTCACGACCTTCCGCCGATTGCCTTTTGCGGACGAGCCTGCCATGGGCGAGCTGTCTCCGCAGACGGTGCAAGCTTTCGGGAGCTGGAACGGCTGGCTCCATATCCGGACGTGGCTCGGCGACGCTTGGGTGCAGGCGCCATGACCGGCGCGCTGTTATAGCTAGAGTAGCGGTTAGGCCGTACAACCCAAAACCCCCGAACGCCGTGTGTTACGGCAGATCGGGGGTTTTGGTCATTTCGGCTCTTGTCCGGTGCCAATGCGACGACTCGTACTCTTTCTGGAACGTCCAGTATTGGATGATTGCAAAGGCGGAGAACATAAGTAGTACGATGATGATGGTATAGTCGCTCAAATAATACAAAAAATTAAAGCTGGAGAGTGCTCCGTACCCTGCAAATGTTAGCAGCAGCAGTTTCAGGTTGGTTCCCCTCAGCCGTACCCTCGTAATTTCGTTTGGGGTCACAAAGGAAAACCCGAGACGATATTTCAAGGCAAACCCGATGACGATAAATGCGACTGCAGCCGTTACGGCTTGCGCCAAGTAAGCGAGAGCCGTTCCAGGATGGATCATAATGCCGAGAAGCTCGTACACATAAAAGACGATCGATTGTATTGCGGCATAACCTAAATACCCATTCACTACGCATAAGCCGGCATAATAGACAGGCACTTTGAAGAAGAGCCAAAAAAAGAGAAAAACGAATAAGGGCTGAATAAGCGTGGCCAGTATATCGATATCCAGATATTCAAACAAAACTAAGGAAATGACCGATAAGAAAAGGACGGCAATTCCAACCTGTGCCGCATAGTCCCGAATCGGGAACCGATAAATCGAAAAGGTAAGCAAAATCAATGCGATCCATTCGAGCATGGAAAAGAACAGGAATATCAAAGCGCTCATTATGTTTCTCCGTATCGGTTAAGGTTATCGAAAAGGCCGCTGCATGAAGTGAAAAAACCGACATCAGGAATGTCGGTCCAATGCAGCAATCGTGCTCATGTTGTGAAAATCCGGTATTGAGTCGTCATTCTTATATGTGAAAGCCGTACGGATAGGAGCGGCTTAATCTGCGTGAAGGAGATTCTACATATTGAAGCCGTCATCCGTCAGCTTTTTGGGCTTCTGGATGATTTCGATAATATCTTTTTTCACTTTATTTTTTTCTCTGTTCGAGATTGTAGCAAATTTGCTTTTATTTGTAAGTTCGGCATCAAAAAAAACGAGCGCGCGCTCTTCATCAAAGTGAGTTATTTTGTTCATATTCACCAAGTTGTTGCGGTCCAGCCTTTGAAAACCGTGTTCCAGTACATGCGGCTCTAGTGTAGAAATGTTCCAGGCCAAGGGGTAGTAAACCTCTTCGGTTGTATGAAAGGTTACGCTGCGGTTATGTACTTCTATTTTAACAATGTCTTCTATATCAAGCATGATGACTCGACCATTGTTATCCGGATCGTGAGTAACGGGATACTTCATTATAGTGTCAACTCCAGCAAAAAGGGTAGGCTGTCAGAAGGCTCTGACAGCCTTAATCAAAGATTACTTCTTCAATTCCTCCGGTATTTCTGGACGATGAGTCGAAGGAGAGGCAGTCTGCACGAAGCAACGAGCTACAAGATCAAGGACATGGGCGACTACGTTTGCTGCTTTTTGTACCATCGGTTTACACCTCCTTCCATCGAAACAATAAAATGCCTTGGATTAGAAACACGGATGCGATCACAGAGGAGTGGAAGAAAAAATTGCTGCATATGAGTAAGACGGAAGCAGCCTTCATTAAAGGATAGTATTTTTCCGGCATCGTGTGGTATCCGCGCAAGTTGGAAGGAGCCAGAAGAGCTGCCAGGATGAGAGCGGCGATCGTAAAGGCTGTACTCCACATATCAGGCAAGCTGACATGTGGAGGAACGGCGGTTATAACGACCATCGTGATCATACACGGGATCGGGGACTGGAAGTGGAAGCCGCCCGACAAGAGCCGCAGAACTACGAAAAAGGTTATGGCCGTTAAGGTTTCCAGAAACTTGCCCGTCAACAGACCGATCAATAAGGAGACGACCACCGGTATCGTAAAGTTGATGATGATAATCAGGGCAAATTTCATCACCGGGATACTTACCGTTATGTTTTCATTGGTGTTTTTAATGGATCGGGCGATTTTCTCGGACCAGGCTTCAATGATCATCGGAAAACTCCTTTTTCAGTACCCAATATTGTAAGAGGACTAGAGATACTGTAATCGGAATAATAATAAACTGGGTGTAGTTGCCCAAAAAGTATAAGAAATTAAAGCTGGTTAAAGCCAGATAACCCATAATCGTAAACAGCAAAAGTCTGGTATTGATTTTGGTGAACTTAATATTCGAGTTCGGGTAATACGGAACAAAGGTGTACCCGATCCGGTATTTATAAATAGCGTACGCAACCAATAAAGCTACAAGGGCCGTGACCGATTGATTGGCAAAGCTGATCGTCGTATCCGGAACGACGAGGATCGAACCCAACTGTTGCAAGACGATATACGATATCGATGTAAGGAAAATATAAGCCAAATAGCCGTTGGTCATAATCAGTCCGGCATAAAAGGCGGGGATACGGAACATTTGCCAATAAAAAATAAACACGATCGGAGGCTGCAGGAAGGTCGCATATCCTACCAGATCTAAGGCGACTATTAATATATAAGAAAGTAGAGACAGCAAAAACGATGTGAAAACGATTTGTCCACGGAATCCCCTGATCTCGATCTTGAACATCGTGAAGGACAGGATAATCAGCGAAAACCATTCCAGCATCGAAAAAGCCATGAACGATAAAGCTTCCATAATGACTCCCCAATCTGCATCTGTGAGATCGTTTCCAGTCCAGTATACTATAAGCCGATAGAACTATAAAGCAAAATAATGGGAACCTGATAGATTTTGTAAATTCATGAGTAATCATTATAATTTTGGTCGAATATTGGGGTCGAACTATGACAACTACCCTGATTTATAACGATTACTAGCACGCTTCTGAGATAAATCAACCCGGCTGAACGGGTGTCTGCCCAACGGTTTGCGAGCAGAAAATAAAGCTGGAAAAATAATCGTAGCCAGAAAGTTCATCTTTTGATCATATACTTCATGTTCAAAAAAATAGCTTTATGATTACATAGAACTGAACTTGCTAACGTATATAAAAGAAGTAGCGGAAGCGAATAGTAGGAGGGTGTAAATTTCATGGCAAACGGAAAATTGAGAATCGGCATTATCGGTACAGGCGGAATCGCCAACGGCAAACATATGCCGGGACTGGCTAAAGTTAAAAATGCGGAAATGGTAGCATTTTGCGACATCGTGGAGGAGCGCGCTCAGGAAGCGGCTAAGAAATACGGCGCGGAAGGTGCGAAAGTATATACGGATTACCGTCAGCTGCTTGAGGACAAAACGATCGACGTCGTTCACGTCTGTACGCCTAACGATTCTCACGCGGAGATTTCCATCGCTGCTATGGAAGCAGACAAGCACGTTATGTGCGAAAAGCCGATGGCCAAAACGGCCGAAGGCGCCCGCCGTATGGTGGAGACCGCAAAAAGAACGGGCAAAAAGCTCACGATCGGATATAACAACCGGTACCGTCCGGACAGCCTCCATATGAAGCAAGTGGCTGAAAGCGGCCAGCTCGGCGAGATCTACTACGCCAAGGCTCTGGCAATCCGCCGGCGCGCGGTTCCGACCTGGGGCGTATTCCTGGACGAGGAGAAGCAAGGCGGCGGTCCGCTTATCGATATCGGCACGCACGCTCTCGACCTGACGCTCTGGATGATGGACAACTACAAGCCGGTCAGCGTGACGGGCTCGGTATTCCACAAGCTCGGCAGCCGGGAAAATGCGGCTAACGCATGGGGCCCGTGGGACCCGAAGAAATTTACGGTAGAGGATTCCGCATTCGGCTTTATCAAGATGGAGAACGGCGCTACGATCGTACTCGAATCGAGCTGGGCGCTTAACACGCTGCAAGTCGGCGAAGCCAAATCCGTACTGTGCGGAACCGAGGGCGGAGCCGATATGGAAGACGGGCTGCGCATCAATGGCGAGCAATTCAGCCGTCTGTTCGACACGAAAGTGAAAACGGACGCCGGCGGCGTAGCGTTCTACGACGGCAAGAAGGAAGGCAGCGGCGATATGGAAGCGCGCTTGTGGGTTGAAGCGCTGTTGGAAGGCAAAGAGCCGCTCGTTAAGCCGGAGCAAGCGCTTGTCGTAACGGAAATTCTTGAAGCGCTGTATGAATCCGGCCGTACCGGCAAAACCGTTTATTTGAACCAATAATCGGTGCAAGCTGCTGTTATCACGTACATGCTACTTTCAGCGAAAGGCTTCAACCGAAGCCTTTCGTATAACCGGGAAGGAGGATATCCGCTATGAAACTTGGCGTATTTACCGTATTGTTCTCCGGCCGTCCGTTCGAGGAGGCGCTGGATTACATCGCCTCCAAAGGACTGGAAGCGGTCGAGATCGGCACAGGCGCATACCCCGGCAACGCTCACTGCGATCCGGATATGCTGCTCGCCGACGAGTCCAAGCTCAAGGCGTTCAAGCAGGCAATTGAATCCCGCGGGCTGACGATCAGCGCTCTTAGCTGCCACGGCAATCCGCTCCATCCGCAGAAGCATATCGCGAAGGAGTTTCACGATACGTTCGTGAAGACGGTCGATCTGGCGCAGCGGCTGGAAGTTCCGGTGGTCAACACGTTCTCCGGCTGTCCGGGGGATTCCGACGATGCGAAATACCCGAACTGGCCGGTAGCTCCATGGCCGAACGATTACCAAGAGCTGCTGACGTGGCAGTGGGAGACCAAAGTGATCCCTTACTGGACGGAGTGGGGACGTTACGCCTCGGAGCGTAATGTCAAAATCGGCCTCGAGCTTCACGGAGGTTTCTCCGTGCACAGCCCGGGAACGCTGCTCCGCCTGCGCGAAGCGGCCGGCGAAGTGATCGGCGCGAACCTCGATCCGAGCCATATGTGGTGGCAGGGCATCGATCCGGTCCAGGCGGTTCATATTTTGGGCCGCGCCGGAGCGATTCACCATTTCCACGCCAAAGACACGACGATCGATCCGATCAACGTGAACAAACACGGCATTACCGATATGCAGTCGTACTCGCTGATGCTCGACCGGGCATGGCAGTTCCGTACGGTCGGCTTCGGTCACGATCTGAAAACCTGGGCGGATATTCTGAGCGCTCTTCGTCTGGTCGGCTACGACTATGTCGTCAGCATCGAACACGAAGACGGCCTGATGTCGGTCGACGAAGGCTTCACGAAAGCGGTGACGAATTTGCAGCAAGTATTGCTGCGCGAGCCGCTTGGACAAATGTGGTGGGTATAATCATCGAAGGCGCTTCTCCGATTGGGTTCGGGGGAGCGCTTGTTTTTGTCGTGTACCGTCAGTCGATCCAGTTCATGTCGCCGGCCCGGTATTCCTTTGGGCTCATGCCGTAGCGGGCCCGGAACACGCGATAGAAATACGTGTAGCTGTTAAAGCCGGACGTCTCGGCGATTTGCTCCAGCGACATTTTGCTGAATAAGATCCGCTCGCGCGCCACCGACAGACGAATCTGCTGAACGTATTGCATAATCGTCTGGTCGAACACCGATTTGAACAAATGGACGGCCCGGGATACGCTCAAATCCACATGTTGTGCGACGTCTTCGATTTTGAGCGGGGAGAGGGCATTCTCTTCGATGTACCGCTTCATCTCGTAAGCGAGAAACGACCGGCCTTTTTCCTCGGGGGACCGCTGTTCCCGGCTGGCCCGCTCGATTGTCAGGCAGAGCAGACGCATATAATATTCGGTCATTTCCTTGGCCGGATCTTTGCTGCGCCGATGCTCCAGTATCGTTTGCCGGCACAGATGGAGTACTTCCTTGCTCAGCGGGAGCTTCATATGTCTGGATTTGACCGTGCGGCTCCACCATTCCTCGAGCCACGACCCGCGGCAGAAAAAGTAGTAGTCCCCGCTCGACACTTCCCGTTCCCCGCCAGGCTGATGTTCGGCTTCGATCCGCAGATCGTAGGCGTCCTTCGGCTTGTACAGCAGCAGATCACCCGGGACGATCAGGCGAACTTCGCCGTCTACGAGGATGCGGCAGCTGCCTTCGACCTGGAATCGGATCAAATAGTTGCGCAGTCCCCGTGTCGTCGCAATATGAAACGGCTTCGTATGATACGAATACCCCGCAGCCAACACTTCGCATTCCGTCACGATTGTTGCCTCCCCTGCTTTTACGCAGCATGTCCGGTTTTTTATCCTGATTGTACCATAGGTGCGGCGGTGTAGAACATGCGGCTGATACTTTGCCCGGTTTGTCCATAAGGTGACGCATGAGTTCGTTATAGAAGTTTTTGCCGGATGAGGAAAGAGGAGTTTCGCGAAGGCGTCTGGAAAGTAGTACATGTGAATAATCGGATGAAAGGGTGAGCGCGCATTGAACATCCGTCCAATCGACAGGGAACACGACAAATCGCTGCTGCTGGCGCTTCACTGTGAAGTGAACTACGCCTGTGACACGTCTTGGTCGAGGGAACTGCCGTATGAGGAGTACAAGGCGAAATGGATGTCCACGTCGCAGCCGGAACAGTTTTATTCCGCTTTGCTGGAAACGCTGGACGATCCCCGGACGATCGCGGAGCTTGCGGAGGACGACGGGCGGCTGATCGGATACGTCTGGGCGACGTTCGCCGATGTGCCTGAGTATGCGCTGACGATCGCCGAGATTCGCGATTTCTATATCGCCCCGGATTATCGGAGAGAGGGGTACGGCATGCGGCTGCTGGCCTATGTGGAGGACAGCGTCAGACGAAACGGAGCGAATCTGCTTCGCTCGGAAACGGGGACGGAGAACGCGGCTTCCCGCTCGCTGCACCGGAAGTACGGCTTCGGGGAGTACCGGATTTGCCTGGAGAAGAGGCTGTAGGTCCGGAGGAAGGATAACATCCCATTGCCTGGGAAGGAGAGGAACGGCTGTGACGGTAAAAGCGGTTTTTCTTGATTTGTATTCATTGGACCGGGCGGAGCAGCCGGCGAAAATCATCAGCAGTGAAACGGAGGAGTACGATTGTATAAAGCGGTCATTTTCGATCTGGACAATACGTTGCTGAATTACGACCTATGCGAATCGGATTCGATGCGCCTGACCGGCCGGAAGCATGGGCTGGAGCAGTGGGAGCGGTTTACTTGGGAGCTGTTCTGGGAAGCTTTCGCCCCGATCAATTGGGTGTACTGGAGCGAGAGGATCGAACGCAAGCTGACGATCCACCAGGTGCTCGAATATTCGTTCCGCGATACGCTGCAGCGGCTGGAGTGGGACTCGGTTCACTCGGTTCCGCTTGCACGCACCTACTGGGAGCACTTCTGCGAGTTATGCCATTTCGAGGACGGCGCTCAGGAGCTGCTAACGGAACTGCACGGCAGCCGGAAGCTGGCCGTCATCTCCAACGGCATCGGCGAAGCCCAGCGTAAACGGACGGCAAGCGGGAACATCGCTCATCTGTTCGACTCCTTTATCATCTCCGACGAGGTGGGTTTTCTGAAGCCGGACCGGAGTATATTCGAGATCGCGCTTGGGGAGCTTGGGCTGGACCGGACGGAAGTGCTGTACATCGGCGATTCGCTGGAGATCGACGGGGTAGGGGCGAGCAATGCCGGGATCGACTTCTGCTTCTACAATCGCGGCCGGCTGCCGGTTCAGGGCCCGTTCGCGCCTCAGTATGCGATCGAGCGGCTGAGCGAGCTTCCGGCCGTGATCGCCTCCAGAGTCTGAGGCCGTGGCAGCACAGTCCGGAGCGGACTGCGGCAAACGGATATGAATTCACAATCAAAGCTCTTCGTGCAGGCAAAACGGCACAAGAGCTTTTTCGATTCCGTTAACGATGACGCTAAGGCCGTGTTCGCCCGGGTAATGCTTGCGTGTCGTCAACTGCGCGAAGCGGTGGGTAAAGGCGACCGCGCACGCTCCGGGAGCGTACGTCTTCTCCGACAGCTTGAACAGCTTGCGGGAGCTGCTGCCATTCGCTTTGACGAAATCGATGCCGTATTCGATGCGAAGCCGCGCAGGCTCTTCCCCGAGATTCACGAGTGTAAAACCCATCGACGCGGAGCCGCCGATGTGAATAGCTTCCGGAGCGACCGACAGGCCGCTAACCTCGATCGCCTCCGCCGGAACGAACCCGAAGAAGCGAAGCGCCTCCGGGTCGCACCGCTTGAGCAGCCCTCTGCAGCCGTGCCGGACGATCCAGTCGGTGTGAGGATGCCGGTCGTACCAGCGGCGGGCGGTCTCCAGCACGAGTGCAGGATGATCCTTGGCGATGTCGTTCAAGTGATTCGCCACGCTTCTCCGCACATACTCCGACTCGTCTTCCTTCAGCAGTTCCAGCAGCGCCAGCACAGGGCGGGGGTCCCGCTTGAACTCGCTCAGCGCCATCGCCCAGGGCAGGCGCGGCCGGCTCCCTTCGCTCGCCAGCCGGCGGACGTGCTCGTCCGGGTCAGCCGCCCACTGCTTCAACCGTTCCAGCATAAGAGAGGGATAGCGGACGATAAATGGCCGGACGGCGAATTCCGAGCTGGAATACCGGGTGAACCAGGCAAGCGCTTCGATCGAGGCTTCGGGGTCTTCCAATCCGTACACTTCCACGAAATCCGGATACAGCATGTAAGGGAGCCCGCGGCTGTCGACGGCGGTACGTTTCAAAATATCCAGCGCTTCCCGGTAATCGGACGGAAGCGTCGCACGCAGCGATTCCGAGATCCGCCTCATCCGCTGCTTGAGCGCAAGCGACTCCCAATCGTCCGCGTAAACGAGCTCCAGAAACGTCCGCTCCGGAAAGGCCGGATACTCCGCCCGCAGTTTCCCTGTCAACTGCCCGAAAAACGCCTCGTTGTAAATCTCTTTCAACAGCTCGGCCATGTTGTGTTCACGATCCTTCCTCGGACTCTAAGTGGTACGGGAATGTATGTTCCCATACCTTGCAGTATACCACAAAACGATTCCCCGTTGGAACTTAAAATAGCTTTGGGAGTGAACCAACGTCCCCTTCCCTGCGCCTAAGTATTGAGCGCGCGCACCACAGCACAAGGAGATTTGTGAGCACATGAGAAGGGGATTTGCGAAGTTTATTTTGTGTATAACAATAACCGGATTGCTTGTTTTGTCGGGTTTTGGACTGGTCGGGAGGATGGATTTCGGGAAAGAGGCGTTCTACACCGGCAAAGCGCTGGTTTTGTTGTACCACGATGTCCGCCCGGAGGGAGCGGGGGCAAACGATCCGTTAACCGTAAGCGCGGGGCAGTTCGAGGAGCATATGCGGATGCTGCGCGACCGCGGCTTCCGGGTCATTGAAATGGACCGATTCGTCCGATTCATGCTAAACGGGGGAAGCCTGCCGCCCAATGCGGTAGTGGTTACATTTGATGACGGATACGAAAACTTCTACGAAGCCGCCTTTCCCATCCTGAAACGATACGGCATGACCGCTTCCAATTTTATTGTCGGCATTTCTTCGGATTTATTCGACCCGGAAGCCGATCCGCATTTGACTTGGGATCAGATGCGGGAAATGAAAAAGCACGGCATGGGGTTTTACAGCCATACGTATCATTCGCACCGGACGGTCCCGACGGATCGCGGCGATTTTTCCCAGCCGGCTTTAACGGCCAGAATGTACGTGTCGAAACATCGGCAGCCGGAATCCGTGTCCGACCATCAAAAGCGAATATTCAGCGATTTGGCTTTTATGGAGAAACGGTTTCGGGAGGAGCTCGGCGACCAGCGCTCTTTGCTGGCTTTTCCATACGGGGCCTACGACGAGACCGTTCTTGAGGAAGGGGAGAGGGCGGGGATCGAGCTGTTTTTCTCGACGGAGGAAGGAAGCAATACGCCCGGAAGCCGGATCGTGAAACGAATAAATGCTGGTGAGCCTTACATGTCCGCCGCTTCGCTGTGGAGCAGGCTGGAGCCGTTTTTTTGAATGCTAAGAGAACTTAACCCGGGTGTCTGCTTGGCGGGGAGCCGGACAATGGATACGCGAAGCGGCCAGCTCCAAGCAGCAAGTGGAAGAATTTGGGGTAACGGGAAAGAGGGCAGCGAATGGTAGGGTGTACTATAATGACAAAGTGTCCGCCGAGGCAGGCGGAACCGCAGTGTAGTCAAGCGGATCGAACAGGAATCGGGAACGACGATCCAGAATTTTCTTGTGTGTTTCCTTGAACCAAAAACCGATTTTTTACGCCATACCTATAGAGTAAGCAAAAGGAGTGGCAGTATGGATTTGGAAACGGAAAGACAATTGTGGGATGAAGTCAGGCGCGGAAATAAGGAAGCGTTCCAGAGCTTGGCGAATCCGTTGATTCCGCGGGCTTACCGGTCCGCCTATATGATATTGCGGTCCAAGCAGTTGGCCGAAGAAGCGGTGCAGAATGCGTTGATCGAACTGTATTCCGCGATCATAAATGGAAAGGAAGTTATCCATCTCCGGGCGTGGTTCGGCCACCTTATCGCGCTAAGGGCGCTGGATGTAGCCAGGAAAGAGCGCGGCTACAAGTATATGGTGGATATCAACGGCCTGGAGTTTCAGGACGGCTCAGCTTCCCCGCTGGACAGCGTATTGAAAAAAGAACAATCCGAGAGGCTGATCGAGTCCATTATGGGACTGGAGCTGAACCAGCGAATTGTAGTGGGGCTTTACTATTTTCAGGATATGAAAATCGAAGAGATTGCCGAGCTGCTGGATATCAAGTCGGGTACGGTCAAATCCCGGCTGTACCATGCCAGAGTGAAGCTGGGCGGAATGCTTCGCCGTTTACAGACGTCGACAAAGGAGATTACGATCATATGAAGCGCGATAATGGTCTAAAAGCAACCCTGGAGGTAGCGCTGGATCAAATTCCGGTACCAGAGTCGCTGTTTCGGTTCGCGGAGGAGCTGCCCGAACGGTTCGAGAAAGGCGAGTTTGAGCAGCGGGCCGAGGTCGCTGTACCTAAGCGGCGCCAAGCCCGATTTATGCCGGTGCTGGTCAAAAGCGCATCTGCAGCCGTCATCATGGCGATTGTGCTGTCCGTCGGGGTGAAAGTGTCGCCGGCCTTCGCCGACTTGGTCAAGGGAGTGCCCGGCATCGAAATCGCAGTCGATTGGCTGCGGCAAATTCGCGAGAAGGACGGCGTCCAAACGGCGGTCAATAACGGTTATACGCCGATAGAGCCGGTGACGCTGCAATTAAACGGAACGACGATAACGATCGGCGATATGTATTTGACGGACGAGGAGCTTCTATTTAAAAGCTTCATACGCTCCGACGTGTACGATGTGACGAATGAACGGGGCGCCGTACGGTTTTGGATACATCCGGAGAATATGATGGCAGGGGGTTCGACCACCGCCTCTTCCGTCGTAACGGCAATGGATGGGAGCGGCAAGCCGGTGCTGCAGGAGACGTACAAGTATCTGCTGAATGAGGGCGAGGCCGAGCGGTTTTTGGCTCAAGGCAGTGAGCTGCAGCTGAAGGTTATGAAAGATACGGCCGATGAACAATCGCGAACAAACAATAGCAAGGAAGTCGGCCAAATAGCCGTTCCGATCCAGGCAAGCAAGCTGCTGCACAATAAAGTGCTCGAACCGATACAGGCGCTGCCGTTGGGAGATCCGGATATGCCGGAACTCGTCGTCCGGAAGCTGACGATCCAGCCGACAACGATGAATGTCATTTTGAAAGGGCCAAAAGGGTGGCGGTTCGATTTTCCGAGGGATGATGCACATGCTCCTTATTTGCAGGACGATAAAGGAAGAGTGTACCGCTACGATCCTTCCGGGCCTGGTCTTCTTTTGGAGGAAGGGGCTCTGCAGCTGCCTTTCGCTTCATCCGTCTTCTTCGATCCGGACGTACGGTCACTGACTTTGCATATCGGGAACATGACCGTAGGCGAACGGGAGCCGAGCGGCCGGGCAGAGTTGATCTTGGACGGCGAGTTTCCGCAAACCATCCGCTTCAAAGGCAAAGACATCGTGATCGAAGGGGCGGACTATAGACCCGAAGGATTCTTACATTTGAAAGTGAAGAAAGACGTGCCCGGGCAAACGGTGCTGAAGAATGTGCATTTCAGCGTTGCGGAAAGGAAAGACTTGACGTCATTCGAACTGGAAGCCTACAACACGTACGTCCGGCAACAGGCCGAGTATAGAGAGGCTTTTCAAGTCAGCGGGTTCGGAACTGCGGAAGACGGGCGCAACCAGTCTTTCCTTGATGTATACATCCAAGCGCCCAAGCTGGAGCGGTATACGCTTACGATGGCCCGGACCAACGATACGATCGTCGTCGATCAAGATTATCCGATTTCGTTGAAGTGGTGAGCAAATAGGCAATCCATAAGAAACCCTTATACGCATCCTATGCTATCATGAGTATCGAACATAAAATCGTATAGGAAGTAGACACATTCGGAAAGGAGCAAAGTATGGCAAATATCGAGCATTTGCAAACCGTGAATGTTCCGGCATCGAAGGTATATGAAGCCTTAACCACGGCTGAGGGGTTGTCGGAAGTTTGGACCAATGAACTCATTGTCCGTAATCAGGTTGGCTCCCTGAATGAATTTCGATTCGGCGGCCATGACGCAGACAAGATGAGGATCGAGGAATTGATCCCGAACCACCGAATCGTTTGGCGGTGTATGGATTCGGACCCGGAATGGATCGATACGGTTATCTCTTTTGACATCGAAGAGAAGAACGGGAAGTCCTTTGTGACTCTGCGTCATATGAACTGGAAAGAAGTGACGCCCTTTTATCGATCTTGCAATTACAATTGGGCCATATTCCTTTATAGTCTCAAATCCTATTGTGAACAGGGTGAAGGTCTTCCTTATCAAAAACGCAAGTTTTAATCGTGCAAGCAAAACCAGCAACGGCCGTCCAAGACTTGTTTCAAGTCCCAAACGGCCGCTTTTTTTCATTTATCGTTCCGAACTACTCCCGAAATACCCGCAAGAAAGCAGGGGGCACCTTGCTTTCGAAGCGCATCGTTTGACCGGTGACGGGGTGTCGGAAGGAGAGGATGTGGGCATGAAGACCGAGTCGTCCGATCGAGCCGGAGGAAGCGCCATATTTTTTGTCCCCGACTACGGGATGGCCGATGTCCTGCATATGGACGCGGATCTGGTTTTTCCGTCCGGTCTCCAGCTCTACCTCCAGCAGCGAGAAAAGTTTGCTCGACTTCATCAGCTTATAGCGGGTCACCGCGAGCTGTCCGTCGTCCGGCTTCTGGCTGGAATACACGCGCATCGCTTTGTTTTCCTTCAGCCACGACCGGATCGTGCCTTGCTCTTCCCGCACTTCGCCCTCCACCAAAGCTACGTACGTACGCTCCAGAACGGATTCCTGCCACGTGTTCTGCAACTGCTGCTGGATTTGTTCGCTCTTGGCGAACATCATCACGCCGGATGTGTCGCGGTCCAGACGGTGCACGATGAAGATCCGGCTGCGCGGATCGGCGCGGCGCACGTGATCGGACAGCTGGCGGTAGGCCGTCATCTCTTTTTCCTGCTCGGAGGCGATGGAGAGAAGTCCGGCATCCTTATGCACGACGATCACATCGTCGTCCTCATGGAGGATGGACAAGCCGACCAGCTTGTCCGCCTTGACGATCTTCGCCCAACTGACGGTTACCTGGTGACCGGGAAGCAGGGGCTGATCGTGCCGGGTTACCGTTCTTCCGTTCACCGACACTTGCCCGCGCGCGAGAATCGACTTGACCGCGTTGCGCCCATGGGCGCTTAACGATTGAATCAAGAAGGCCAGCAGCTCGTCCGGCTGCTGCACCGTAAGCTCGGTAGCGGGCGGGTGTTTGCCCCAAGGGGCTTTGGCCGGCGTTGCGTTTTTGTGCGGCTTGGCGCCCGCGGCCGTGTCGCCAGCCGGAGGGTGCTTGCTCCAGCCCGATTGGGCGGCTGCCCGCTTCTGGGGCTTTCCGGCCGGTCTGCCGGCGGAAGGCTGCTTGTCCCAGGAAGCTTTGGCATCTGTACGCCTGCCCTGCTTCCCGTTGGATTCTGCGACCGGGGCCGGTTTGCCCCATGCGCTTTTCGGCTGTTTGCCGGCCGCTTGTGCAGCGGCGGTTGGTTTTCCGAATGCCGGTTTGGCGTCCGTGCGTCTTGCTTGTTTTTGGCCCGGTTTCGAAGCGGGAGCTTGCTTACTCTCTGTAAATTTGGCGGGTGTGCGTTTCTTCTTGTCCATTCCGTTCTCCTTTGACTGTGCAGTTCCTGTTGCTACTATATCGCATCCGACGCAAAAAAGCATCCGCCCTCCCGTTCCCCGGCGGTTTGCATGCGGCCGTTCCGGAACAATGGTATAATAGTGCCATTCGCTGGAGGAGGGTGTGTATGGGCGATCCGATCAACACGGCGGCTGCCTTCGGTAGCGGCAAGAAACCGGTGATCCGGGCCGAAGGGCTCATCAAACGGTATGGTTCTTTTACCGCCGTGGACCATGTAAGTTTCGAAGTACACAGAGGCGAAATATTCGGCCTGCTCGGACCGAACGGTGCCGGCAAAACGACGACGATGGAAATGATGGAAGGCTTGCGCCGTCCGGATGAGGGAACGGCCATCGTAGCCGGCTTCGATACGCAAAAGGAGCTGAAAAAGGTCAGACAGGCGATCGGCGTTCAACTGCAATCGACCTCGCTGTTTGACTTATTGAAAGTGAAAGAAATCGTACGCATGTATGCGAGCTTTTATCCGAGCTCGGTTCCGATACAACCGCTTCTTCAGGATATGATTCTGGAGGAGAAGAAAAACGACCGGGTGAAGCATCTGTCCGGCGGCCAGCGGCAGCGGCTTGCGATTGCTCTGGCGCTCGTCAACGATCCGGAAGTGATCTTTCTCGACGAACCGACTACCGGACTCGATCCGCAGGCGCGGCGCATGTTATGGGACATCATCCTGAAGCTGAAAAACCGCGGCAAAACGATCGTGCTGTCCACCCACTACATGGATGAAGCGCATATTTTGTGCGACCGCATCTGTCTGATGGACAAAGGGAAGGTGATCGCCCTCGATACGCCGGAGCGGCTTGTGCGCAGCCTGCATTCCGAGAGCGCTGTCGAATTCCGGCTGCCCCAGCTGGAGAGAACGGACTTGCCGGACGAGGAGCGCCGTGCCGTCCTGGCGGTGCTGGAGAGCGTGCAAGGGGTTACCGGGGTGGATATGAAAAAAGAAGTCTACGTGCTGTACACGGATCGGCTGCAGTCGACCTTGACTGATTGGATCGCGGTTGCGGGAGCAAGGGGACTGGAGTTCGTCGACCTGCGCACTCGCATAGCCACGCTGGAAGACGTGTTCATCCATATGACGGGAAGGAGCCTGAGAGAGGAATGAAGGCTTACTTGCAGTTGACGCTCGCTCAGCTCCGGTTGTTTATTCGAAACCGTCAGGTGCTGTTCTGGTCGCTGTTATTCCCGGTTTTTTTTATGGGCATGCTGGGAGCTTTTCTCGGCAACGGCAGCGGCATATCGCTGAATGGAGCGATCATCGACGAGGATCACAGCAGCGCTTCGCGTACGCTGGTCGGTTCGCTCCGCCAATTAAGCCATGTGATCGAACTGAAAGAGGAATACAACAAGGAACAAGCGATGGAAGAGCTGAAGCGGGGCGATCTGCATATTATCGTAGTCATCCCGGACGGCTACGAGGAACAGCTCGGGAAGCATTCCACCAATGCGTATCTCGATCCGCTGTTCGAACCGATGCCCGAGGTGGCCAAGGTCAAGGCGTATTACGACGAGACCAATATGACGACGTCCCAGTTGGCGCTGGCGGTTTTGTCGCAGGTGGTGGACGGCCTGAGCAAACAGCTTGCCAACTATTCGCCGGTCGTAACGGTGGAATCGGTCGCGGTTCAGTCGCTGAATTTGAAATATATCGATTTTCTCGTCCCCGGCATTCTGGCTATGATGATTATGTCTACCAACCTGAATGGAGTAGCCGGTCAAATCGCTTCGTGGCGCGAGCGCGGCATTTTGCGGAGAATGCAGAGCACGACGCTTAAAGCGTCGACGTTCATCGCCGCGCAAATAACGGCACGGCTCGTGATGAACGGCATGCAAGCGTTTATCGTCGTGTTCGTCGGCTCGACGTTTTTCGGCACGCAGGTGAATGGGGCGTGGTGGCTGCTGTTTCTGTTCGTCGTGCTCGGGACGCTCACCTTCATGTCGCTCGGCTTCATTATCGCCTCTCTGGCCAAGACGCCGGAAAGCGCCGGACCGATTGCCGGCTTCGTATCGTTTCCGATGCTGTTTCTCGGCGGAGTGTTTTTTCCGATTAAGGAGATGCCGGTGTTGCTGCAATATGTGGTGAAGCTGCTGCCGATCTCGCATCTGACGACGGCAATGCGCCAGGTGATGAACGTCGGGGCGGATTTTACGGCATTGTGGCCGGAGGCGGCGCTGCTCGGCGGCTGGATTGTGGTGGCGTTTACGATCTCGAGCTTTACGTTTAAGTGGGAGTAAAGGCATAACTGGAAGCCCGGCGCCTCGTACTTATAGTCGTATTAGAAGAGGACAAGCGATAGTAACGGTTCTCACGGATCGCACAAGGCCGGGCGGATTGGCCGGTCAAGCGATTCGGAGAGCCGTTTTTTGGAGTTTGGACGAAAACGCATACATAAAAAGTCCGCAACGTGGCAAACTGGTAATGCCGGCATGAAACGTAACGTTATGTAAAGCTGACGCACCTTGTTACACGATTGACACATAAAGTTAATGCTGCGCTAATGATCCGCTAATGCTCCCTTAATGTTTCCGCCTTACAATAAGTTCAGAGGGGAAAGGAGTGTTCGACTGATGATTTTGTATCGTTTGGCGAAATGGATGGAGGAACGTAAACGGTTAAAGCGGCTGATCGCCGAAACCGACGGGGATTCCGCCGTTTACATCAAACAAAAAGCGGATGTCGAGCGTCTCATGATCCGGGAAGCGCACAGATGGCTGGAGCCGGGAAAAGCGGCCGGCGGCCCTGTGTTAACCGTCCGAGAGCAGGAAGAAAGCTATACGCTGATGCTGGCGCAAATGCCTGTGCAGGAACGGATCGCTCCGCTTCCGGAAGTGCTGGCCGAAGTGCGCAGAAGCTCGCTCGAGACGGCAGCCCATCCCGGCCGGGGCAACACGGGACCGGTGCGCGCCGAAGAGCTCGTACCCGAAGAACTGCTGCATATGCCGCTCGTCGGGGAAGATACGATGCAGCCGCAGCTTTGAAACGCTGTGGCATGAGAATAACGACAAGTCGATTATTTATAATGAAGATACGGGAGCCCGGGCGAATGTCCGGGCTTTTGAATGATTTCGGAGGGGCGCGCTAAGGCGATAAATGATAATAAAGCGAACTGGGAGGCCTTCTGCCCTGCTTATAGCTGGGAAGGAAGCGGTTAAGAGCGGTTTGCAGCCTTTATTTTGTCCGAAACCCGCTTGGAGGAGGAAATAAGAGTTGTTTGAGGCTCTTAAAATGGGGGAAAAGGATGCGGACCGGTCACCGACTGCCAATTGATTGCCCCACGCCGCCCCAGCGTGCGCTCATCGCCGCCAATTGACCACCCAACGTTCGCCCAACGCTCGCACATCGCCGCCGCGCAACCGGTTTTTCGTAACATTGTACTTTTTTTCACAAATTCGAAACGGAATCGGCCCAATCGTGTGATAAATGTCACGCCGGAAGCGATCGATTATCGCCTATACTCAAGGTAGATAGAGAAATGGAGGGATCTGGCATGATCGGCACAAAACCGGCACAAACACAAAACGTTGAAGCATGGCGGGAATTCCGGCCGGGGAACTGGCAGACGCGGATTGACGTGAAAAACTTTATTGATACGAACCTGACTCCCTATCTGGGAGACGAATCGTTCCTCGCCGGTCCGACCGGACATACGACGGAGCTGTGGGCGCAAATTATGGAGCTGACCCGCGCGGAGCGGGCCAAGGGAGGAGTGCTGGACGTAGACGTCGATACCGTATCGACGATCGTTTCGCACGGCCCGGGCTATCTGGACAAAGAGAAAGAGAAAATCGTTGGCGTGCAAACGGACAAGCCGTTCAAACGTTCCGTCCAGCCGTTCGGCGGCATCCGCATGGTGGCCGATGCTTGCGAAGCTTACGGGTTCAAGCTGCCGGAAGAGATGATCCGGCTGTTTACCGATATCCGCAAAACGCATAATCAAGGCGTGTTCGACGCTTACACGTCGGAGATGAAGACGGCGCGCAAAGCCGGGATCATCACCGGTCTGCCCGATGCCTACGGCCGCGGCCGGATTATCGGCGACTATCGCCGGGTTGCGCTGTACGGCGTGGATCGGCTGATCGCGGGCAAGAAGGAAGAGCTGGCCAGACTCGAAGTGGATCAGATGTCCGAGGACGTCATCCGTCTGAGAGAAGAGCTGTCGGAGCAAATCCGCAGTCTGGACGAGCTGAAACGGATGGCGGCCGCCTACGGTTACGACATCTCGCTGCCTGCACAGACTGCGCGGGAAGCGGTACAATGGCTGTACTTCGCCTACCTCGGAGCGATCAAAGAGCAGAACGGCGCCGCGATGAGTCTCGGGCGCGTATCGAGCTTCCTGGACATCTACTTCGAGCGCGATTTGAAGGAAGGCATGCTGACCGAGCAGGAAGCTCAGGAGATCGTCGACCATTTCGTCATGAAGCTGCGTATCGTCAAATTTTTGCGTACACCCGACTACAACGAGCTGTTCAGCGGAGACCCGACCTGGGTGACCGAATCGATCGGCGGCATGTCGCTGGGCGGCGAGCCGCGGGTTACGAAAAACTCGTTCCGCTTCCTGCACACGCTCTACAATCTGGGCCCGTCGCCGGAGCCGAACTTGACGGTGCTCTGGTCGCCGCACCTGCCGTATAAGTTCAAGGCATACTGCGCCAAAGTATCGATCGAGACGAGTTCGATCCAGTATGAAAACGACGAGCTGATGCGCCCGTACTATGGGGACGATTACGGCATTGCCTGTTGCGTCTCGGCGATGCGCATCGGCAAGCAAATGCAGTTTTTCGGCGCAAGGGCGAACTTGGCCAAAGCGCTGCTGTACGCCATCAACGGAGGCGTCGACGAAGTGCTCGGCATCCAGGTCGGTCCTGCGATGAAACCGATCGACTCGGATGTGCTCGACTACGATGAGGTGGCGAAGGCTTATGACTCTGTCCTGGAGTGGCTGGCGAAGCTGTACATGAACACGCTCAACGTCATTCATTACATGCACGACAAATACTGCTACGAGCGGCTCGAGATGGCGCTGCACGACCGCGACATCGTCCGTACGATGGCTTGCGGCATCGCCGGCTTGTCGGTTGTAGCCGATTCGCTCAGCGCGATCCGTTACGCCAAAGTGAAACCGGTCCGCAACGAGAAAGGGATCGCCGTCGATTTCGAGATCGAAGGCGAGTATCCGCAATATGGCAACAACGACGAACGGGTGGACAGCATCGCCGTGGAACTGGTCGAATCGTTCATGAGCAAGCTGAACAAGCATAAGCCGTACCGCAATGCGGTGCCGACGATGTCGGTCCTGACGATCACCTCGAACGTCGTTTACGGCAAGAAAACAGGGACGACACCGGACGGCCGTCAAGCCGGCCAGCCGTTTGCGCCGGGCGCGAACCCGATGCACGGCCGGGACCGCAAGGGCGCTCTCGCCTCGCTCGCTTCGGTGGCGAAGCTGCCGTACGCCTGCAGCCTGGACGGCATCTCGAACACGTTCTCGATCGTTCCGAAGGCGCTTGGCCGGGAAGAAGGGCCTCGTGTGCAAAACCTCGTGTCGATGCTGGACGGGTACGCGACGCTCGGCGGCCACCATCTGAACGTGAACGTCTTCAACCGGGAGCAGTTGCTTGACGCGATGGAGCACCCGGAGAACTATCCGCAGCTGACGATCCGCGTATCCGGCTACGCGGTCAACTTCATCAAGCTGACCCGCGAGCAGCAGCTCGACGTGATCAGCCGTACGTTCCATGGTGAGGTATGACGGGCCGCATCCATTCGCTGGAGACGTTCGGCACCGTGGACGGGCCGGGAATCCGCTTCGTCTTGTTCATGCAGGGCTGCGCGCTGCGCTGCCGGTACTGCCATAATCCGGACTCGTGGGATACCGAAGCGGGCCGCCGGGTGGAAGTCGAGGACATCCTCGCCGAGATTGAGCCGTATGTGGAGTTTTACCGTCTCTCCGGCGGCGGCATTACCGTATCGGGCGGCGAGCCTTCGCTGCAGGCGCCTTTTGTCGCGAAGCTGTTCGCCGCGATCAAGGAACGATGGGGACTGCACACCGCTCTTGACAGCTCGGGTTTCTGCGAGCCGGTGCATGCGGAAGAGCTGCTGCGCCACACCGATCTCGTCCTGCTCGATCTGAAGATGATGAACCGGGAAGCTCATCAGGAACTGACGACCCAGCCGAACGACAAAATTCTGCGTTTCGCCGAGCATTTGTCCACCCAAGGAAAAGCGATGTGGGTCCGCCGCGTGCTCGTCCCCGGCTGGACGGACTCGATGGAGGAGCTTCGCGAGCTGGGACGGTTTATCGGGAAGCTGCGCGGGGTAGAGAAGGTGGAGGTGCTGCCGTACCACCGGATGGGCGTATACAAATGGCAGGAGCTAGGCCGGGAATATTTATTGGAAGGATGCCCGGAGCCGACAGACAAAGAAGTGGAGCGGGCAATCCATTTAATCGAAGAAGGACGGAGAAGCGTGACGGAACCGCCTCTGCACGTCCAATAGAAAGAAATCGAAAAAACCTCCGAACCCTTGATTTCTCAGGGCTTTCGGAGGTTTTTGCATCGATGGCGGGACCGCAGTCGATCAATCGAACTCGATCGCCCAGTTGCCGTCGCGGAAAATCGGTTCCGCCCGGCCGTCTGCGGTAATGCCGTCGATATTCATGCTGGACGAGCCCATCATGAAGTCGACATGGATGAGACTGTCGTTGGCGCCGCGTTCGGACAGCTGCTCCTTGGTCATCTCCGCCCCGCCTTCGATCGTGATCGGATAAGCGCGGCCGAGAGCGAAGTGGCACGAAGCATTTTCGTCGAACAGCGTATTGTAGAAAATCAGGTTCGTGTCCGAAATCGGCGAACGGTGCGGCACAAGCGCCAGCTCTCCCAGCATGCGCGCCCCTTCGTCGGTGTCGAGCAGCAGCTTCAGCGTCTCGTAGCCTTTCTCGGCGGCGAAGTCGACGACCTTGCCGTTCTCGAACCGGAGCGTGAAGTTGTCGATCAGATTGCCACCGTAATTAAGCGGCTTCGTGCTGCGCACGGTTCCGTTGGCTCCGTCCTTATGCGGCATCGTAAATACTTCTTCCGTCGGCATGTTCGGGTTAAATGTGACGCCCTTCTCATTGTCGGTCGAGCCGCCGTGCCAGACGTGGTTGTCCGGCATATTCACCGTGAGATCGGTGCCTTCTCCCTTATAGACGAGCTGGCGGTACTGCTTTTTGTTGAGGTAGTCCACCGTTTTGGAGAGGCGCGCGTTATGCTCTTTCCACTCCTGCACCGGATCGTCCAGATCGACGCGGGTTGCTTTCAGGATCAGCTCCCACAGCTTGGCAACCGCTTCGTCCACAGGCAGATCGGGGAACATTTTGGCGGCCCACTCGGGCGTCGGAGTCGAGATCAGCGACCAGGCGACCTTGTGCGCCATCGTATAGTGGCGCCAGCCTTGAAGCGCCGTTCCGGCCGCTTTCGTAGCCGCTGCCACCCGTTTCGGATCGATGTCCTTCAGCAGGTCCGGATTGGTGGAATAAATGCTCAGGAAGCCGGCCCCGTTCGCCGCGAATTCCTCCCAGCCTTTCGCCCGGAACATCGGGTACTCGCTGAGCGCTTCGTCCGGCGCCAGCTCGTATTTGATTTTGGTAATCTCCTCGTCGTTCCACTCCACGTGCACGTTTTTGGCGCCAGCCTCGTACGCTTTGCGGGTAATTTTGCGAACCAGCTCGACCGCAGTAAGCGGCGCGGATACGACCAGCGTCTGTCCCTGCTGCACGTTAATGCCTACGCGTACCGCCAGCTCCGCATATTTCTCCAGATCCAAATCCGTTGGCATCGCAATCGCTCCTTCCAATTCGAACCGTTATGTAGAATGTCTAAAGTGTACCCGGGTGTACTTGCACTATATCATGCTCGTCTCGGATTTTCAAAATCCGTCCCCAACAAGTTTTTCACAAAAAAGCGATTTTGTGTTCATCCGGTTTTGATGTAGAATTGAGTGTGATCCTACTATTAGAAGACTGAAAGGTTTGAAGCAAATGAACGTGGTCGTCTCCAGTCTGAACGCCAAATACATTCATACCTGCCTTGCCCTGCGATATTTGAAGGCGTTTTGCCGGGACGAATTCGATATCGAGATGGCTGAATATACGATTAAAGATCCGGCGATGAATATCGTATCGGATCTGTTCCGGCGGGACCCGGACGTGCTGGGCTTCTCCTGTTATATCTGGAATATCGAAGAAACGATCCGGGTCGTGCGGATGATGAAGAAAATCAAGCCGGAGCTGAAAATCGTGCTGGGCGGACCGGAAGTGTCCTACGATACCGACCATTGGATGAACGAGCTACCAGAGGTCGATTTCATCGTCATGGGCGAAGGGGAGGAGACGTTCCTCCACCTGCTGCGCGAGATTTCGGGCGACCGGAAGTACCATTTCGTATTCGGCGTCGCTTACCGGAACGCGGACGGCGAGGTGTGCGTCAATCCGGGCAGGCCGAAGCTGAAGCTGGACGATATTCCGTCCCCGCACCGTTTCGCTGAGGACGAGGCGGCGCTGCCGAACCGCGTCGTTTATTTCGAGACGAGCCGCGGCTGCCCGTTCAGCTGCCAGTTCTGCTTGTCGAGCATCGAGGTCGGAGTCCGGTACTTCGATATGGAGCGGACGAAGGCCGACCTGCTGCATCTGATCGATTCCGGGGCGAAGCTGATCAAGTTCGTCGACCGCACCTTTAATATTAAACGCGACTATGCGATGGAGATTTTCCAGTTTCTGATCGACAACCACCGCGGCTGCGTGTTCCAGTTCGAGATTACGGCTGACATCATGCGTCCGGAAGTGCTCGACTTTTTGGCCGAGCATGCGCCTCCGGGCATTTTCCGGTTCGAGATCGGGGTCCAGTCGACCAACGATTTGACGAACGAGCTGGTGAAGCGCCGGCAAAATTTCTCCAAGCTGACCCGGACGGTAATGAAAGTGAAGGAGAGCGGCAAGATCGACCAGCATCTCGATCTGATCGCCGGGCTGCCGGAGGAAGATTACGACTCGTTCCGCCAAACGTTTAACGACGTATTTGCCCTTGGGCCGGAGGAACTGCAGCTCGGATTTTTGAAAATGCTGCGGGGAACCGGTCTGCGCCATGAAGCCGACAAGTACGGCTACGTGTATATGGATCAGGCGCCTTATGAGATACTCGGCAACAGCATCCTGCCGTTCTCCGACCTGATGCGCATCAAGCGGGTAGAGGACGTCCTGGAGAAATATTGGAATTCGCACCGGCTCGACCGCACGGTCCGTTATTTGATCGACCGGCAGTTCGATTCGGCGTTCGACTTTTTCCAACTGTTCGGCGATTACTGGGAAGAGCGCGGCTGGCAGAAGATCGGTCATCAGCTTGAAGATTTGTTCGAGCGGCTGCAATCGTTTCTGGAGCAGCGGGGGACGCCGGACCGGGACGTTGTGCTCGGTCTGATGAAGCTCGACTATTTCATGAACCACAGATACAAGCCGCGCAAAATATGGTGGGACTTCACTTACGACAAAAATGCCCAGGCGTCGTATTTTCGCATAATGGCGGAACGTCCGGAGCAGGCTTCGTCCGGATTCGCCGCTCTGGGGATGAGCGAGAAAGATCTGTACAAGCACGCCGTGCTGGAGACGATTCCGTTCGATCTGCGCCGTTACGAGGCGGAAGGGACGATCGACCGCAGCCGGAGTACGCTGCTTGTTGTCGTATACGCGGCGGACGGATCGGGGCCTCAGTATTTTACGATGCCGATGCCGTCGCCGTCCCGTGAAGCGGAGTCCGTTGTCCGGAACTAACGCCGATGAGCGGATCGGGGGACAACTGCAGCCCAGCCTGGAGACGTCGGAGGCGGCGTATTTCGGCGAAGACGAGCTGCCTGAGCTGTCGCTCGACCCGGAATACGGAATCGCAGATCCGATCGATGTTCGAATATATGCGAAACCCCAGTAAAGAGATCGTTCTCGATTGAGGCGGCTGGGGCATAGGTGGGGATGACCGGGTGCAGACCCTGAAACGGATTTTGAGGATATCTACGTTAAAAGGGCGTCTTCGGTTGTGGGTGGGCCTGCTGATCGCCGCGATGTGTTTGCTGATCGTGCTGTTCATGTCCCTCCCCGTCAAAGTCATCAAGGAACGGGAGATCCATGCCGCGCTGAAAGAAGCGATCGAGGTGCAGCGGCATTTCATCGATAACTGGAAAGCGGAGCGTGCCGCGGATGTCGACTATTTGGCTTCCTTGCCGGGGAGCCGGTCGCTGCAGCTCGATGAGATGAGCAGGCAGATCGAATTGTTCCGGCAGTCGCATGCCGAGTTCGACTCGATCAACTTTGTCAACGCCGCGGGGAAGATGTACTCGGCGAACGGAGGAGGGCTCGAGCTCGACGTATCCGACCGGAATTACTTTACGGCTGCGCGCAGCGGGAACCGCTACGTAACCGAAGTGATGACCGGCCGGGTGAAAGGGCAATCGATCATTGCGTTCTCCTCACCGGTCCGCAGCTACAGCGATGAGTTCGCGGGAGCGATCGTCGCCACGGTCAAGCTGACGACACTGGAAGGCATCGTCAACAGCTTTCAGTTCGGCGAAAGCGGCGAAACGTTTATGCTCGACCATCACGGGTATCGGATTACGAACTCGCCTGGCGGATCGGAAGTTTCGGAGAAGGGCAGACGGTACGATACGGAGATTTACAAGCGGGCCATCGCCGGCGAGCTGACGAGCAAGGCGTACAACAATGTAAACGGCGAGCCTGTATTCGGCGCCTATGCCTGGTCTTCGGACGGAAAGTGGCTGATTGTCGGCGAGACCCGTACGGTCGATATTTATATGCCTTACTGGAAGCTGCTCGTCGTGATGGGCCTCATCTCCGGCCTGGTTCTGCTGGCCAGCTATGCCGCCGCTCTATTGATCACCCGGCCGGTAATCGATCTGCTCAGCGCTCTGCTCCAAGGCACGAACCGGATCCGGGAAGGGAAGTACGGATACCGGATCGATCCGGCTACGTTCCGCACCGCCCCGATCGAGCTGAAGGAGCTGGCGGCGAACTTCAATATGATGTCGGACAAGCTCCAATCGACGGTTCAGCTGCTCAAGGAGTCGGCGGTCGTCGATCATCTGACAGAGGTGTACAACCGCCGGTTTCTGATGAATGAAGGGGCGAAGATCGAGGAGGCGTCAGCCAGGGCCGGCAAGCCTTCGTGTATTTTAATCGTCGATGTGGATTACTTTAAGCAGATCAACGACAAATACGGCCATCTGACGGGAGACCGGGTGCTGAAGCATGCTGCGTCGCTGCTGGTCGCCTGCGTCCGCAAATCCGATGTGGTCGCCCGCTACGGCGGGGAGGAGTTTATCGTACTCGCGACCAATTGCGATATAAGCCACGGCCGGGAACTGGGGGAGCGCATCCGGAAATGGTTTTCGAGCGCCCCTTACCGCGAAGAAAAAATGGAGGTCGGAGTTACGGTCAGCATCGGCGTATCGCAGACGTGCCCGCGTCGAACTTATGGAACGAATACGCTTGAGGATATGATCGAGAGGGCGGACAAGGCGCTGTACCGGGCGAAAAACCAAGGGCGCAACCGGGTGGAGTGCGACGATGCAAGCGTCGAGCCCGAGCCGTAAGAGGGGCTGTAATGGAAACGGCCGCTTGGAATCGGAGCGATTATCGGAAATAGAAGACCGCGTCTGGAACGGATCGGCCGTTCGGAGGATGCGGTCTTTTTTTTGAGCGGACGTTTCCTTATATAGCGGGAGGAACCGATCGTTGATCGCTATCGTGCCGGAATCCAAGCGTTGGCCAATCGCCCGATTCCATCTTCGATCTGTGATTCGCCGAGCCCTCCGAAGCCGAGCAGCACGGTGCAGGACGGTCTCTCCGGGTCGTCTCCGATCCGATAAACGGAGGTCGGATAGACGCGAACCCCGGCTTCGCCGGCGAGCCGGATGAGCTGTTCCTCTTCCGGACCGTCTGCCGCTTCGAGCAGCACGTGCAGCCCGGCGCTCCCGCCGATGAGGCGGAAATGCGGCTCGAGCCGATGCTTGACCTCCGAGATAAGAGCGGCGAGTTTGCGCTGATAGACGCTGCGCATTTTACGGATATGCCGCTGCATGTAGCCTTGCGTCATGAACAGCTCCAGCGTTTTCTGGTGCAGCGGGGACGCCAGACGGTCGAACGGATGAAGCGCGGCTCTCGCGAAGTCGGCGAGCGCCGGCGGCAGCGCCGTGTAGCTGAGCCGGAACGCGGGCGCCAGCGCGCGGGAGAAGGTGCCCATGTAGATGACCGAGCTCGCCGTATCCAATCCTTGAAGGGACGGGATCGGCAGACCCGCATAGCGGAACTCGCCGTCATAGTCGTCCTCGACAATCAGGCCGCCCGTCTCCGCCGCCCAGTTCAGCAGCCTCCGCCGCTTGCCGACCGACATGACCATGCCGTGCGGAAACTGATGCGACGGCGTCGTGTAGACGAGTCGGGCGCCGGAGTCGTACAAGTCCTCGATCCGGATGCCGTCCGGCTCGAGCGCGAGCGGTATGAGCCGGTAGCCGTGCAAGCGAAGAATTGCGGCGATGCCATTGCTGATCGCGCCTTCTACGGCGAATGGCGTAGCTTCCGGCGAATAGGGCGTATTTTGCAGCAGACGGCATATTTGCTCGACCGAGTGGTGCGTGCCTGCGCCTACGACGATGCGTTCCAGCGGACAGACGACGGCGCGCGCCCGGTAGGCGTAGTCGGCTACCGCTTCGCGGAAGCCGGGCTCGCCAAGCGGATCGCCGTACCGGAACAAGTCCCGGTGCTCGGGCAGAAAGCAGCTGCCGAGCAGTCTTTTCCATAAGGAAAACGGAAAGTGGTTCAAGTCCACATCTCCATAGGCGAAATCGATTGCGATATCCGGCTGCCTGAGCGGAGCGGACGGAAAGCTGCCGGTCCCGGACAGGGAACGGGCAGAAGCGCCGTCGTTACCGGTGCTGAGGATGGGAGGCGCCGGACTTCGGCGTTCGAGGTCGGGCTCGGACGGCCGGATTGTTATGCCGCTGCGGGGACGGCTCTCGGCATAACCTTCGGCGAGCAGCTGCTGGTACGCGGCTTCCACCGGCGTGCGGCTTATGCCGAGATGGGAGGCGAGCTTGCGGACGGAAGGCAGCTTCGAGCCGGCGACCAGTCGTCCGGCTTCGATCTCGCGGCGGATATGGCGGTACAGCTGGCTGTACAGAGGTTCGGAAGACGTATGGTCTAATAAAGGGAGAAGCTCCATCAGATGTGCCCCGCTCCTTTCTTCCCTTGAAGGAATCGTTCAACTGTCATCTTGAATATTGATAATCTGGATATTTTCGAAATGTCAGAATTGCCATATCGTAATAGTAACACGAACGATTCCGTTAACGAAAGGAGCAAACCAAGCCATGATCCCGATTCATCCCCGTATCGAAAAACTGCAGCCTTATGTGGCCGGAAGCCGCCCGGAGGAAGGCGTCCGCGCGCTCAAGCTGAACCAGAACGAGAACCGTCACCCGCTCTCGCCCAAAGTGGAGGCGGCGATCCGGACGCTTAGCCCGGAGATGCTGCAGGAATATCCGGATGCCCGCTGCGACCGGCTCCGGGAAGCTTTGTCCGCCGTGCACGGCGTTCCGGCACCGTCCATTCTGTGCGGCAACGGGTCGAGCGAGCTGATTACGCTGCTGTTCCGCACCTTTCTCCGTGAAGGCGATACGGTGGCCATACCGGACCCGACCTTCGCCCTGTATGCCAATGTGGCGGATATTGCCGGCGTCCATGTACGTGCCGTGCCGACGGACGCGAACTTCCATATCGAGCCGCTCGCGCTGGCGGCCGCCGCTCCGCAGGCTGTCATTTTGGCCAATCCTAACGCTCCTACCGGGGTATGTGTCACGGCGGATCGCATCGAGAAGCTGCTGCAGTCGTATAACGGGCTTGTCGTGATCGACGAGGCGTACATCGATTTCGCTCCGGACGGCACTTCGGTGCTCGGTCTGACCGAACGGTACGACCACCTGCTCGTGCTGCGAACGTTCTCCAAGGCGTATTCGCTCAGCGGAGCGAGAGTCGGCTTTGCGGCTGGCAACAAACGTCTGATCGACGCGATGCTGAAGGGCCGGGAGACGTTCAGCGTCAACGGGTTCGCCCAGCTCGTAGCCGAAGCGGCAGTCACCGATCAGGCTCACAAGAACGAGATGGTGGGCCGTATCCTGAGCACCCGTGAACGGTTCGCCGCATCCTTGCAGGCGGCCGGCTGGACCGTATGGCCGAGCACGACCAATTTTATGCTCGTCTCCCCCCCTCCCGGAAGCCTGGGGGCCCAAGAGGTGTACGAAGGGCTGCTCGCCCGGCATATTTATGTGCGGTATTTCGCCGCTCCCCGCCTGGATGACAAGCTGCGTATCAGTGTCGGAACGGACGAAGATATGGATCTTTTGCTGGATGCGCTGCTTCGGATCGAACGGGGCGGAGACGCGGCGATGAATCGGTAAGACGAGTTTGCGAAAGGCTGGCCGGTTGATGGCCGGCCTTTTTACTTCCATTTATAATCCTGCGTACCCATGTGCTGTTTAGAAAAACCTGTTTTTGGTTGAAGGATTGTACAGCTGGAGATTTTTCGCCGAAAATAGCTTCTCCCGATACGAGATGCTTTCACTCTTATTTTGTTATAAGTCGGCGATTATTCATTTATTGGCAAACGCACTTACGGGCTATCCGCCTGACCGAACGGTATAATGTAACTATCGATTGTTTGCGCAAGCGTCGGAAGGGGAGAAACAGAAATGAGAGAGTCGTCAGCGTACGGAGGTGGAAGAACGGCTGTGGTAGCCGGTGCGACCGGACTGGTCGGGAGAGAGCTGGTACGGCAACTGCTCGAGGAGAGCGCCTATTCGAAAGTGATCGCGCTGGTCCGCCGCACAACGGGGATGGAGCATCCGTATCTGGAGGAGCGGCTGACGGACTTTGACCGGCTCGAAGCGGCGGCCGGCGATTTCGCCGGAGCGGATCTGTTCTGCGCGCTCGGGACGACGATCAAGAAGGCGGGATCGCAGGAGTTATTCCGCAAGGTCGATTTCGATTATCCGCTGCGGTTGGCAGAGCTCGGCAGGCAGGAAGGGATTCGCTCGTATTCGCTGGTATCGGCGATGGGAGCGAATGCCCGGTCCGGTATTTTCTACAACCGGGTAAAAGGGGAGGCGGAGGAGCGCATCGCGGCGCTTGGACTTCGTGCGGTGTTCCTGTTCCGGCCTTCTCTGCTGCTTGGCGAGCGTGACGAATTCCGCAGAGCGGAGCGGTTCGCTTCGGCTGTCGCCAAACCTTTGTCCTGGATATTCGCCGGTCCGCTGCGCAAATACAAGCCTGTGGAAGGGGCGGCGATGGCGGCGGCGATGATTGCTTCCGCGCTGCCCGGAAATGCCGGAGTCCATATTCTCGAATCCGATGAGATCGCCCGCGTCGCCCGGCTGTACAACGCCCGCCATTCCCGGTAACGGGGATAGGAAGTTGATCGGATCGCCCTATGGCGAACGCTCGTCCGTGCCGCCTATAATGGGATGGACAGCACGATTAGACGGGAAGGGGAGTACACCAGTGAACCAGAAAGCAAGTTCCGGCTATCAGCGCGCTCCAGCCGCCGCATTATCGCTGTGGTTGTGGAGCCGATTGCATAAATTCGCCGCGCCCCTGGTCGCCCTGCTGGCCTCGGCCTCGATCTTAACCGTACAGGTGGGATTGGCGGGAAAGCCTGCTTCTCAGCACGGCAGCACGAAAGCGACTTGGCTGTGGGAGGCGGAAAGGCTGGCGGACGCGCGCTCGCGAACGGAGATCGTGCAATTCGCGAAAAGTGAACAGGTTGGACGGATATTTGTACAGATCGATACGGATGTGGAGGTTAGCCATTATCGGCAATTTATCCGTACGGCGGCGGAGGCAGGCATCCGGGTTCATGCGCTGGCCGGCGCGCCGGACTGGGTGCTGCCGCAGCGACGGCACGTCATGGCGGAGACGGTCGAATGGGTCCGCGCCTACAACCGTTCAGCCGAAGGAGTGGAGCGGTTCGACGGCATTCAGATCGATGTGGAGCCGTATTTGCTGGACGAATGGAAGCAGGAGCAGACCCGGATTGCGGCTGATTGGGTCGAAACGGTGAAACTTTTTCGTCAGTTGGTCGATAACGTCGGAGGACTGCTGGCCGGCGCCGCGCTTCCGTTCTGGCTGGACGAGCTCCGCTCGCCGGGCCGTTCTGTTACGATGGCCGAGACGATCATGTCGGAGCTGGACGAGGTCGCGCTCATGACGTACCGCAATCGTGCGGATGCGGTAATCGGTTTGGCGGACAAGGAGCTCGGAATCGGCAACCGGATCGGAACCAAGGTATTCGTGGGCGTGGAGACCAATCGGACGGACGAAGGGGAGCATGTGTCGTTTTACGGAGCCGATTCGAGCGAGTTGAATCGCCAAATGGCGGAGATCGAGGAGAAGCTGAGAAACCATCGGTCTTATGCGGGGATTGCGGTTCATGATTATACGGGCTGGAGCAAGATGAAGCCTTAACTTGATTGCAGGCCGGGGAACGGAGTGGAGAGAAGAGGCCGTTTGGCCCGGAGGAGCCTGATTAGGGCTCCTCCCGGACAACCGCGCTGCTTAGGCAGACGGTCGTTCCCGATTTGATCAGCGTCAGCGGATTGTCGCAGCGTAGCGGAGTTTCTTCCCGGAACGGGATTCCATAATTCTCGAAGCGGACCCGGTTCGACCAGCTGAAGGAGAAATCCGTTCTCAGCGGCTTGTCCATCGCAGCCAGCTCCGCGTACTGGGAGCGGAGCTTTTCGCTCCAATTCCACTGCTTGGTCGTATACGAGTAGGCGACCAGGGTAGCGTTAACCGCAAGCAGCCCTGCAAGAGCCCAGCCGCAAACCCGTGTCAGCTGCTCCCGCTTGGACAGCGGGTTTATTTGCGTATGTCCGCGAATCGGGCGGAGCTGCAAGGTGCCCGGGTTCGGACGGGCCCGGACTACGAAGGCGAGCCAGGCGCAAGCGACGGGCACGACCCATACTTGCGGAACGTACCGGGCCCACCAGGCGGCCGGGTTGATGAAGGCCGAAGCGAGCAAAATGGCAATCACCCCGGAAACGGCGATGGTAGCGCCGGCGCTTAGGCCATATGCGAGCATGAGCGCAACCGCGGCGATCAGCAGAATGCCGCCGAACAAAGGGCCGAAGCCGCCTACCGCCACGTCCGGCTCGCTAAAGACGGCTAGTTCTTTGGGCGAGACCGTAAACGGCACCTTGGTCGAGGTCGGCATTTTGTCGGTGCCGTTCTCGCGGGATACGGCAAAATACGACACGGCGGCCTGCTCGAACCGGTTCAGCCTCTCCAGATTGCGCGGCGTGAAGTTTTCCATAATATCGACGGAATCCTTGCCTGCCAGCGGGTAGAACGGATGCCCTTTGCTCAACGTGTTCGTGACGTAAGGATTGTAGCCAACAGCAAGGACGGCGATCAATCCGGCGGCGGCCATCGTGACGAACATCCGTTTCATCGTCGTGAATCTTTCGGTCATGTACAGCGCGATCAGCAGTCCGATGCATAGGACGCCTGCATAACCGAGCGCGGTAAACTTTAAATTGACAGCAAACAGCAGAGACGCGGCAAATACCGTTGGAACGATCCATCCCGGACGTTCCTTTGTTATATCGCTGATCCCCTCTTCGCCGCTGTCCCGATTGCTGCGGGTTTTGCCGCTGAATAGAAGCGCGCCCAAGGCGAGCATAATCATCAGCGAGGACGACAGCATACCGTCCACGTAATAGCTGAACGCCTGAGTGACGCTGATCGGATTGAACGCTACCACGGCTGCGAGTACGACCGCTGCCGCGGGGCGGAGGCGGCCGGCGCCGAGGGAGAGCAGGGCAGGGACCGCCAGCAGGAACGATGCGAAGATCAGCAGCAGGTTAATCAGCTTGCCGTGTTCGATGAGTCCGGTCGCTTTATAAAAAGCGGCGGCGGCGATCTCGGCAGCCTTGGCGTAGTGATTGATCCATTTCTCGTGCGCCGTAGGCAGATCCAGCGGAGCGTCGTAGACCGGATTCCAGCCGTTGGCCAGATGGATGATCGCCTCCTGGTGGTAGGCTTGTCCATCGTAAGACAGATCGAAAAAGGCACCCGCCACCGCAAAAGACACGGCGAACGGAATGACAGCCGCCGCAAGGGAAGACAAAAACAGCGGGATCGGGCGATCGGGATCGTAGTGTCTGGCGGCGAACCACCCGAAGGCGATCGTTCCTGCCGCACTGATCCACAATAGAAGCGGCGATACGGGCAGCTTCACGAGAAAGCCCGCCGCCGGCAGTACGAACAAGAGGGAAGTGAACAACACAAGCATCATTCCGGAAATTAAGCTAAGGGTCAAGAGTCGGGTCTTCATCGTCATCTCCTTCTCCGCATGTTGTTAATTTGCAGTTTCGGTCTCACGGTCTCACCGCTGCAGGCGGGAGGCGGCAAGAGCGGAAAGCCGTCGCCGTCGCCGTTGCCGTAGGTGTAGGCGGACAGCTCTACATCCATAGCGATATGCACCAGGCTATCAGCGTACCTACCGCCAAGCCGCCCAGTACTTCGGTGCGCGTATGGCCCTGTTTCTCTCGGAGCGGCCGGTTGGGCCGCTCGCCGCCAAGGCTATGGCCCGGGCCGTTGCCGGTGCCGGTTTCATCGGCGGCAACGGAGTGCGGCCGGTGCCGGCCCGCCGCGGATAAAGCGTTGATCCGGACGGCGGCTTCTCCGACGGCGCGCCGGACTCCGGTAGCGTCGATGACGACGATCATCGTCACGGCTACCGCGAGCCCGAACATGGGCGAGCCGAACCCCGCTTCGAAGCCGGCGAGTACAGCCGCCGAGGAGATCACCGCCGTATGCGTGCTCGGAAAGCCGCCGTTGCCGATATGGCTCCGGGCTTCGGCTCCGTATCGTAGCCGGTTGACCGCGTATTTGATGCAGCCGGATGCCACCCAGGCGGCGACCGGCGTTATAGCGAATAACCATTCGTTGCCGTAAGCGTTCAGGGGCAACGCCTCCTTTTTTCCGTGATGTCTGTCTGGAGTGGGCTTGTCCGGTTACGAGCGGGCGATAAAGATGACGCCGCACGAGATGAGTCCGACGCCGACCCATTTTTGAACCGATACCGTCTCCTGAAAAAATATCGCTCCCGCCGCCATCACGACGATATAGCCGAGGCTGACCATCGGATAAGCGGTGCTGAGCGGAAACTTTTTCAAGGCGAAGAGCCACAGCAGCAAACTGAATCCGTAAGCGGCAAGCCCGGCCCACAGCGGCCATGACGACAGAGCCCGCAGTAATCCCGCCACTGCCCCGGTCCCGCCTGCAGGTTCGTCCGCCGGGGAGACGCCCCATTTCAGAAACACCTGCCCGAGCGCACCCAGCAAAACGGACGTGATCAGTACGGCTACGTTCATCTTTCTTCCCCCCTTATAGCGAGCCGTTTGGTTTATTCCATATACACCAGGATAAACGCGACCGAGAACGCGTACAGCACGACGGTCAGCAGGATCGGTTTGTCCTCGAGCAGCACCTTCTCCGGACGTCCCCCTTTACCTTCCATATGGATCAAATACAAATAACGGAATATGCCGTACAGGACGAATATGATCGTCCACATCAGATGGATCGTATGCCCGGACGTAAACGTAAATAAGGCATAGCTGATCAAAGTGGCCGTCGTAACGATGCCGACGAGCTGGTTCAGCAGCTCTTGAGAGTAATAAGCGAGCACTTTGCGATGGGCGGCTCCGTTCGTCTTCAATAGGTTGAGCTCGTGCTTTCGTTTGCCGATCGCCAAAAATAAAGCGAGCAGCAGCGTACAGACGAGAAACCACGGGGTAAGCGGCACGCCGATCGCCAGGCCGCCGCCGATCGCCCGCAGCACGAAGCCGGAAGCGATGAGCAGCAGGTCGAAGATGACGACGTGTTTCAGCTTAACCGAGTACAGCACATTGACCGCAAAGTATACGATAACCGTAAAGCCGAAGCTGACTCCCAATGCGAAAGCCGTTCCGATGCAGGCAATAAGCAGCACGCAGCCGAAAAACAGCGCGGCATGTGGGTTGATCGCCCCGGAAGCCATCGGGCGGTGACGTTTCTCCGGATGCAGCCGGTCGGACTCGCGGTCGGTGTAATCGTTCATGATGTAGACGCAGCTCGAGACGAGACAGAAGAGGACGAACGCAACGACGGCTTGTCCGAGCATGGCGACGGAGGCGCTTTTCACGGAAAAGATGAGCGCCGCGAAGACGAGCAGATTTTTCGTCCACTGGCGCGGACGCAGCTGGCGAATATAAGCAATAACCGGGTTAAAGGCCGGTGTCGGCTTTTCTTCCTCCCATTTGGCGTTAGCGTTGAAAGGGGCCATGTTCTTCGTTCTCCTTTGCTGGTGATGACGTATCGTGCAGGTTCTCCGGCGCTGCCGGGCGCGTTGCGTTACGGTGCGGCAAGACGCAAGCTCCCGGGATGCAGCGGCCGTGCAGCTTAGTTAGCGGTGAAGCGCCGCGCTTGACGCTGGTTAGCCGCATGGCCCGGAGCCTAGGGAGCGCTTGGCGATCAACTGGCACGGGGACCGGGCAGAAGGAGCGGGGGGCGCCGCCGGGCCGGCAGCTCGGCAGCTTGCAGCGCGTCGGCTTGGCTTGCGGTGCAGCACAGCAGGCAGAGCGTAGGTACGGGTACGGCGTGGAGCGCCCGCTGAGCGATACGAGCAGCAATGAATAAAGTAACCTATGTCTCGGCATGAGCCGCCCAATTCGCACACTCCGCGCGCGATAAGAGAATGAGAGCAGCTCTTATTTAGCTGAAAAGCGTCGATTTTGTCGAAATAAGAGTTACTAGCAGCTCTAATATCAGCATGACCCGCCCATTTTACGCTTTCCCGGCAACAATAAGACGTCCAAAACCGCTCTTATTTAGTTGAAAAGCGTTGATTTCGCAGAAATAAGAGTTGCTAGAAGCTCTTATCCAGCTCGGGGACGCCGAATGTACTCGGAAACGCCGGATGCTTCTGGAAACGTCGAGTTGTTTCGGAGCACCGAATGTACCCGGGAACGCCGAAGTTACTCGGAAGCACCGGCTGTGCTCCGGAACACCGGGTTGTCCAGAAACGTCGTAGCCGGCGGCACGAGCAATTCCCACTCATCCGCCTCCCCGGCCCGGTCCCCAAATGCCCAGCAGCTCTCCAACAACGAAAGAGAGTCGGATCACGCTGCTCTTCCAGGGGCTTCCTTTCTTTCGTCATTCATTATAACGAACATGTAATTCATTATAAAGAACGAAAAACGTTAGAATAACGAAGGAAACGATGAGATACTAGCGAAAATGTTCACTATATGAAACAATAACGCGATTTTCGAATTTTTTATCGAACGATAATTTAGGTATACTAGTATCGTCGTTCTCAATAAAGAACGAATAACCCTACAAACAAATAAACCTTAAGCCGACGGAAGGTGATGGAGAAGGAGTGTTGCTGGGATGCCACTAAATGCTGTATCAGCAGTTTTACCGTTCGTGTACGCACTGTGCGGACTGACCGCAGTCGGATTCGCCGCCCTTTACGGCTTACGGTTGCGAAACCGGCGGCGCGGGAAGTTAAGCACCGCTTATAGGGAGAAACACCGCGAATATTTCAATTACGTAGGCGCAAATCTGGACGGCGAGGAGGCGCTTCGCCCGCCTGCCGGTTCCCTCGAGCCGCTCGAGCTTAGGGTGATCGGCCGGAAGTTAGAGGAATGGATGGAAGGGATCGAAGGGCGGCACCGCGACCGGCTCGCCGAGCTGTGCCTTACGCTCGGCCTGGTCGGCCTCGAGCGTGGCCGGCTCCGCAGCCGGCTGCCGTGGGTGCGCATCGACGCCGCCCACCGGCTCGGCGCCATGCGGGCCCGCGAAGCGGCGCCGGAGCTGCTGACGCTGCTCGCGCTAGAGCCGCCCGGCCCTGCCGGCTTCGTCATCGCCCGCGCCGCCGCCAAATGCACGCGCTCTGCCGACGACTTGCGGCAGCTCGCGGAGCTGCTGGCGGCGCGGGCTCCCGGCTCCCGCGAGCTCGCCGCAGACATTCTCGCCTCGTCGCCGCTTGATCCGCAGCCGCTGTACGCGGAGCTGCTGGAGTCGGACGACGAGCCGCTCATCCTGTTGGCGCTCGCCGGTCTCGCCGGCGGCGGCCGGCTCGCCGCTCCCGCGGCGCTGGCACGGCTCGCAGATGACGCGCGCAAGGAAGTGCGCGTCAAAGCGGCCAAGCTGCTGCTCGCGTATCCCCATCTGTTGCCGAACGGGAGGCTTGACGCCTTCCTGCGGCACGACGATTGGGAGATTCGCGCGGCAGCGGCCAAGGCGGCCGGCGAGCTCGGCAATCCGGCGAACGCCGTAAGGCTCCGCCGTTCGCTGCGCGACGGGCAATGGTGGGTGCGCCACCATGGGGCGGTCGCGCTGACGCAGCTCGGGGACACAGGTTTCCGGGTGCTGTGCGAGACGGCCGGCGCCCCCGACGAAAGCCCCGAGACACGCAAGGCGGCGTACGACGCGATCCATGAAGCGCTGAACCGGGCCTCGTCCCCTTGGACGGACAGCGAGTCGCTGCAGCTGGCGGTCCGGTGGAAGCGGATGGCCGCTGCGATGACCGCCGGAGGGTACCCTTCCGGGGCACAGCAACAGCAGCCGGCATTCGCCTCAGGCGCGTCCGTCTCGCTAGCCGCCGCTTCTTCCGGCGGACCGGCTCCGGTGCCGGCAGCAACGGCTACAGGCAGCCGGCCGGCAGAAAGGAGAATTCGATGAGATCGCTTTTGCTCGGATACGGATTATTCGCTTCCGCTCTGATTATAGGCTCATGTCTGCTTTACTTCATAATCATGCTGCTTTCCCGGAGGACCGTGCTCGCTACGATCCAGAGCGCGGCGTACTCCCGGTTCCGGGAGCTAGGACATTCGGCTTACACGCCGCCCGTGTCCGTGCTCGTTCCCGCTTATAATGAAGAATTAACCGTACTGGAGAGCGTCAGATCACTGCTGTCGCTCGATTACCCCGGCTATGAGGTCATCGTCGTCAACGACGGCTCGAAGGACGGGACGCTCCAGGTGCTGATCGAAGCGTTCGGCTTGCAGCCCAGCTCGGTGAGCGGCTACCGGCGTACGCTGCGCTCCCGGACGATCCGGCAGGCGTATCGCAGCCCGCTGCATCCGCGGCTCCTCGTCATCGACAAAGACAACGGGGGCAAGGCGGACGCGCTTAATGCGGGAATTAACGTATCCCGCTATCCGCTCATTGCGACCGTAGATGCAGATTCGATGCTGGAGAAAGACGCGCTGCTCCGGCTCGTCCGCACCTATATGGAAAATCCCGAGGAGCATATCGCGGTCGGCGGCAACGTACGAATCGCCAACGGCAGCACGATCGAGCACGGAATGGTCCGCAAGTCGAGGATGCCGAGACGATGGTTGCCGGCGATCCAATCGGTCGAATACGCGAGATCGTTTTTGGGAGGCCGGATCGGCTGGAGCGCGTTGAACGGGCTGACGATCATTTCCGGGGCGTTCGGCCTGTTCCGCAAAGACCGGCTGATCGAGGTCGGCGGATACGAGCCGGGTTGCCCCGGCGAGGATATGAACGTCGTTCTTAAGCTTCACAAACGGATGCTCGATTTGGGATTGCCTTATTCGATCGTTTTTTGCCCCGACGCGGTATGCTGGACGCAAGCTCCCGATACGCTCGAGGTGCTGGCCAGCCAGCGTAGGCGGTGGATGCGCGGAAGCTTGTGGAATTTGGCCGCGTTCCGTTCCATGCTGTTTATCCCGAAATACAAAACGATCGGGTTCTTGTCGCTGCCCTACACGATCATCTATGAAACGCTCGGCCCTTACTTGCGGCTGACCGGTTTTCTGGCCTTGGTCGGCTACTGCTTGTTCGATATGACGAACTGGCCGATACTGGCTATGTTTATTGCGGTAAACGCGCTGGTCGGTCTCGTCTTTACATGCGGCGCGCTGCTGATCGACGAGATGGCGTTCCGGCGTTCGCCGGCCGGCAAAGATTTGGCCAAGACGATCGTTTGCTCGCTGCTCATGGCGGTCGGCTACGATCAGCTGCAAGCGCTCTGGAAGCTCACCGGACAATGGGAGTACGTACGCAAATCCGATGCATGGGGGAATATGGTGCGGACAAGCTGGCAGGAGGGAGCAGACAGCTCGGCAACCTCTCCGGCGGCGGCCGCGAAATCGGGCAAGCAATCGCAGACGGCGAAAGCACCTGCCGTATAACGAATGATACGATAAATAAGGAGGACATATACGATGAATACACCACCTGCGGCATTACGAACATGGACGGAGAAAGGGCAGGGGCTGCCGGCCCCCGCCGGGCAAGTTGTAGGACTGGCCTTTCCCGGACAATGGCTGGAGCGGCTGCACGAGCTGCAAAGATCCGAAAGCGAAGCCTGCGGGCTGATCGCGGCGAGAATCGGCCGGCTCTCCGGCGAGAGAGCGGAGGCGCTGGCGGCATCGATGGACCCTCTGACCGAAGGGGCGGCGCCGATCGTCGACTACTCTGCGGCTGACGGCTTGCTTGCGGTCTGGCTGCCCGGGGCGCTGCTGGCTTCCGCTCATTATTCGGCGATGGCGATCAAGCCGGTACTGGAGCAGCTGTCGCCGGAAGTCGCCGCGCTTGTCGTCACCAGCTTTCCGGAAAGCGCCGATCCAGCGGCCGAAGCGTTGTCGGAGATTGCAGCCATGCTGGACATCAGGCCGGCCCGGACGAAGGGCGAGGAGGCCGACATCGAGCTGTATGTCAAACCGACCGAACCGGATGCGGACAGCTCGATTGTCGTAGTCGATCATAACGAAGAACTGGCCGATCTGGTCCGGCTGCGCCTCGAGCTGCAAGGCTACGACGTTCATGTCGCGGCCGACGGCGTGAATGGGCTCCGGCTCGTCGAGGACAAGCAGCCGGATCTGGTGCTCACCGAGCTTTCCTTGCCCGGGATGGACGGCTACGAACTGATCCGGCGCATCCGGCGGACGGGAGACGGAACCCGCCGGTCGAAAGTAATGGTGCTGACAGGCAAAGGGTTCGATATGGACGTGCAGGCCTGCTTCGATATGGGGGTAGCCGATTACGTGCGCAAGCCGTTCTCGCCGATCGAGCTGGAGGCGCGAATCCGGCGGCTGCTCGGATAACACAGTCAGGAAATCAGGAAGGGGGGCTTTCCGTCGATGAATGCGAACAAGGGCTGGCTGTACCGGCTGCCCAAATGGATACTGCCGATTGTCGTGGCGCTCGCCGTCTGGCATTACTGGCCGGTTAAGCAGGTCGAGAGCGTAGAGCATGCCGACGGCTCGCGAATGAAGTTCCGGACGAACGGCGATTCGCTGGAGCAGTATAAGGACGGTCAGTGGTCGCCCTTTTTCGTTAAAGGGGTGAACGTCGGCGCCGCTATGCCCGGGCACGATCCGGGCGACTTGCCGATCTCCAAAGAGACGTACCGGAAATGGTTCGCGCAGATCGCCGATCTCGGCTCGAACGTGATCCGCGTATACACGATCCTGAAGCCGCAATTTTATGAGGCGCTGGTCGAATACAACGAAGAACATCGCGATCATCCGCTTTATTTCATCCAAGGAGTATGGGCGCCGGAGGAAGATTTGGCCGAGAAACGGGATGCGTTCGATCCGGACATCTACGACCAGTTTCAGAGCGAGATCGTCGAGGCGGTTAATGTAGTGTACGGCAATGCCGACATTCCCGAGAAGTTCGGCAAAGCGAGCGGCGTGTACCGGGTCAATGCGAGCCCTTACTTAATGGCTTGGCATATCGGTACCGAATGGGACCCGATCGCGGTCCGGGATACGAACGACAAACATGCGGAGAAATGGACGGAGCCGTTTGTCGGGGACCGTGTATCGGCCAAGCCGGGAGCGAGTCCGTTTGAGAACTGGCTGGCCGTTATGCTGGACGGCTTGGCCGTACGGGAGGCGCAATACGGCTGGCAGCATCCGCTGACGTTCACCAACTGGGTGACGACCGATCCGCTTACCCATCCCGGGGAAGTGCTGATCGAAGAAGATTTGGTCGGAATCGACGCGAACCATGTGGGACCGGTCGATTGGGCGGCCGGCTATTTCGCTTCGTTTCACGCTTATCCGTATTATCCGGACTTTTTCCGGTTCGATGAAACGCTCCGGGACATTCCGGACGAGTCCGGCAATCCGAATACGTACCGTTCGTACCTTCGTCAGTTGAAAGCCCATTTTCCGGATATGCCGGTTATGATTACCGAATTCGGAGTGCCTTCCTCGCTGGGCATCGCCCATGTCGGCACACTCGGACGCGACCAGGGCGGGCATAACGAAACGGAGCAGGGCCGGATCAACGCTTCGCTGATGAAAGATATTTTCGATGAAGGGATGGCCGGAGCGATCGTGTTCAGCTGGCAGGACGAATGGTTCAAGCGGACGTGGAACACGATGGATTACGAGCTGCCGGCAAGCCGCCGCAAGCTGTGGACGAACGTGCTGACGAACGAGCAAAAGTTCGGGCTGCTCGGTATGTTCTCCAGCAAGGACGGCCCGCTTATCATCGACGGAGACGACAAAGATTGGGAGAAGCTGAAGAGCGGCGACAAGCAGAAGCTGAATGCAGGAGCGCCCGGCTACAAGGAGCTGTGGATGACCCACGACGAAGCTTACGTGTACCTGCTCGCCAAGCTCGACCAGCCGTTCGACCCGCAGCAGCGGACGCTGTATATGGGAGTCGATACGATCGCAGGGGGCAATAAGCACGGCAAGGAGCTGGCCGGGCGCCAGCTCGACGAAGGGCTCGAAGCGCTTATCTCTTTGGGCGCGGCGGAGGAGAGCGAAGTGAGGCTGGCCGCCAACTACGATTTCCACACCCGTCTGTACGGGAAAAAGTACGGCATGTTCGAGGTCGGGCCGGAAGCTTCGCAGGACGATTCGGGTGTTTTTGCCCCGTGGAAACTTTCCGTCAGCCTGGAGCTGATCCCGCCGGATACGCGCAAGTACCATCCGTTCGAGGAAGTCCCGGTAGGGCAGTTGAAGCGCGGCACGAACAACCCGGATCTGCCATCGGCCGACTCGCTGGTCATGTGGGAAGCCAAAGGCAATACGGTGGAGCTGCGCATTCCGTGGATGCTGCTCGGCTTCACCGATCCGAGCTCGCTGCAGGTGATGAGTTATGCCGACAAGGACGGCAAATTCGCTTCGACCGATACGAAAGGCATCCGGCTTGTGCCCTGGATTGCGGATAAGGCGACAGGAGAAGCTGTTGGACTGGAGGATACTTCTTCGGGCGGACTGTTTCCGGTATCGCGTCTGCCGGTCTACAGCTGGAACGCGTGGGACGAGGTCGGCTACGTCGAAAGGCTCAAAGCGAGCTACGGCATGATGAAGCAGGCGTTCGGAGAAATGGGCGGGAACGTCCCGGCCCCCGATCAGCGCTAGCGCAAGGCTGGAGAACGACGGAGGGGCAAGGGTGGTAAAGGCTTGGATCGTCGCCGGAACTCCTTGCTGACACGTCAAAGAAGGCTCGAGCATCGCGCGAGGTTCTGGTAGAGGAGCAGCAGTGCTTTCCGTTTGTTCAAGTCGGGAAGCAGGGCTGCTTCTTTTTTTGAAGAGCCAAGAAAGTATAAGTTTTCAGCAGAGCTGAATACTTTCTGCTCGCAAAAAAAGCTACTTCTTACACAGGGTCATTCGTCGTGGAAAAGGCTTCGTTTTGAAGATTTTTTTTATTACCAGACCGTTTAAGTTCTCCACCGTGTTAAAGCGAAGGTGAACCTGGAATTAAGCTAAGCCATGTTCTAAAGGACATGGCTGATGCTATATTGCTATAAAACAAGCTTTTTAAAATGTAACGGTCACCACAGCGCTTATTTGCTCGAACCCCCTCCAAAAGTGACGCTTCTCCTCATGTAGTTGCAGCTATGTCCATTAAAAATCAAATGGATCGAAATTCACCACAAAAACGGCCGCTGTGACCGTTACAGTTTCTCTACCCAGAAAAAGCTACCACTTACGCAGGGTCATTCACCGTGGAAATGGCTTCGTTTAGTCGTTTAGAAGCTTTTCTTAAATTTATCAGAAAGTATATCGTGGGAGTGGCTCTAACTCTCGGTAAACGCCAGCGTCAGAAGACGCTGGTAGGGGTTTATCCTTATGCCCCTGCGGTTTGGCCTGGGGAGAGGCGGCGTGTGAGAGCAAACAAAAAGCGGCTGCCTGTACCGGAGCCGCCTCATCCCAGCTAACTTTCTGTATTCAGCTGTCAGCCGTTCACAAGCTCTGCTTTTTGTTGCGCCACTTGTTGTACTCGAGAAATTCCAGAAACTGTTCCTTGCTGATGCCCGACGCCATCGCTTCGCGGACGAGCTCCATCCACTCAGGGTCCAATCCGTCTGCCGGACTCTGCTTGTCGTGCAAAAACGTTTCAACCGGCACGTTCAAAACGGCGCATATTTTCTCGAGAAATTGTATGGAGGGATTGGACTGAATGTCCCGCTCGATCGAGCTCAGATATGACTTCGCCACGCCCGCTTTCTCGGCCAGTTCGCTGATCGTGAGCCCTTTCTCCAGACGAAGTTCTTTCACGCGTTTGCCTATCATGCGACTATCCCCTTTTTTCGCGTGCCCATCGCCGCTGTTGTCAAGTACCATCATACCAAAAACCGCGTCTGGTTGCATGTGCAAAACGGACGAGATCGGTTGGAAAAGAACATTCGCAGACCGCTTGTAAGCGTTGCCACAAATAAACCCGGAAAAGCCGGCCTTAATCAGGCTCGTCTCCTCCGGGCGTACACTCTTGAAGAAATTGACGTACTTCTTCTATGGATATACCGATTTCTTTTGCCGCGATCATTAAATGAATCCAATTCGGGTCCAGCCTGGTGTCGTGCTCGTGTTGCTCTAGTTGGCGAAAGCCTTGCATGCCGCACTCCCTCCTGTATCCTATGGATTGGTCGGTTGTCGCTTGTATGCAAGTGACGTCGTTCCATAACAGTTCGCGAACGTTCGCTGTTTTACGGGGGGTGGCGCCATGAATCGACATAAATTGGTATAGAAGCACCGGGTAAACGGGAGGTTAGGCGGACCTGAAATCCAGGGTCGAGGCGAGACCGGACTGCTATGCCAAAAAACCTCCAATCCCGCTCAGGGGGCGGGGTTGGAGGTTCAGGCGCGGGGTACGGGGGACACGGTTTCCCATGAGCCGGACCCAGAACATGCTGTTTGCTGCCGTTCGTCTGCCGTTCGTACGGTGCGCAGCTCCCGGCTCGGCATTTTCGCTGCAAGACGCGGACCGGCGGACTGCGGACGGTCGATCGGGCAGGTCGATCGGACATATTGCGGCAGTCTGCGCGGCCGGGAAGCCGTCTTAGCCGCCGAACGCATCCCGGAAGGCGCGGGCGAGTTCCGCCGGCTCGACCTCCCAAAGCTTGGCGATGTCCGGGCACACATTGTCGTCCCACCAGTCGGACAGCAATTTGCGGTTGCTGCCGTTTTCCGCTATGAAGGACAGGTTCAGCACCACTTTTTTTAAATAAAGCTCTTCCGCTTCCGCGAGCTTGGCCGGGGGAACCCATATTTTCAGCCGTTTGATGGTACGGTATAACTCTTTGTTGCAGGCCCGGCGTATTTTACGCAAGTTCGGCAAATTCTGGTCATGTTTTTCATTTTTTTGGTTCATCATGCCGATCCATCCGCTCCTCTCTGCTACTAACCTATGCAGGGAAGGGCGAATGGGCTACTGCCGCGGCAGCGTCCGGATGAACCCGCTCAATCGACGATAATGTAACCGATCATCGGCCCGTTATGCGCGATATCGGGATGGGTGAGGCAGATGATCCGGTAAGTGCCTTCTTTGTCGGCTTTGAATGTGACGACGGTTTCCTCGCCTTTTTTCACTTCGCCTTTAATGCCGAGTCCTTCGATGATAAAAGGATGGCTGGCTCCGTTCACTCCGTAAATGCTCAGCTTGACTTTATCGCCCTTGTCCACGACCACGGTGCCCGGGTCCCAGCGGTACGCTTCGATTTCTTTGCCGTCGGGAGTCGTCGATTTGAATTCCCCGGTTACCAGGTGAATCGTGCGTTCCACCGCAGCCGCGCCTGCTACGGGCGCGCTTTCCCTCTGGCTCGCGTACAGGATGAAGGACGACAACAACACAAGCGCGCCGACGGCCAGCAGCAGATGTTTCCGTTTAAGCACATACAGATTGGCGGAAGCCCGGCGGCGTTTCGGCTGGCCCGGCACGGTGAAGCTGACCGGTTGTACCGGTTTACGGCGACGATTCGAATCGGTCTTCAACTGCATTCCCTCCTTAAGGAACCGCATGCTTGTTTATCTCCACTACTAACGTATGTGGGAGCTTGTATCAGCATGACTCCGGGAAGCCGAATCCGGCCTGAAGGAGGTGCGGTTCGTCACCGCCATTGCTTCGGGTAGTTCACGCCCGACAGCCGGTGGACGGCCCAGGCGAGCATGTGGCTCCGAACGGAGCTGTAACCAATGGAAGGCCGGTAACGTCTCCAAAGGAGATGACGAGCCAGATGGCCAAAAATCCGCCCAATCCGGGGACGGTTACGGACAGCAGCTGCCGGGTACGGTTCATAAGGGGTTCCTCCTGGACTAAGGTGCAGCAATCGCGGTTGCAGATCGGTAATGCCGATGATACCATAGGAATATCGATTTGAGTTGCGAATGATTGTGATACGACCGATTTGGTTTTCGAATGGGTTGAACATGGAGGGAAGGGAGGACTTGGATGATCGAGATGCTCGAAGGACGTTTTTTCAAAACGTTCGTGACTGTCGTACAGGAACGCAGCTTCAGCCGGGCTGCGGAGAAGCTAGGCTATGTGCAGTCGACGGTTACAGCGCATATCCGGCAGCTCGAGCAGGCATGCGGCAAGAAGCTGTTCAACCGGCTGGCGCGCGGGGTCGAGCCGACCGAAGCCGGGGAGGAGATGGCGAAGTTCGCGAGCCAGTTCGTGCAGCTCGGCGCTTCGCTGGCGGAAGCGATGAACCGGCTGGAGGAACCCCGGGGCACCGTCTGTCTGCGCGCGCTGGAATCGTTTTGCGTCACGCGGCTTCCGCTTTTTTTCGGCAGTTTCTTCGAAACGTATCCGAATATCCGGCTTCAGCTGGAGACCGGCTTTTTCCGCGACGTCGTCGAGAGCGTGGCGCATCACCGCGCCGACCTGGGCATCGTCTCGCAGCATCCGGAGCGCGCCGATCTCGTCTTTTATCCGCTGCAGGAGGAACGTCTGGTCGTGGTCGCTTCCCCGGAGCTCGGCGATCTGTACGATTCGGCCGGATGGGAAGGGCTGAGCGGTGCGAGAGTCGTCGGCTTCGGTAGCCGGTGCGTCTATCAGACGGCTGCGGGCGAACTGTTCTCCGCCAAAGGACTGATGGCCAAGGATGCGCTCGAATTCGCCAGCCTAGAGATGATCAAGCAGACGGTGAGCTGCGGGCTTGGCGTCGCCCTGCTTCCCGAGATCGGCGTGCTGGAGGAGGTCCGGACGGGTGTGCTTCGCGTGCTGCCGGCGGAACCGGTCGTTCTGACCCACGGGCTGATCGAGCGCAGCGGGCGGGAGCCGAATGCGGCGGCCAGGCGGCTGCGGCAGTCTTTGCTGGAGTTTTTCGGGAAAGTGTAGGCGTGGCGGACCCTGTTATCCGGCAGGCGAGCCTCGATCTCATATTCGCGTCCGTCCGTATGCGGAATGATCGCCGCGGCGCCCGAATAAGATAGACAAGACCCTTTCGGCTTGTACGGACAATGGGATGGCGGATTGGATGGAAACGATGGAAGCGGGAAATGGATCCCGCACATTTTTGGGGAAAGTAGGGTAAGTATGAGCGCGTGGATTCATGGAGTGATCGATTCGGTTATGGCTTGGCTGACCGATCTCGGGTATTGGGGCATCATGTTCGGACTGATGATCGAAATTATACCGAGCGAGATCGTTCTCGCCTTCGGCGGCTATCTGGTATCGGCGGGGCAAATCAATTATTGGCTGGCGGTGCTGTTCGGCACGGTAGGAGGCGTTCTGGCGCAAATCTTCGTCTATTGGATCGGCTTGTACGGCGGCAGGCCGGTGCTGGAGCGGTTCGGCAAATATATTTTTATCAACAAGCACCATATCGAAGTTTCGGAGAACTGGTTTAATAAATACGGCTCCGGTGTTATTTTCACCGCCCGGTTCATCCCTGTCGTGCGTCACGCGATATCGGTGCCGGCCGGGATGGCGCGTATGCCGTTTTCCCGGTTTACGCTGCTGACGACGCTGGCCGTCATCCCTTGGTCGATGCTATTCGTTTATTTGGGCATGACGCTGGGGGAGAACTGGAGCCATATCGACGAGACCGCCGCCGCTTATACGGGCGAGCTGATGTGGGGAGCGCTCGGTTTGACGGTGCTGTATGCGATCTATGTTTTCGTGAAACGCAGAAGACGCAAGGCGAAGGAGAGCAGTAGCGCGGACGTTCCGGGCAAGCTTGTCGGGAGCGGCCGATCCGGCGAAGACAGATCCGCCCCTGCCCGTGTTCCCGCTATTGCGGCACATTCCCGCGCCGACGCTGAAGCGAACGGCGTGCTGGCGGGACTTCCGGGCGAATACCGAACGCTTGGTGCTCGGATCGTCCGTTCCGGCGATTCGTCCCAGACGGTCGATCAGATCGTTATCGGACCGAACGGCATTTTCCATGTGGAATTCAATGACAGGAGCGGCGATATCCGTTTTCGGGCGCCGGGGCACGAAGCGGCCGATGTAGCTGCGGCGGCTGGCGACCTGACCGCGAACGCATACCGGAGCGAATACGTCCTGAAAGATTTGCTGCGGCGGCGGGGGCTGACGGCCGACGTTGTGGGGATTTTGTGTTTTACCGATCCGGAAGCGGCGCTGACCGGGACATGCGCGGCATTCGAGGCGTTGAAGCCGGAGCGGCTCGTCCCGTTTATCGTTTCCTATAGGGCGAAGCATCCGCTTGACGAGGAACGGGTCCGCACCGCGGCTGCCTGGATTGAAGACCATAGCGGCCGCGCGGGCCGGGAGAAGTAAGCTTTAGGCAAGGCGAGCGGTTCAGGGTGCCGGCCGGCTGATTCCGCTAATCGGGGGCGGCCGATCGGGTGCATGGTGCAACGAATCGTTTTTTGTTAAGATAAGGATGGTACCCTATTGAAGGAGGAAAAGGCGATGAGCAAAAATGTAGCCGACAAGCTGGGCAAAGGACTGGCCCCGCAGTCGTTTATCGATGGCATGACGAAAAATCAGGATAAGTTTCTGGATTGGTACAACCGCTTCGAATGGGGCTCGGACGACGACCGCGACTTTTTCGAATCGTTATCGAACCGCGACGACTTGCGCTGCCTGATTTTGGCGGCCGACTGGTGCGGCGACGTGATCCGCAACGTGCCGGTTGTGTTCCGCGCGCTTGAGAACTCGGGCATTCCGGTGGAAGTGCTCATTATGGAAGAGCATCCGGAAACGATGGACCAGTATTTGACGATGGGCGGCCGTGCGATTCCGATCGTTATTTTCGCCGATACGGGCGGCTTCGTGCTGGGCCAGTGGGGGCCGCGTCCGCAGCATGTGCAGGCGGTCATGACGAAGTTCAAGCAGGAGAACCCGGACCGTGATGCGCCGGACTATGAAGACAAGATCAAGGTGGCCCGCACCGAGATGATGGCGCAGTACGGCGAAGGCGCCGGTTACCAGCAGACGATCGTGCGCGAGCTGCGGGATTTGCTGTCTACTTTTTAATTCCGGAGGAACTGGACATTCATGCTACATATAGAAGCATTCCAACTCGGTCCCGTACAGACGAACGCTTACCTGGTGTCGAACGCCGAGCGGACGAAAGGATTCGTCATCGATCCCGGGATGAATCCGAAATCGCTGCTGAAGCGCATCGAGCATATGGAGATCGAAGCGATCGTGTTGACGCATGCGCATTTTGACCATATCGGCGGCGTCGACGAGCTGCGCAAGTTGAAAAACTGCCCGGTCTACCTGCACGATGCGGAAGCCGACTGGCTGACCGATCCGAAAAAAAACGGCTCGGCGCGGTGGCCGGAGCTCGGCGTGCACATCCAGACCGAACCGGCGGAATATGCGCTGGGTGAAGGGCAGATGCTGACGCTGCTAGGGGAGAAGTTTCGAGTGTTCCACACGCCCGGTCATTCGCCGGGGAGCATCAGCTTGCTGTATGGGGATAAGCTGTTCTGCGGCGACGTCTTGTTCAGACTGTCGGTAGGACGCACCGATCTGCCCGGAGGCAGCCAGCGGGAGCTGCTGGAGTCGATCCACGGCACGCTGTTCGACCTGCCTGACGAGGTCAAGGTGTACCCGGGCCACGGCCCGACGACGACGATCGGGTACGAGAAGCAGAACAACCCGTATGTTTGATCGAACCATGTGCTAGCTTAGTTTTAGCTTAGCTAGTCTCATCGATAAGTGGGGAAAAGAGGGACGGTTCCAATCGTGCTCGCATGACCGGGAACGTCCCCTTATCCATAAGAAAAGACCTCAGATTCCACTGGTGAAGTGGTGAGGTCTTTTTTTCTCGGGCAAAATCGGTTTGAAGCGGGCTTCAAAACAATCGCAAAATGACTTTGGAGCAGCTCCTTTTTTTGCATACTTGCGATAGTGGAGGCGGCGAGGTGCAGCCGGGACGGACGATAGGATGCTGCGGTTGGGAATCTCCTTTCAAAAGCCCGAGTAGCGATTCAATCACAAATGAGCCGGAAATAAGGGGAACCGTCGTGGTGGAGCGGAAGTGTCACTTCCGTTATTCGCCCGAGCTGCGTGATTGTAACGATATAACGGAAGTTTGGTTTCCTTTATTTTAGATTATTAGAGCGGCAGGGGCGATTATACAGGAAATAACGGAAGTTATTGTTCCGCTAAGCGCCTGTTTACTGCCGCGAACAACAAATAACGGAAGCAAAACTTCCGGAAGAAGCTCCTCAGGCTGCAAAGGAAGCCGGATGGTGCCGCCTTTTGTGGATCAGCAAGACGACTGGGGACGAAGTTACCGTTTGCTCTCACACCCCTAAATCCGACCTGTTCGCAACAAAGCTATAGGGTCATTCATCGCAGTAAGGCTTTGTTTAAAAGCTTCTCTTCTGACCTCCCCGCAACAACCCGCTCTCTCTCGATAGCGAACCGTACCGGACTCAGAACGCGGAACCGTCTCTCTCGGCCATCAGCTCGGCAGGGGTCCGGCCGGTTTGCCTTTTGAACACCCGATAAAAGTACGAAGCGTCCGAGTAGCCGACATATTCCGCGATTTCCCCTGCCGTAAGCAGCGAGTGCCGGAGCATGTATTGCGCCGTCTTGATCCGCGCGGCGTGAACGGATTCGCCGATCGTCTGGCCGGTGACGGATTTGTACAGAGTCGCAGCGTAGTTCGGGCTTTTGCCGATCGCTTGTCCGAGATGCTCCTTGGTTACCTGCCTGCGATGATGAAGCTGGATATAGCTTCGCATCGTTTCGGCGAGACGCTGCTTGTCGTCCGGCAGCCTGTGCCGGTCCAACTCCCGGTTGGCATGGACGAGCGCCTCAAGCAGAAGCGCCTGTCCCATCAGATTCCCGTACGGCAGCGACTCGGCCGTTTGCTCGAAGACGGCCTTGAACCGGTCGATCATCAGATCGTACAGGCCGGTTTTCCATTTGACATAAGGGTAACCGTTCAGGATCGGCAATTGATTGACCGACGAACCGGTCGCGGCTTCGGACAGCCGGAAGGCGATCACGTATTTCTCATGAGCAAGCGTTGGGATACTTTTGCCGTAAAAGGAAGCCCGGTCCGAAATCAGCAGCATGTCGCTTTTATCCAGTACGACCTTCTGCCCTTCGATCCAGTATACACACGAGCCGTAACTGACGAGGACGAGCGATAACGCCGGCGACGAGCTGTCATGTTCCGCAAACCAGCGGGTTCCTTTATCTTGGCGGACGGATACGATCGGAAGCATGATGTCTCTCCTGATAGTTAATATAAGACTATTTTACATATAGCGTACTATAATTCATAGCCTCGATTCGAAAGATTGGCTTACAATGAGACACAAAGCTTATTAATCCAGGGGAAGACAGAAGGAGAACCGAACCGATGCGCAAAACGAAAATTGTATGTACGATGGGACCGTCCTGCGATTCAGTCGAGATATTGAAGCAAATGATCCATGCCGGCATGAACGTCGCCCGGTTGAATATGGCTCACGGCAGTTTGGAAGATCACGCGGCGCGTATCGCACGGGTGCGCCAGGCGGCGGAAGAGACGGGCACGTATGTGGCGATTCTGATGGACATTAAAGGACCGGAGGTCCGGATCGGCATGCTCGCCGAGCCCTACTACGACCTTAGCGAGAACGGACGGCTCGTCTTGACGACCGAGCCGGTAACCGGCGACGCTTTGCGGATTCCGGTATCGTATCGCGAGCTGCCGCAGGACGTGGCGCCTGGGGCGAAAATCTTGATCGACGACGGTCTGATCGAGCTGGAAGTCGAGCGGATCGAAGGAACGGAGGTCGTCTGCCGGGTCGTGAACGGGGGACGTCTGAAGCCGCGCAAAGGAGTCAATTTGCCGGGCATCCGCACTTCGCTTCCGGGCGTCACTGAGCGGGACGTGCTGCACATCGCCTTTGGCGTGAAGCAGAGCGTAGATATTATCGCCGCATCGTTCGTCCGCAGGGGAGCGGATATCGTGCAGATCCGCGAGATTCTCGAGGGACACGGAGCCGGACATATCCGGATCATCTCGAAGATCGAGAACGAGGAAGGCGTTGACAATTTGGACGAAATTTTGGCTGCCTCCGACGGGATCATGGTTGCGCGGGGCGATCTGGGCGTCGAAATCCCGGTTGAGAACGTGCCGCTCGTCCAGAAAAAGATGATTCGGGCGTGCAACGCAGCCGGCAAGCCGGTTATTACGGCGACGCATATGCTTGAGTCGATGCAGACGAATCCCCGTCCTACGCGCGCCGAAGCGAGCGACGTCTCCAATGCGGTGCTGGACGGAACCGACGCCGTCATGTTGTCCGGTGAGAGCGCAGCCGGCAAATATCCGGTCGAATCGGTCGCTACGATGGCGGCGATCGTGGAGAAAACGGAGACGATTTTGCCGTACCGGGAATCGTTCGAGCATAAAATTACGCTGCATCCGACGAACGTAACGGAAGTGATCAGCCAGTCGGTTGTCGGCGCTTCGCTCGACCTGGAGCCGAAGGCGATTGTGACGCCGACGGAAACCGGATTTACGGCGCGTATGGTATCCAAGTACCGGCCGAAGGTGCCGATCGTTGCCGTGACGACGAATGCAAGCGTGCTGGGCGGGCTTTGCCTCGTCTGGGGAGTCGTTCCCGTTCAGGGCAAGCCGGCGCTTACGACGGACGAGATGGTCGATTCGGCGCTGCGTTGCGGCGTTACGGCGGGCGTGCTGTCGCCTGGCGATACGGTGATCGTGTCCGCAGGCGTTCCCGTCGGGCGGAGTGGTGCGACGAATCTGATGAAGATCGTCGAAGTTCCGCAGGAAGCTTGACCGGTCGGGCTAGGAAATGAGGAGCGGAGCGTAGTGAAGGCTTTTGTGTGCACCGGAAGTTCCGGCTGAATTCCATATCCGATGTCGAGCAGGCTTCCTGATCTGCTTCGTGATCAAAAGTGGACTTTTTGAACAACCTCTAAAAGGTGTTTGGACCGCGGACGTAGAATATTTAATGTCGAAGAACGAAGAAGCTATTGATCTATCGGCAAACGGAGGTTCGCTTTCATGTCTTCGGTCCGCGTACAAGTGTCGTGCATCGCAGTCCGCGATGGCAAAATCGCAATGATTCGCAAGCTGAATCCGGCGTATAAGACTTATCAGATGTTTATCCCGCCCGGAGGCCACGTGGAGCTGACGGAGACGATCGAGCAGGCGTGCGCCCGCGAGATGTTGGAGGAGACGGGGCTGGAAGTATCCGGACTGGAACCGGCGGGAGTCGTTACGTTTATCCATTATGGCAGCTCGTATCATTCGGTTTGTTTCCTCCTTACCGCGCGCGAGGTGAAAGGGACGCTCTCGACGAACGAGCCGGACAAGCAGACGTCGCACTGGATTGAGCTGGAAGGCATTGGGGACAATGAGAACGTGCCCGGCTATCACCGGGACTTCTTGAAGCATATACGGGGCCAACGCGGATTTATGAACGCCAGAGTCGAGTGGCTGCCTGACCGGGAGAAGGCGGTATGGACGATCGTAACCGGTCCGGATACGCCCGCGGCGGTTTCCCGCCCGTGACAAGGATGCTGGCGGCGGCTGCCTCATGCCGGTGGAACTCTACAGGACAGGAGCGGGAGCCAAGTGAAAGAAAGACTCGGATATAAACTGAGCTTTACCGCGAGGGTATACGCCCGCAGGCTGAACGAAATGTTTACCGCCACCGGTATGTACAGCTCCCAGTGGCCGGTCGTGCTTCTGCTGTCGGAGCGCGGCCCGTGCACGCAGGTCGAGCTGACCGAGCAGCTTGCGGTGGAGCCGCCGACGATGACGCGGACGCTGTCGCGTATGGAGAAGGCGGGATGGATTCGCCGCGTTCCAGGGCGCGACCGCCGCGAGCGCCGGGTGGAGCTGACGGAGCAGTCCGTCCGGATGGTCGACGAGTGGAAAAGTCAGTCCCGGCAGTTGGAGCAGCAGGCGCTTCAAGATGTGAGCGCCGAAGACTATGCGGCGTTCGACCGGGTGATGAAGCGGATTCGGAGCAACTTGCGGGTGGAGGATTAATAGCCGCCCGGTCCGGGATCGGGAGTATGCAGGGGCAAGAACGGGAGAACGCCTGACGGCTGCGGCTGCGTCGGCGTTTTTTTGTTGCCGCTTCAGACGCAGGCTCCATGATCGGATCGCCGAGACAGTGGCGGGCGGGGTTATTCATCGTGCTCATGCATCATGCATCGTGTGGAAAGCGTGCATCGTGTTCGGCTGCAATAACAGGTACTCCCAAGCGCTTGGCAGGAACCGGATGCTGCTTTCTCGAATATAGTTCGAGCGTATATCTCCATTTGGAAAATGGTTCTTTATAGGAGAACGGAAAAGAAACAACAACCAACAACCAACAACTTATTGCGATCAGGAGGACGCTTTCCGTGGACAAGCCATCCGTTATGCGGTCGAAATGGTTTTACCGCTATTTGTTGTCCTATATCGCTGTGCTGGCCGTACCGCTGCTGGTGATCGGGCTTCTGGTGTACAACGACTTCATGCGAACGCTGCGCGAGGAAGTGACCACCAGCAATTGGAGCCTGCTCAGCCAGGTCAAGGAAGTGATCGATGTCCGCATGGGCGAGCTGGATAAGATCGCGTACCAGATCTCAAGCAATCCCCAGTTGACCCCGTATGCGGCGACCAAGGATGTGTACCAGGGGATGAAGGTGATCCGCGAATTGAAAAACTATGCCGCGGGAAACAGCTTTATTGCCGAGCTGGTCTTGCATATGCGAGATTTTCCGATGCTGTATTCTTCGTTCAGCTCCTACCCGCTGGATACGTTTGCCGGGGGGAGTTACAAGTTCGGAGAATGGAGTCAGGAGCAGTTCGAACGCGATCTCGACGGCGCCGACGTGAGGCTTCGTCCGGCCGAAACGGCGGGGATTCGCCAGGGCGACCGGATCATTCCGTATGTGGTGCCGATTCCGTATAAGGATGAAGCGCCGTACGGCAACGTGCTGTTCATGCTGTCGGAGCAATCGATCAAGGCGGTCATTCGCCACGTGCTGGCCGATTACGGCGGCAATACGTTTATTGTTGATCCCGCCGGGCGGATCGTGACATCACTTGCAGCGGAATCGCGGTTCGATCTTGCGGACCTGCTGTCCCGCATCGGAGCGGAAGGGAACGGCTCTATCGAAGCGGAGCTGGACGGCGAGGCTTATTATGCCACCTATATCCGCTCGGCACACCCGATGGCCTGGACGTACGTAACGCTGGTGGAGAAAAGCCGGGTACTCGCTCCGGTCGTGCGCGTCCGGAAGCTGGCGCTGGCCGGTCTGGGGGTGACCCTGCTTTTCGGAGCGGCCGTCATTTGGATGCTGATGCGGCTGAATTATAATCCGCTGCGCAGCTTGAAGCAATTTGCCGAGTCGCTCTCCGGACGCCGGGCGGCGGTCCATGACGAGATGGAAGCGATTCGCCGCGCCGTAAGCGGCATATCGGAAGACAGCAGCGTACTGAGGGAACAGCTGCATCGCAGCAAGCCGGCGATGCGCGCCTTTTTGCTAAGCCAACTGATCAAAGGCCATGTCAGGGACATCGGCGATTTCAACAAAGCCGGGAAAAACTGCGGACTTGATTTCCAGGGCGGCTATTTCCGGATCGCCGTCTTCCTGTTCCGCGATTCCCCCGGCGGCGAAGAGGCTGCGCTGTCCAGAGAGCAGCTACTTCCCTTTATAGAGCGGCAACTGGCCAGCGAGACGGAGTGCGGGGCGCTGGACGCGGTAGAGCCGGACAGGGCGCTGCTGCTGCTCGCCGCTTCTTCACCGGAAGAGACGGACGTACGGGCGGCGCTGGAGCGGTGCCGTCAGGCGATCTTCGAGAGGTGGGGCGTGCAGGCAACCATCGGTCTCGGCCGAGCGGTGCGCGAGACGAGAGAGATCGGACAATCCTATATTGAGGCGACGACGGCGCTGGAGTACCGGCTCGTACAAGGCCGGAATCGGCTTATCTCGTTCCCCGACGTCGGGGAAGCAGCGGCAGGCGGTTATTCCAAAAGCGAATTGGCCGCGCTGGAAGTGGCGCTCAAGCAAGGGAACGCCGACAAAATTCGAGAGAGCGTGGACGAGGTGATGGCGCTTGTGCACCGCAGCGGCCCTTCGCTGTTTATGGCCCGATCGATATGTTACGAATTGATTCATACGGTATTGCGCCCGCTCGATGAGCTGAATGTGGGTGATGAACCGCTGCCGCTGCCCGATGCGCTGTCGCTGTTCGCGTTCGAAACGGTGGAGGAATTGGCGGAGCTAGTGCACGAGGTGAGCCAGAGCATCGGCAAGCGGATCAAGATGAGCAAGGAAAGCGGCAATTTCGCGCTCAAGGAAGAGCTGCTTGCATATATCGACCGGCATTATGCGGACTACCATTTTTCCTTGCAGACGATGGCGGAAGCGCTGGGCATGTCGTCCTCTTATTTGAGCCGTTACTTCAAGGATCAGACGGGTTATACGGTGTCGCAGGTTTTGAACCAGGTGCGGATGAATAAGGCCAAGGCGTTGCTGCGAGAGGGAGACGTCAACATTGCGGAGCTGGTTTCGCGGATCGGATACGCCAGCACGTCCAGCTTCATCCGCAAGTTTCGCGAATGCGAAGGCTTGACGCCGGGCGAGTACCGGAAGCTTGTTGTAAAGGATGGAATATCCGAATCCTGACGGACTGTGCCTGCCCGGGCGCGAATGTAACGGTTCGCATATGCGGATGCCAACGGACGCTTTACAAGGTGCCCCCTCCCGGCGGTATAGTGAGGTTGCTTCACAACACGCAACGCTCCGGGGGAGGCTGGCGACAGAAGGAAACAGGGGGCGTGGAAGCTGACGATGCGGTCTTGGTTTCGGGGAAAAGAAGTCGATCCACAACGACATGTAGGGGCAGGCTCCGGCAAGGCACAGATGAGAGACGGAGCAGAAGCGGGACAGCGTCGACGCCCCATCGGTTTGTGGATCGGCGGTTGTGTGCTGGCTGCGGCGTTCGGCGTCGCCGTCTGGATGACGGCTCCGGCAGGCGGACGCGCCACGGACGACTGGGCGACGGAGAACGAAGGGGAACCAGGAGCAGCCGGTAGTCGCGGATACGGGTTTCAGGAGAGCGGGCTGCCGATCGTATCCCAGCCGGTGACGCTGCGGGCTGTCGTGCGGAAAACGGTTACCCACGGCGATTTTGCCGATATGCAGACGCTGCGGGAGCTGGAGCGAACAACCGGTGTCCGCTTGCAGTGGGAAGCGATTGCGGCGGATCAGTACAACGAGCGGAAAAAGTGGATGTTTCTGAACGGCGAACTGCCGGATGTATTTTTCTCCGGGCTGACCTCCAGCGATGTGGTGCGGTATGGAAGCCAAGGGACGCTCATTCCGCTGGAAGGGCTGATCGACCGCTACGCGCCGAACATCAAGCGGGTATTCGACTTGTACCCGGAAGCCCGGAAAGCGGCGACCACGCCGGACGGCCATATTTACGCGCTGGGCTTCATGGAGGCTAACGATTATATGACCTACCGGAACCAGCTGGCGATCAACCGGGAATGGCTCGACAAGCTCGGGCTCGAACTGCCGCAGACGACCGACGAGCTGCTGCATGTGCTGAGGGCGTTTAAGGATGGCGATCCGAACGGCAACGGGCTGGCGGACGAGATTCCGCTTGCGTCGCTGTACAGCGGTATCAATCAGAACTTTCATGCGCTGTTCAATGCGTTCGGGGTGCTTAATCCGGACGGCAGCAAGCTGACGGTGAAGAACGGCCAGGTCCATTACGAGCCGATTCAGCCGGCCTACAAGGAAGCGATTCGGTATATGCGTCAATTGTACGAGGAACAATTGCTCGACCCGGAGACGTTTACCCAGGACGGCCGCCGCTTTATGGCCAAGGGCAGCGGACCCGAGATCGTGTACGGCGCTTTTACCGCGTTTCTGGGCAATGTGGAGCTGGGCTCGCTGGAGCGGCTGAAACGTTACGCCTTCGTGCCGCCGCTGGCCGGGCCGAACGGCGACCGCACCTGGCGGCGTCAGGACAACCGGATCACGCCGAATACGTTTTCGATCACATCGGCCAACCGCTACCCGGAGGCGACGATGCGGCTGATCGACGCGATGAATGAGGAGGACACCGCCTTTCAACTGTGGCGAGGTCCGTTCGACAGCCATATCCGTCGTACCGGGGACGGCAAGATCGCGCAAAATCCGCTGCCTGCCGGAGAGCAGGTGCTGGAGGCGTGGATCGGCAAAGCTGCGCCGTACAATTCGCTCCCCCTGTACTTTACGAAAACGATGATCGGGCGGTATGTGCCGGACGAGACGAGCAGTCTTCGTCAGGCGGCGTATCAGATGTACAAGCCGTTTATCGTCAGCGAGGAAGAAACGTTTCCCCAGTACGTGTACTACACCGTCGACCAACTGCTCCAGCTGAGCAAGCTGGACGCGGATATCCAGTCGTACCAGAGCGAGATGGAAGCAAAATGGATCATAGTCGGCGGTATAAACGAGGAATGGGAAGAGTACATGGAGGAATTGCGCCGGATGGGACTTGCGCGCAAGCTGCGTATCCATCAGGATGCCTATGACGCTTACATGTCGCTGTAACAGCTGGGCGGCCGAGGCCGCCGGCTGCAACCGGCTGGCGGCTGCGAACGGTCAACGATTGCGGAGCAATAACTTCGGCCGCAAGCCGTAAGTGGTAAGTATCGATTCAAACTTAGGGGGAAAAACGATGGCAATCTCGACAAAAATGAAAACGTTTACAATTGGTTTGTGCACCGCTGCTTTGCTTGCCGGATGCAGCGCAGGGCAAAGCGAAAGCGCAAAGCCGCCGGAGCCGGCCGTTTCGGCAGCGCCGGAACCGGTTACGTTGTCGGTTCTTCTGCGCTGCTACAAAGTATCCCCGGAGGAATTCGAGCGCAATTTTGCCGCGCCGGTCAAGAAGAAATATCCGCATATTACGCTCGTCAATCTGGAGTGCCGGGACAGCAAGCATCTGGATGAGCTGATTGTCTCGAAGGAATTGCCGGATATTATCGACGACGGGCTGCTTGGTTTGCACGATATGCTCTCCAGGGACATACCCGCCGATTTGCAGCCGCTCGTTCGTTCCGAACAATTCGATCTGAACCGGATCGATCCGAAGGCGATCGAGTTTGTCCGCAGCATCGGGCAAAACGGCGAGCTGTACAGCATGCCCCGGGTGCGGAGCGCCTCGGCCGTCTATTACAACCGCGATCTGTTCGACAAATTCGGAGCGCCCTATCCGAAGGACGGCATGACATGGGACGATTATATCGCGCTATCCCGTAAACTGAGCGTGCAGGATAGCAATATCCAGTACCAGGGCCTGCTGATCGGGGCGCCTCGGCCGATGCAGACCCAATTGTCGCTCCCCTATGTGGATCGGGCGACGGACAAGGCCGCGATTCAGAGCGACGGATGGAAGAAGATGTTCGAGACGTGGAAGGCGATCTACGATATTCCCGGCAATCGCGCCGCAGAGTCCAAAGACTTGTTCAACACCCGTGACCGGTTCATCAAGGACAAAACGGCGGCGATGTACGCGGACATCAACATTCTCGAAGTGCTGCTGACGGAGCTGGAGAACAGCGGCACTAAATGGGATGTCGCGTCCTATCCCGTATTTGCCGGACAGGGGCGCGGAGTGATGGGCGCTTACGGCAACGGTCTGATCATCACGAAGACGAGCAAGCACAAGGAAGAGGCGTTCCGCGTCATCGCCCATCTGCTGTCCGACGAAGTGCAGCTCGAAAACCACAAAAACGGACAAATGACCGTGCTCGTCAACCCGGAAATCCAGAAGCGGCTGTGGGAAAATTCCCCCATCTTCAAGGGGAAAAACGTCGCTGCCTTTTACCATAACGACGGCGCCGATCCTTATGTGGCTTCCCGTTACGACCAGATCGCGTATTCGCAATATTCGACAGCATTGCGCAACTACGTGTACGGCGTCAAGGACATCAACACGGTGCTGAGGGAAGCCGAGGAGGCGACCAATAAGGCGATCGAAGCGGAGAAGAGAAAGTGACTTAATCCCGGCAAGCCGAGGCAGGAATCCGCAACGGCTGCGGATCGATCCCCAAAAACGGCGGCGCGTCGCGATTTTCGTCGGGGCGCGCCGCACAAGGAGGAATAACGGATGACAGAAAGCGCGAAGATGACCAGACGCGGGCTGCTGGCCGGAATGGGAGCAACCGCTACGGTACTGGCGGCAGGCGTGTTATGGAAAGGCGAGATACCGGGGGCGAGGGCGGACGGGCGTTCCACCGTATCCATGCACACTTATGGAGGAGAGGCGGGCAAAGCTTGCGCGGCCGGGTGCGGCTCGGAAGGCTATGTCAACGTTATGGATTTTATTCCCGCAGCCGAACGGGCGGGAATCGTGGACGGCACGTCGACTTATGATTGCACGTCGGCGATCAATGCCGCACTGGCGCTAGGCTGCCCGGTTCTGCTGCCGTGCGGCGTATTCGAAATATCTGCGCCGCTTGTGCTGGGAACGGGCAACTACGTGCGAGGCTCCGGCAAGGGCGTAACCGTGATCCGGCTGAAGGCCGGGTCCGACTGCAATGTGTTTGAAACCCGGGACTTCGCCGTTCTGAGGGGCAATACGAACGGAGCCGCGCTTGCGCCGAGATATTTCGGCGTCGAGCAACTGACGATCGACGGCAATTATTTGGCCAAAAGCTGGCGCGAGGAAGACAACAGCGTCAACAATGCCCGCGGCTCCGCGCTGGCGCTGTACGGATGGGCTTACCGGATGAATGTCGAGGTGTACAATATTGCCGAGCATGCCTTGTACAGCGAGTGCATGGGCGATCCCGGGCAGGAGTACGAGCGGTATTCGACGGTCGAGCTGCACGGCAGAGCTTCGGGAGAGGAAGCGGTCGTTTTTCGCGGTCCCGGGGACATTTTGCTCGATAAAATCGTATTCGGCGTCGTTGGCGTGAAGCCCCGCCCCGACTATTACGCGATCGCCAACCGCAGCTCCTCGCTGTTCCCGGGCGACACGCTGGACGGGATCGTGCTGGATGAGACTAGCCCTTACGACGGCCATTGCGAGCTTGGGTTTGTGCATATTTATGGCGTGTACTACGGATACGGACTGCGGACGCGCGGGGTATGCCGGATCAAGGCCGAGCACATTGTCAGCGAAAATAACCGGGGCGGCGCGCGCTTTCAGGACGGCGCCTGGGGCGTCGTCTCGATATTGGAAGTACACGCCAATGGCCGTCGTCCGCCGGAGTACAACGCGACCCTGGCCGGAGCAGCGGCGCAGCCTCCGCTGGAGGGCTGTCTTTGCGAGTCGACATGGGGCATGCAAATTTCCGGACTGCACGTGCAGCGCAATGCGCCCAGTCAGGACGGCTGGCCGTCGCTTCATGTCAAAGGCGCGTACAATACGATCCGGCTCACCAGCAAAGGATACGCCAACACGTCCACCGGCAGCTACTACGCCGGCAGCGCAGCCATAATCGAAGGAGTCAGCCAGTCGATTGGGGTCAATGCCCACCGGGTACACGGAGATGCGGTCGTCGTTCGTGCCGTCACATCGACGGTCGAACTGAGCGTGCGGGATGTGACGGGCGGCTCCGGACTGCTGCGGGATGCCGGTGCGGGAAATGTGAACCGGGGCAACTATGTCACCGGTACGATCAACGAAGCCGCGACGGCGTTCACCTCTGCCGGCACGCCGACATGCGAGCAGATTCGCCTCGTCATCAACAACAGCACGACCCGGCCGCTGTTCGCCGGCAGCCGCCCGGACCTGAACAACCGCGCGCAGCTGTGGGACATTAGCGCCGCATGGAGCAATGTCCCCTACAGTACGCAGACGCGGGTATCGTTCGGGTTCGACATGTCCGATCCGGCGGAGCAGACGATTACGGTGCCGCATCGAATGGTGTACCAGCCGGACTTTCGGGAAGTGAACTGGAGCGTCGAAGATCGGGACGATACGTGGGACGGGGAGCTTGAATACATCCGGCTGCATGCGGCTGACGCGACCAACCTCATCTTCAAGTTGAAGCTGGCCCGCGCCGGCAGCTTCGGCGCCGATGTGAGGATCGGCGTCCAGGTCGGGTAGGGCGGGGGATGAGACAAAACGGAATAGATCAGAACAGACTGCGTTTCGTTGCAGGCACTGGCTATCTTGCTCCAGCCTTTGTTGCTGTCCTAAGCATGGAGAGCGTACACCGGACGTGCGGGTGCCGGACAGGCGGCGCTGTTAGGTGGTTATATACAACGGTTCCGCTACTTGTATCTCCATAAATCACTTAGTATGATATAGGAGAAGTCCTTCACGTTGCCGAAGGGCTTCTTTTGCGTTTCGGAGTGTCTGATCCCCATGGATGGATGATGGACCGGACAAAATCTCTCCCGTTGACATCTTCCATTTCTGCTGGTATTGTATTAAACAAACGTTTAATTCAAACGAATGTTTAAATGGAATTTCTGAAATTCCGGAAGGAGCACACAAGGATGGGAAACGCCTTAAAAGCTTTTCTGCACAAAACGCCGACCAAAATCGGTATCGCCACCGCGATTATGTTTCAACTTATTTTTAGCATCGTATGGATGACGGGATATGACGGCGTAACGGACAATACGGCCAACTTGACGATCGCCGTAGTGAACGAGGACGCCGGGGTTGGCCGGCAGCTGGCCGAGCAGCTCGGGCAGCAGCTTCCGTTTCAGATCGTGACGGAGAGCAGTCTCGATGCCGCCAAGCAGAAGCTGGAGGAGCGGAGCGTTCAGATGGTGCTGCATCTGCCTCCTGCTTTATCCGCCCAGTTGCAAACGCCGGGTCAGAAAACGGAACTGCAATATTGGATCAACGAATCGAATCCCGCGCTGATCAAAAGTATGATGTCCAGCGTCGCCGCCGGCGTAACGGCAACCGTCAACAAGAAGGCGATCGCGGCCGGAGCGCAGGCCGTGCTGACACAGATGAACGTTCCGGCGGCTCAGGCGCAGAGCACGGCCCAAGCTTTGTCGGAGCGTGTGACCTCCAGCATTCAATTTACGAACCCCGTGTCCGGCATGAGCAATCAGATGGTGCCGATGATGCTCGTGCTTGCGTCGTATGTAGGCTCGATGATTATGGGAATGAACCTGCAGCAGTCTTCGAATCTGATCGGAGCGCAGGCGGGCAAGTGGAGCAAATTTGCCGCCAGGGCGGTGCTGAACGGCATCGCAGCGGTCGTCACCGCGCTTGTAGGCACCTCCTTGGTCCTGCTGCTCGGCGGACAATCGGTCCACGGGTTTATGGCGTTATGGGGATTTTTGACGCTGTGTCTGCTCGCGTTTTTATTTTTCTCCCAGCTGTTTTTGCTGCTGCTCGGCAATGCAGGCATGCTGCTGAATATTATCGCGCTGTCCGCTCAGCTCGTCTCCTCGGGGGCGATGGTGCCGCGCGAGCTGCTGAACGGGTTTTACCGCGGGCTGGGCGATTACTTGCCGGCCACCTATGCCGTCGAAGGCAATATGAACCTGCTGTTTGGCGGTCCCGGCGCGGCGGGAGCGTCCTGGAGCCTGCTGCTGATCGTGCTGGTCACTGCGGTGCTCGGGCTGCTGGTTACGGCATTGCGTAAAGAGACGGCTTCGGCTCACGGCACGGTTGCCGCGGCGAAGCTTGCACATTCGGAGTAGATTCGCCATAATGATTTCAAACGGTATCGGATAGGAGAATCGGATGGCTACCACGGAACTCGATATCAAGATGAAAATATTGCTGGCAGCCAGAACCCTGTTCGCGAGGCAAGGATTCGACGGCACATCCGTCAGGCAAATATGCGAGGAGGCGGGGGCCAATGTGGCGCTCGTCTCTTATCATTTCGGCGGGAAGGATAATGTGTTCGGCGCCCTGTTCGCCCAGTTTTTCCCCGGCAACCGGCTGGAAGCGTACGAACCGTTCTTCCATGACCCGATCGTCGGTCTTAAAAAGCTGGTGGAGGAAGTGACGCGGTTCCGGTTAAGCGATCCCGAGCTCGTCATCATCATCCAGCAGGAGATTTTCAAGCAGTCGCCGCGGGTGGCGATTATTCAGCAGAACATTTTTCCCGTATGGAAAAAAGTTAGAGAGCTTCTGGAGAAGGGACGGCAATCCGGCGTGTTTCAGTTCCGCTCGCTCGACAATACGATGTTTTTTATTATGGGTACGCTGCTGTTTCACAAAAATACGGATTATTTTCTGCCGCTGTTAAGCGACGGCGTGCCGACATTCGACAATATGTACCGCGACGCCGCCGTGTTTGTCCTCAGAGGACTCGGCGTTCCGGGAAAGGCGGAGGATTATTTATGAACCCGGTCATCGAACTGCTGCAGTCTCATCGTTCCGTACGCAAATACAAACCCGACAAGGTGGCCGACGAGCTCGTCGAATCGATCGTCAGCTCCGCCCAGATGGCGTCCACTTCCAGCAACGTTCAGGCGTACAGCGTGATCGCCGTTACCAATCCGGAGACGAAACGGGCGATATCGGCCATAGCCGGCAATCAGCAGCATGTCGAGTCGTGCCCGGTGCTGCTCATTTGGTGTGCGGATTTGCGGAGAGCCCGGCTTGCGTGCGAGCAACATAACGTACAGATGGTATCCGGTACGATGGAAAACTTCGTCGTCGCGGCTGTCGATGTCGCGCTCGCCGCCCAAAACGCCGCCATTGCCGCGGAATCGCTCGGACTCGGCATCGTGTATATCGGCGGAATCCGGAACGACCTGCGAGCGATCACCCCGCTGCTTCATATTCCCGAGCTCGTCTTCCCGGTGTTCGGCATGTGCCTCGGCTATCCGGATCAGGAGCCGTCCTTGCGGCCGCGGCTGCCGTTGCGCGCCGTGCTTCACCGCGAGACGTACGAGGACGACGAGAAGAAGGCGGAATCGGTTGAGGAGTACGACCGCACGACGCGGGAATATTACATCGAACGGACGAACGGCAAGCGCGATACGACCTGGTCGCGCGAGATGGCGGACAAGTTCAAGCGGCCGGTCCGGGCGTATTTGCGGGACTATTTGGAGGAGCAAGGGTTCCGGTTCGATACGTAAGCGGCGGGAACGATGCCGGCGCCCTCCGTTCCGCCCTGTCTGGCCCACAGAAAACAAAAGAGCTTGACTACCGCCTCTCGTTTATGGTAATTATTAGGAAGGGTAAGAGGGAGTCATGACGCGGAAGCACCGCCATTAGGCTGCGTTGGATAATAACGCGGATAATGGCTATTTTTATGTAAATAAAAGTTTACAAAAAAGAACATTAATGTTATTATATGTGTATCTTAATGAAACGTTTGCGAAGGACGCAGACGATCGGGAAACCGGCCGTCTTGCGTCCTTTTATACGTTGCGGAGGTGAAACGTTGGTAAACAAAAGACGCAACCTGCTGATCAGCTTATCGGCTGCCTTGATGGCGTCGCTGCTCGTCTACGGCGTATACAAGCTGCAGCTTAGGCAGGTGGAATTGCAGCAGACGGTGAATGTGGTCGTTCCGAAAGATTTTATACCGGCGGGTACGATGATCGACGCTTCGCTGCTCGCCTACAGGCCGGTCTTGGCCGGCTCGCTGATGGAAGGGATGTTCACCGATATTTCGCTTGTCGCAGGACAGGAGGCGGTCGTCCCGCTGGGTACGGATGAGCCCGTATTGGCCTGGAAAGTAGACAAGTTCCATCTGCTGCCTTCGCGCGGCCAGTCGACGTTCCAGATTCCGAAGGAGTACATCTTGTCGCTGTCCAACGGGATTCGAGCCGGAGACCGGGTCAAGCTGTATTTGTCCGGCAGCGAGGGAGAGTCTGCGAGGCTGTTCGCCCAGGAGATTACGGTCGCATCCGTCAAATCCTCGTCGAACGTCGAGGTGGACAATCCGAAGTCATCCAACCTCATGTCCCGGGTGAACGGAGACGTCGAGAAAATGTATGCCTCCCGGAGAGAAGCGAACGGTTCGATCGACCAGATCAATCTGAATTTGACCGAGGAAGAATGGCTCGCGATCGACCGGGCTTGCAAGACGAAGAAGACGAAGCTTGTCATTGCTTTGTCCGCTTCATCGCTTACGGAGGATTCGATCCACACTACAGGCAGGAGATGACGGAGAGTGCATATTGCTTTACTTACGCGGGACGAAGCGCTTTGCGAGGTTTGGCTGAGCTGGGAGGCGCCGGACGGTGACCGCGTCGTCTTGTTCCGCCAGCCGGAATCTTTCATAGAATCGGCCAATCTGCCCGATTTCGGCCATATCGTAATGTCGGACCGTTTTTTCGATTATGCGGCTTTTTGCGAATACGTCGAACAGATGAAGGAAGCGGCCCCCGGCGCTGAGCTGACCGTTATGTTGTCAGACCGGCACGATACCGCAGAGAACGGGAAATGGATCAAATATTGCCTGATGGGCGGTATTTCCTACATCCCTCCGCATCGCACGATCGAGACGATAACGGGTATGCTGATGCAGCGGATATACGGGGAGTCGGGAACGGCTGCCGCCGGAGGGAGCCCATGCATCACGTTCGTCGGCTCGACTCCGAATATCGGGACGACGTTCGTGTCGTTCGGCACAGCCGTACGTTTGGCCGCGAGTACCCGGCGTTCGGTCGGATATTTGTGCCTGAATTTAAAAAGCTCGAAGCTTCACCGCTACTTGGGTTTGGAGAAACCCGAAGCGAGCCTGGACCATCTGCGCGCAGAGATCCGGTCGCAAAGCCTGCGGCCCGACAGGCTTCATTTATACTGCGAGCAGGTAAAAGGACGGCCGAATTTGCGCATCCTGTTCGGCAATCAGCTTCGCGAGCAGGCGGAGTTTTTTACGGCGGAGGATATCGAGCATCTGCTCCGGACGGCCAGACGGACGTTCGACGTATGTATCGTCGAAGTGAATGCGTACTGGGACAACGCGGCTACGATATGCGCTTTGCTGCAGGCCGATACGAGGATCTTGGTGACGACTCCGGATCTCGCGCATTTTCAGGAGGATACGGACCGGTGGCTGCGAGGATTATGTCCGGTAATCGGGTTGGCGGCCGAATCGTTCGATCTTATACTGACCCAGGCGGAAGGGAGCGGCGGCTCGGGGGGCATCCGGCACCAGGACGTGCGCAAGGAAACCGGGCTCTCGCTAATCGGCAAAGTCGGCAAATATTCCGACCTGACGGAGACGGTTAATCAGGGGAAACTGCTGGAGCTGCTGACCGGCAAGCATCCGCTTAACCGCGATCTGGACGATATCGTCCGTCTGCTGTCAGCCGTATGCGGCATCGAACCGGCTGCGCCGAATAAAGCGCCGGCCGTTAAACGGATATTCGGCCGGTTAACCGGGGCGCTCGGGATACCGGCGGCCAAACCCCGGAAGGCGAGGGGGAGCGGGTGAAAGAGATGGCGGAGCGCAAATTTTCCGTGCTGGCGTATTCGATGCGCCGGGGAGAAGCGGACGGCGGGAATGCGGCGGAGGACGGAACCGGGATGGCCGTCGAACGGCTGCCGCAGGAAAGCGATAGTCCCGATTTTCATCGCTGCGTAGACGAGATCCGTTCGTATCTCGTCGCGTCCAGAGGGCGGACGGATGAGGAACGGCAGCAGTACAGCGAATCGTTGAACCGGGCCGTACTCGGCTTCGAGGAGGAACGAGTCCGGTTCGTCGCGATCATTAACGACCAGCTCGCCAAGCGGAGGATGAACCATATTGTGCCGCCGAATCGCCGGTATACGACATTGGCCGAAGCGGTATTTGCCGAGATCATCGGCATGAACGTGCTGGAACTGCTGCTCAAAAATCGCGAAGGACTTGAAGAAATCCAGGTCGTAGGGAGGGACATTTACGAAGTAAGGGCAGGCAAGGCTACCCCTTCTCCGCATAAGTTTCAGCATTTGAAAGATGTGGAGCGGATACAGCAAAATCTGGTGTTGTTTAACAATGAAGTGATCAATCCCCGGAAGCGCTGGGCGGAGGTGGCGCTGAAGGACGGTTCGCGAGTCACGCTGACCGGCTTCGGCTTTACGGCGGAGCCTACGATGACGATCCGGTTTTATACGATGCGGTATTTCAATCTGCATACGCTGTGCCATCCCGACTACGAGACGTTGAACGAATCGATCCAATCGATCTTGCTGTGCGTGCTCCGCTGCTGCTTCAACCTGATCGTCATCGGGCCTACCAATTCCGGCAAGACGAATCTGATCAAGGCATTGATCGCCGAGATGCCCGATCACGAGCGGATCGTAACGATCGAGACACGGTTTGAGCTGATGCTGAAGCGGGATTTCCCGAATAAAAACGTCATCGAATACGAGGTAAGCGAGCATGATGCGCTGCATTCCGGCAACCAGGCGTTTAAACTGGCTTTGCGCCAATCTCCGAAACGGATCTGTCATGCCGAAATTCGCGACGACGATGCGAACATTTATGTCCGTGCCTGTACGAGAGGCCATGAAGGAAGCCTGACCTCGGTGCACGTCAACGAGCTGGAGGATGCGCCCGATGCGATAGCCGATATGTGCATGCTTGACGGGAGAGGGATGAACCCGACTCGGCTGACCAAAAGAATTACGGAATACGTGACGCAGATCGGACTTGAGATGGGCATCGTCGACGGCAAGCGAAAGCTGCTTCGAATCGGGGAATATGTATATGACTCCAGCCGTGACAGTGTGACGGTGCGGGATATCGTGCGTTATGACTACGGGAAAGGTTCGTGGCGATATCCGGAAGGCTTCTCGCCGCGTGCGGCCGAGCGGATTCGGAAATATGACCCGGAAGGATACGGTCTTCTGGAACGGATGGGATGTATCGCCCGATGCTGACTGTCGTCAAAGCCGCGTTTTTGCTCCTGTTGTTTTTGCTCGCCTATTTGTTTTTGTATAGGCTGCTCCAGACGTTTACCCGCCAAGCGGTTGCACGTTACCGGTTGAATCATGTGCGTCAGGCCGCGTTTTCCAACCGGGTGGAGCTGTTTATGTCCCGGTATGCCAAGCTATACCGCCATATCGCCGATCTACTGGAGTCGGTCCAATCGCGGATGCCGATCGGGACGTTTCTGTTCGTCTCGCTGCTGCTCGTCTTGACGGGGATTGTCGCCGGATTCGTCTGTTTCCGCAATGTGAAAGGGATTGCAGCGATGGGAACGATGCTCGGCCTGCTCCCGTACGTCGTCCTCCGCATGCGGCTGCTGAATTTGCAGATGAAAGCGCGGATCGATTTTTTGCCGGCAGTGGAGTTGTTTTACCAGTACTACATCGTCTCGGGGCAAAGCAATATCCGGACTGCATTAAAAGTTACGCTCGAGGAAAACCGGATGCAGTCATCCATGAAGCCGGTCTTCGAACAGCTGTACCGCAACTTGGCGGCGAGCCGCGACGCGGAAGACAGCATGCGCTTGTTTTCGCTAAGTCTCGGCCATACATGGGCCGAGTATTTCGCCAACATTTTGCGCGTAGGGCTACTGGAAGGCAGCGACTTGTGCGACAGCATGAAGGATCTGATCACGGATATGCGGCGTGCGCAGCGGGCGGATCAGGCGGAGCGCAACCGGCTCCTTGAAATCCGGCTGGCCAACTTCTCATCGATTTTGTTTTTGATCTTATTTTTGTTTATCAATTTTAAGATGAATGCGGATAACGCCTACTTGTATTACATCCTGGACCCGGCTGGGCGCAACATGCTGCTTGATGGTCTGCTGCTCATTTTCGCTTCTTTTTTGATGGGGATTTATTTATCGATTCGGAGAATGTGAGGGAATGTCAGATGGTGATACAATCCGAGCAATTGTTCTGGATCCAGGCGGTTGCTTACGCGTTATTGCTGGCGGCCGGTTACGTGTCTTTCGTTTATTTGCTGCGTGCCATACCCCGCAGGCGCAGGCGATGGCCCGCGCTCGTTATGCAGCGATGGGCTCGCGGTTACGAAGTTCCGCCGCGGATCTTAAAGCTGTTCGGCATTGCTGCAGGTTCCCGGCCGGTAGAGGAGAAGGGCAGGCTGCTCGCCGAAGGCGGTATCCGGATCGATCCGCTGCGATACGAGCTTCTTCGCAGGTTCCTCCTGCTTGCCGGGGGCGGAAGCGTCGCTGTCGGTTATGCTGCCGCTGCGAAGTCATGGACACTGCCGTGGATCGAACCCGTGCATGTGATGGCCGCAGGGGCCGTCATCGGCGTGTTCGCCGGATTTGACCGTACGCTGCTGGTCTCGCTTGGCAAGTACCGGTCCAACAAGATCATGAGAGAGATTTATGTGCTGAGCAACCAGCTGCTTTATTACACCGGCTCCAAAATGAGTCTCCACGCGAAGCTGAACCGATGTTTGCCGTTTTGCCGGGCGATCCGGTCGGACTTGCAGCTTCTGCTCAACGAATGGTATGAGGACGCCGATCAGGCGATCAAACGTTTCAAGAAACGTCTCGGCACGGAGGAAGCCCACAGCTTCGCCGAAACGATCAACTCGCTCCGGCTGAACGAACACGGCAGCTATTACTCGCTGCTGCACGAACGCATTCAGGACTATAAGGAAAAGCTGGAGCTGGCCAAAGAAAGCCGGAAAGAAACGACATCCTATTTGCTGTTCGTACTGGCCGGCATTCCGATCCTGAATACATTTCGGATTTTCGTATATCCGTGGGTACAGGAAGGGCAGAAGCTGTTCGATGCCTTGAACTGAGCCAGGGGAGCGGGGGCACCGATTAACGATAAATGTAATTTGAATTGAGATTGTACTTGAGACGATAAGGGGAAATGAGCCAATGAGAAACATACTGATGACGGTTATGATGCTGATTGTAGTTGCCTTGCTGTTCACTTCGATTATCAATAACGGGGACACGGGAATGCGCAACAACATCAAGGTGAAGGGGGACACGGCCAATACGAATATCAACGCCTTGAATGCAGGCTCGTAAGCGGCCGGCGGAGAAGGGATGAGGCATATACTTGTTACCGTCATGCTGATTATCGTCGTGATCGCTATCTACAGCACTACGATCGGGGGCAGCGGCGGGATGCAGCATAACGTGAAGACGACCGGCGGCAGGTTAAACGGAACGATCCAGTCGATTAATCCATAAACGTTTACGGAGTGCCTTTCAAATATGAAGCAAATTCTAGTGTTTATCTTATTTGCGGCGGTATTGTGCTGGGCGATGTTCGCTCCTGTGTACAAGCATGTGCTGATCGTGCGTCAGGCTATGCTGCAGAAGGAAGTGGATTATTTGCTGGAAGTCGGAGCCAATGCGTCCCACGGTTACGTCGATGCTTCGGCGGTGGAAGCGTCCCGGGCGCGGCTGGCCGCACACGGCTTCAAGACGAACCTGCTCGAGTACGGCGTATCGTCGACTAGCGGGGCGGCCGCTACGAATCCGATGTCGCCGGTAATGCGGGGGACGGGCATCGAGCTGATCATCACGTACCCGTATGACGGAATGTTCGCGATCGACCGGCTGATCGGCATCACGCCGCCGTCCGACAGCTCCCGCCTGTCGGCATCGGGACTGAAGATGAGCGAATATGTGCCCTGACCCGATATTAGGAGGACGTATGGATGTACAAGCTGATTGCCTTCCTGCTGCTGATCGGATTCGTTATGTTGCTTCACGCGTTGCAGGCCGATGAGGAAATCGCGCTGCAGGCTTTGTTTCAAGGCAAACGTTCGGTCAATCGGGCTGCACACGCCGCGGCGCAGCAGATCGATATGCAGAAGTTGAAGGAGGGGATCGTATCCATCGATCCTGCGGAGGCGGAACAGCTCGCGTACAATTATTTGCAAAGCAACCTGCGGCTCGATACGGCGAACGAGCCTCTGCCCGGCACGTTTTGGCGCAGCCGGGCGGAAGTGCTCGTCTTCGAGGTGATCAACGAGGATCGGACGTTTCCTTATATGTACGCCAATTCCGCATACGATTACTCGGTGACTTTGCAGAAGCCCGGGGTCATTATGATCGTGCGGCTCGAATATCCGCGCACCTATACGGTGCTTGGGCCGATTACGTGGGAGATTAAAGGAGCGGCGGAGCTCATCTATTAAACTGTTGTGATACGCGTGCAGTATCGAATCATGTTCCGCGCTGCAGCATCGTCCATTCCCGTCCCGGAATGCCCACCCGGAACGATTCTACGCTTCCTGTGTCGGCTAACGTCACGTAGCACGTACAACCGTCGGGACCGCCGAACGTCAGATTCGTACAGTTCGTTCCGTTCAGTATCACTTCCGTCAGCAGTTCCCCGGCCGGAGACAGTTTGGCTACGGTGCCTTTGCCGTACCGGGTAATGTACAGGTTGCCCTCCGAATCGCAGCGCATGCCGTCCATGCCAAAGTCGGGGAATTCGATCAGCAGCCGTTTGCCGGAAACTTGCTTATCCGCAGAGAGGTCGTAGGCCCACACCCGGCGCTGTACCGATTCATTGACGTACAAGGTACGGTTGTCCGGACTGACTTCAATCCCGTTCGTCGTTCCCATTCCGCTTTCCAGCAGCGTAACGGTTCCAAGCGGGTCGATCCGCCACAGATTGCCGGTCGATTCGTTCCAATTCGGATCACTGGCAAATAACGTGTCGTCATCGGCGATCGCGATGTCGTTCGGCTGATTCATCTCCGGCTCGTGGGCGAACACGGTCAACTCCTTGGTCTGCATATGCACCTTCAAAATGTTATGGTTCGGATAATCGGCGATGAACATGTCTCCCGCGCGGCTGAAGCGGATTCCGTTCCCGACACTTCCGTTCGGCAGTTCGAGAAAAACGCAACATTCGCCGTCCGGTGTCACTCGGCCGATCGTATGCTGGCGCTCATAGTTGACGGCGTACAGGTTGCCGGCGCGATCGCAGGCCGGCCCTTCGATGCCCGGCGTAAACCCTCCGGACTTGGTGAACGTCCGGCTTTCGTACAGCGAAATTTTCATGGTATCGATTCCTCCTCCACGTTAATAGGCACCGCTAAGAACGCGAATGACGGTTTCCTTTCCTACACGCGTTCGCAACTGTGTCTGACCCTACTTATTTCGGTTGAGCGGCGGCCGTTCCTCTTTTCACTCCAAAACATTGTATAATGAAGGAATGCGAAAGGAAGAAGAGGAGTGGAGTGGAACTATGAACGAATGTTCGTCCCGCCGTCAAAGGCTCCAGCACAAAATGAAACAATCGGGTATCGACGGCTGTATCGTGACTCAGAATGTCGATTTGTACTATTTATTAGGCTCTATGCAGACCGGGTATTTTTTCCTGCCGACTGAGGGAGAAGGGATCTTTTTCGTCCGCCGCAGCTTCGTTCGCGCCGGGGAGGAGGCCGACGTCGCCGTTCAGGAGCTTGGCTCGATGCGCAATCTCGGCTCCCGGCTTGCCGAGAACTACCCCCAGCTGTTCCGTAAACCGGACGGCCAGCCGCCGATACTTGCGGCCGAATACGACGTGCTGCCCGTGCAGCAGTTTCAGCGGCTGGAGGGGGCGTTCCCCGGGGCGCGCTGGGTCGACGGCTCGATGCTGATCCGAGAAACCCGGATGATCAAGTCGGCAGCGGAAGTCGCTCTTATTCGCGAGTCGGCTAGAGTGATCGATACGGCTTATGAAGCGGCGATAGCGGCTTTGAAGCCGGGCATGCGCGAGTTCGAGCTGATGGCGGTCGTGGAGTCCGTGATCCGCAACAACGGTCATATGGGACTGATGCGCGTCAGAGGCTACAATCAGGAGATTATTACAGGCATGATCGGAGCGGGCGACGCAGCGGCGATGCCGAGCTACTTCGACGGCCCGGCGGGCGGGCAAGGGCTCGGCCCGGCCAGTCCGCAAAGTGCGGGGAGAAGGCCGATCGGAACGGACGAGCCGGTTCTTATCGATATCGGCTGCTGTATCGACGGGTACGTCATCGATCAGACGCGAACGGCGGTTATCGGCCGTTTGCCGGACGATTTGATGCATGCCTACAAGCTGTCCGAGGCGGTCCTGAGAAGAACGGAAGCGATGCTGAAGCCCGGGACCGTGTGCGAGGAGCTGTATACGTCGGCGCTGGAGCAAGTCCGCGAAGCCGGCCTAAGCGAACATTTCATGGGCTTTGGGTCGGATCAGGTGAAATTTCTGGGACACGGGATCGGGCTGGAGATCGACGAGCTGCCGGTGCTGGCCCGAGGATTCCGTTACGAGCTGGAGCCGGGCATGGTTATCGCGATCGAGCCCAAATTCACGTTTCCCGGCAGAGGGGTTGTCGGTATCGAGAATTCGTACGTAATTTCTGAAAACGGGTTTGAGAAATTAACGGTATCGCGAGAAGGAGTAGCGAGCGTTTAAACGGCCAAAGAGTGAGAAAGCCCTGTGTTCCCCGTTAGCGGTGGAACCGGGGCTTTTTTTGAGATTGTTTACGTTCCCCATAGCAAAACACTGCACACCTGCAGCTGCACACGGTGCGCCAGTCACCGGCCTTCCATCGTGTAGCGGAAGAATGACTTCCTTTATTCCCGCAAGGTACGTAACTTTCAGGCTATAGCGGAAGTTTGGTTTCCTTTATATTGAATTTTAGAAGGGAATAGAGAGGATTCTACTTGAATAACGGAACAAAAAGTTCCGCTAAACGTCGATTTCCTACTGTGAATAACAGATAACGGAAGTCAAACTGCCGGAAGCGAAGTTTGCAGGTTCGGTTGGAGGCGGTTATTTCCACAAGGGCACAAAAAAATTTATCCCCCAATGAACTTTTCATGAATCCCGGGCGTACTATTACCGAACAATGAGAAGAGAGGCACACCACGGCTCCCAAGGAGAAGATCCGATGGATGAAAGAGAATGGATCGAGCGCGCGCAGCGGGGGGATTCGGCAGCGCTGGCCGGACTGCTGAAGGGAAACTACGGATTTCTTCTGAACTATATGACGAAGATTACGTTCCAACCGGCCCTGGCGGAAGACTTAACCCAGGAAACGATGATGCGCTGCATCGAGAAGATCCGGCTGTACAATTTTACTTCGAAGTTTTCGTCGTGGCTGATTACGATCGGCACCAACCTGTATATGGATCATTTAAGAAGAAAAAAGCGAGAACGCGACTGGCACGATCAGGAACAGGCGCTCCGGCAAATCAAGTGGCATGCGCAGCAATCCGGCGAGGAATGGTCGGAGCTGCTCGATCTGCTTGGTCGAATGCCCGACGATGTCCGGATTCCGATCATTTTGAAGCATTACTACGGCTACGCCTACGAGGAGATCGCCGACATGATGAATGTGGCGACCGGCACGGTCAAGTCCCGCATTCACAACGGCATTAAGAGCTTGCGAAAGGAGCTGGGGCCTCATGAATGAACGCGACCATGACAAACAAAAGGGTAACCAACATGTCACCGGGGATTCGGGTCCGGAATTCAAAGCAGCGCGAGAGCGGACGGACGATTCGGTGGGCCGGACGGACAGAAAAGCCAAAAACGCCGAACGGGCGGATACGCTGCCGGGCGAAGACGAAGAGTCGTTTGAACTTTCGTCGATGATCAAGCGCGAGCTCGATAAAATGGAACGATGGACGGACCCGAATACGCCGAATACGATCTGGTTTGAGCGGCTTGTCGTTGCCGGGAAACGCGAGGCGCGGCGCAAGCTGATCCGCGATCTGATTCTGTTCTGGCTGGCCGGATTAGGCGTATTGGCCGTATATGGAGCGATTTCGTTCGGGAGGCCTGCCGTATTTATCGCGATCCAGCTGCTGGCCATAGCGGCCGTTCCGTTCGTCGTCGCCGTCATGAGACGAAAAGCGGGTGACCGGACATGACCGAGGTGACGAAACAGCTTCCGCCGTGGGCGCTCGTCCTCCTTACGCTCGTCTTGTTAAGCCAGAGCACGTTTATCTTTCTGGACGCCCGAAAGCGCGCCAAATATCCGTGGTTATGGGGGATGTGGGGGCTCATCCAGGCGCCGATGCCGCTGATCGTATATTGGATCGTGTACCGAACGAAATGGTTTCGCAGCAATAAAAAGCAGGGAGGAACGTGAAATGGATTCCATGGATTCCATGTTGTCTAGCGTAAACTGGTTGCTGGTGATGCCGATTATCGTTATCCAGCTTATCTTGATGGCGGTCGCCTTGATCGATTGCATTCGCGCCGAACGTACGCGCGGACCGAAAGGACTATGGATTCCCGTCATCGTCTTGATTCAGGTCATTGGGCCGATCGTTTATTTTGTTGTCGGAAAGGAGAAAGCATCATGAACTTGCTTGAGGTGCAAGGACTCGTTAAAAGGTTTGGCTCCGCGATAGCTGTGAACGAGATCAGCTTCACTATAAAGGAAGGACACTGCGTCGCCTTGCTCGGACCGAACGGAGCCGGGAAGACCACGGCGTTAAAGATGATGGCCGGCCTGCTTCAGCCGAGCTCGGGCACGATCCGTTTCGGCGCCGGCCCGGCTGTATCTGACGCTCCGGCGAACGAAACGCCGGCCGCGCTGCGGCCCGTGACCGGCAGCACGGCGGACATCCGCAGCATTATCGGCTTTCTACCGCAGTATCCGTCGTTTTACAACTGGATGAGCGGCCGGGAGTATTTGATTTTTTCCGGCAGATTGGCCTGGATGAGCAAGCTGGAGGCGGCCAGCCGGGCGGATCGGATGCTGGAGACGGTCGGTCTGAAGGACGCCGCGAAGAAACGGATCGGCGGATACTCCGGCGGCATGAAGCAGCGTTTGGGCATCGCGCAGGCGCTTATTCACCGGCCCAGGCTGCTGCTGCTGGACGAGCCCGTATCGGCGCTCGATCCGATCGGCAGAAGGGAAGTGCTCGATATGATCCGGTCGATACAGAAAGAGACGACCGTTTTGTTTTCCACCCACGTGCTGCACGATGCGGAGGAAGTGTGCAGCGATATTATGATTATGAACAAAGGGCGGATCGTCGTATCCGGCACCTTGGACGAGGTGCGGCGCGAATACAGCGATCCGGTCATCCGGGTGCAATCCGAGCTTCCGGTGAACGACCATGTGGAACGGTGGAGCCGGCTGGAATGCGTGCGGGACATCGAATCAACCCGTTATGAGGCGAAGGTTACGGTTTCCGGGCTCACGGAAGCGAGAGCTGTGTTGTGGGAAGACCTGCTGACGAACCAGGTGCCGGTCATCCGGTTTGAAGCGGGCAGAACGACGCTGGAGGAACTGTTTATGAAGGCGGTGAGAGAATGAATCAGTGGCTCGTATTATTTAGCAAAGAAATGACCGAGATGTGGCGCAGCCGCAAATGGATCTGGGTGCCGCTCGTCTTCGTTCTGCTCGGCATCTCCCAGCCGGTTACAACGTATTACTTGCCCGATCTGCTGCAGGCCGCAGGCAGTCTGCCGGAGGGAGCGGTGATCGAGATTCCGGTGCCGACCGGGGCGGAGGTGCTGGCTCAGACGTTGTCGCAGTTCGGGATGATTGGCGTGCTTGTCCTGGTCTTATCCATAATGGGCATCGTTTCCAGCGAAAGACAGAGCGGCGCGGCCGGGCTCGTCCTCGTCAAGCCGGTTTCGTTCGTTTCCTATATCACCGCGAAATGGGCGGGTGCCGTTACGTTGACGGCAGTCTCGTTTATGGCCGGATTTGCGGCAAGCTGGTATTACACGCACATTTTGATCGGTTCCGTAGCGCCGTCCCTTTTTGGGGGCAGCTTGCTGCTGTTCGGTCTGTGGCTCGTGTTCGTTGTGACGGTGGCGGTCATGCTGAGCGCTTGGATGAACGGAAACAGCGGCGTCGCTTTTCTGACGATCGGCTCGGTTTTGCTGCTCTCCGTCCTTACCGGACTGTTTAACCGCGCGATGAATTGGAGTCCCGGCTCGCTGTCCGGACGGGCAAGCCTTGTTTTGGCGGACGGCGGTCCAGGCACGCAGCTTCCGCTTGCACTCGCCGTTACCTTTGCAGCTATAGCGGCTTTGCTATTTGCCGCAGTTCGGTTGTTCCGCCGCAAGGAACTGCTTCCGTAGGTTCCGACGATTGTGGTCTAGGCGATTGTACGGCGGATTATAATAGAGCTAAGAAGCGTTCGCGCAGCGGCCTTGATCCCGCCATAAGCCATCCTCCGACGAAGAGCCGGAACCGTTCGTCTCTCGAATCTATGAATATGTGCAGGCCCTGGACCTGAATCATGAACCTTCCGGTCAAACGTGACTTCCCTTTACGGTTCGAATTTGATACCATATATAACACATACGAAACTTTGAAAAGTCGAGGGGCTGCGAACGTTTTCGTAGAATAGTTTTGCCTGGTCGGGCAAAGCGCGGGGGAGGAATCGACCATCATGCTGCGTTTAGGACAAAAGGTATGTATCGTAGCCGATAGTTTCGAGCAAAATCTTTCAATCGGAGATTACGGATATATAATCGCATACGATCGGAATGCGGATAACGCGTTCGATTATGTCGTGCGGATCCCTAAGATGAACAAGCACGTGTTCGTGCCTGCCGCGGATATCGAGCTGGAGGAGACGCTGCTGCAGCAGGAGGCGGACCGGATCGAACGGGAGGCGCTGATCGATTATGCGCTTGCGACGAAGAACGAGCTACTGTTCCGCCGGATTATGAACGGAGACGCCGCCGAAGAGACGGCTGCCGACAATAAAGAGGTTCAGTCCCAGCAGGACTTTATCCGTCAAATTAATTTGAAGGCATGGATCTAGTTTTTGCCGCCTATCCGATTGTTATGAATGTCAGGACGCCTTAGTTCCATCTAAAGGCGTCTTTTCTGCATGTTCCGGGAGATAACGCGTGTTTCCGTCAAATATTGACACGTTCTTTGCCGATAAGCTATGATAAGCATTAAACGGTTTTCGGGAGGAACAGGACAAGATGAACGACAATCATGCCAAAATACTGGACTGCACGATCCGCGACGGCGGACTCGTTAATAATTGGGACTTCAGCGTCGAATTCGTTCGCGACCTGTATTATTCGTTGAACGCGGCCGGCGTCGAATATATGGAAATCGGCTATAAAAACTCCGCCAAGCTGCTGAAAGGGGCCGATTCCGGTCCATGGCGGTTTTTGGACGAAGCGTTTTTGCGCGAAGTCATTCCTCAAAAGGGCGATACGAAGCTGTCTGCGCTCGTCGATATCGGCCGAGTGGACGAGAACGACATTTTGCCGCGTAACGAAAGCCTGCTCGACATGATCCGCGTAGCGTGCTACATCAAGGACGTGGACAAAGCGTTGGATCTCGTAAACAAGTTCCATTCCTACGGCTACGAGACGTCGATTAATATTATGGCGCTGTCTCACGTTATGGAGCACGACCTGATCGAGGCGTTCCAGGCGATCGCCAAAAGCCCGGTTGACGTCGTTTATATCGTTGACTCTTACGGCAGTCTGAACCACCGGGATATCGAATATCTGGTTACCAAATTCCAGCGCCATCTGCCGGATAAGCAGCTTGGCATTCATGCGCACAACAATATGCAGCTCGCGTTCTCGAATACGATTATGGCAGCCGAGCGCGGTTTGCAATTTTTGGACGCTTCCGTATTCGGCATGGGCCGCGCGGCAGGCAACTGCAACACCGAGCTGCTGGTCAGCTACCTGAAGAATCCGAAGTACGAGCTGCGTCCGGTTCTCGAAGTGATTGAACGCCGGATGATTCCGCTTCGCGAAAAGGTCGAGTGGGGCTACATTATCCCTTACATGATGACCGGAATATTAAACGAGCATCCGCGGATCGCTATGGCGCTGCGGGCGAGCGAGGACAAGGACAAGTACGCCGAGTTCTACGACAAGCTCACTTCTCCGGAAATTTCCATGGCCTCCAAAGGCGAGTAATCGTTCCTTCGGATGCCGAGAGGCTTAAACGTATACTCCTGCGGGGATTTCAATCCTGCGGGAGTTTTTGATTTTACTCCAAATGCACCTTCTATTAATCGCGGATGACCGGAGCTAGGCGACCTGCCCGAACCTGCCTAGCGGCTCGCTGCAGCGGCCTTTTTATTGAGTTCCAATACCCGGTAAGCTATAATAGGAAGAATGAATGCAGGTTCATATACACAGCAATTCGGGAGGTGCAAGCGATGAGCATCACGGCCAAAAATGTCGACCATGTCGCGAAGCTGGCCAGGCTTCAACTAAGCGAAGCCGACACGGAGCGGTTTACGGACCAGTTGAACGCGATCTTGAAATACGCCGAGAAGCTGAACGAGCTGGACACGGACCATGTGGAGCCGACAAGTCATCCCATGCCGCTGGTGAACGTTATGCGGGAAGATAACGTGCGTCCGTCCTGGCCGATCGAGAGCGTCCTGAAGAACGCTCCGGATGAAGAAGACGGTCAGTTCAAAGTGCCGGCCGTACTGGAATAAGGATTCGACATTAGGCGTTACAGCGCGATCGAGGGAGGTTTTATTTTGTCTTTGTTTGACCTGAAGCTGCAGGAATTACATAGCCGGCTAGCCGGCAAGGAGCTGTCCGTGACCGATCTGGTCGATCAGTCGCTCGCCAAGATCGGCGATGTCGATTCCAAGGTGCGGGCTTTTCTTCGTGTGGATGAGGAGGGAGCACGCCGTACCGCGAGAGAGCTTGACGATCAGCTCGCTTTAGGCGGCGATCGCGGTTTGTTGTTCGGCATGCCTGCGGGCATTAAGGACAACATCGTTACCGAAGGCATTACGACAACGTGCGCCAGCCGGTTTCTCGAAAATTACGATCCGATCTACGACGCTACTGTTATCAAGAAGCTGAAGCAGGCGCAATCCGTAACGATCGGCAAGCTGAACATGGACGAGTTCGCCATGGGCGGTTCCAACGAAAATTCGGCGTACCACGTGACGACGAATCCATGGAACCCCGAATACGTTCCGGGAGGGTCCAGCGGCGGTTCGGCCGCATCGGTGGCCGCCGGGGAAGTATATTTCTCGCTTGGCTCCGATACGGGAGGCTCGATCCGCCAGCCTGCGTCGTACTGCGGCGTTGTCGGATTGAAGCCGACCTACGGGCTCGTATCGCGGTTCGGGCTCGTTGCTTTCGCGTCTTCGCTCGACCAGATCGGACCGCTCACCAAAAACGTCGAAGATGCGGCTTACGTGCTCCAGGCGATTGCCGGACACGATCCGCAGGACTCCACTTCCGCGAACGTCAGCATACCCGACTATATCGGGGCGCTTAGCGGCGACGTGAAGGGGCTGCGCATCGCGGTTCCCAAAGAATATATGGGACAAGGCGTCGACCCGGCCGTGAAAGATTCGGTGCTGTCCGCCCTTAAAGTGCTGGAAGGGCTCGGAGCGGTGTGGGAAGAAGTGTCCATGCCTCATACCGAATATGCGGTAGCGACCTATTACCTGATCGCTTCCTCGGAGGCTTCCTCCAATCTGGCCCGTTTCGACGGCGTCCGTTACGGCGTCCGCGCCTCCGATCCGGACAATCTGCTTGACCTGTACGTCAAATCGCGCAGTCAAGGGTTCGGCCCGGAAGTGAAGCGGCGTATTATGCTCGGAACGTATGCGCTCAGCTCGGGTTATTATGACGCTTATTATTTGAAAGCCCAGAAGGTCCGCACCTTGATCAAGCAGGACTTCGACAACGTCTTCCAGAACTACGATGTGATCATCGGACCTACGGCGCCTACGACGGCGTTCAAAATCGGCGAGCAGGTCGGCGATCCGCTCACGATGTATTTGAACGATATTTTGACCATACCGGTCAACCTTGCGGGAGTCCCGGCGATCAGCGTACCGTGCGGGCTTGTCGGAGGAATGCCGGTCGGTCTGCAAGTCATCGGCAAAACGCTGGACGAAGCGACGGTGCTAAGGGTCGCCCACGCCTTCGAACAGCATACCGAACACCATAAGCAGCGCCCGGCGCTATAGAGAAGGAGGAGCGAACATCCCGTGACGGACAAACAATTCGAAACCGTAGTCGGCCTCGAGGTTCACGTCGAGCTGCACACGAACACGAAAATCTTTTGCGGCTGCTCCACCGAATTCGGAGCGCCGCCGAATACCCATACGTGCCCGGTATGCCTGGGCCATCCGGGAGTGCTGCCGGTTGTGAACCGGCAGGCGGTTGAATATGCGATGAAAGCCGCGATGGCGATCAATTGCGAAGTAGCCACACACAGCAAGTTCGACCGGAAAAACTACTTTTATCCCGATTCGCCGAAAGCGTACCAGATCTCCCAATACGATCAGCCGATCGGCCAGAACGGCTGGATCGACATCGAAGTGAACGGCGTGACCAAGCGGATCGGCATTACGCGTCTTCACCTGGAGGAGGATGCCGGCAAGCTGACCCACGTCGATGGCGGCTACGCGTCGCTCGTTGACTTCAACCGTGTCGGTACTCCGCTGCTCGAGATCGTATCTGAGCCAGATATCCGCTCTCCCGAAGAAGCCCGGGCTTATTTGGAGAAGCTGAAGGCGATCATCCAGTACTGCGACGTATCCGACGTCAAGATGGAAGAGGGCTCGCTGCGCTGCGATGCGAACATCAGTCTCCGTCCGTTTGGACAGGAGAAATTCGGCACGCGGGCGGAGCTCAAAAACATGAACTCGTTCCGGGGCGTTCAGCGCGGTCTGGAATACGAGGAGATCCGTCAGGCCGAGATTTTGTCCTCCGGAGGCGAAGTCGTTCAGGAAACCCGCCGCTGGGACGAAGCCCAAGGCAAGACGCTGACGATGCGCGGCAAGGAAGAAGCCCACGATTACCGCTACTTCCCTGACCCCGACCTCGTCCGGCTGTATATCGACGACGAATGGAAGGACCGCGTGCGTGCGACGATTCCCGAGCTTCCGGACGCCCGCAAGGCGCGCTATACGGAGCAGCTTGGTCTGCCTGCCTACGACGCGGAAGTCATTACGTCCTCGAAGAAGCTGGCTGACCTGTTTGAGGAAAGCCTCAGCCATACGTCCGACTCGAAGGCGGTCTCGAACTGGATCATGGGCGATTTGCTCGGTTATTTGAATACGAACAATCTCGAGATCGATGCGGTTCCAATAACCGGGCAAGGGCTCGGCGAAATGATCGGTCTGATCGAGAAAGGGACGATCAGCGGCAAAATCGCCAAAACCGTCTTTAAGGAAATGCTCGTATCCGGTAAAAATCCGGGTCAAATCGTCGAAGAGCAAGGGCTCGTCCAGATCAGCGACGAAGGCGCGATCCAGGCGATCGTCGACAAGGTTGTCGAAGCGAACCCGCAGTCGGTTGCCGATTACAAGGCCGGCAAAGAAAAGGCCGTCGGTTTCCTGGTCGGGCAAGTAATGAAGGAGTCCAAAGGCAAGGCGAACCCCGGCCTTGTTAATCAGCTGATCGTGGAACGGCTGAAACGAGAATAGAAGCGGATTTAATTAATCAACGAGAGGAGCGGAGGAGATTTCTTCCGCTTTTTCCCTTGCTTCCGGAAAAATATATTTTTCCAATGAACTTTTTTGCTAGCTGCCCGTATTAGTAATAGAAAATCAAGGAGGAATCGACGATGAAAAAACCTTTAAATACGATTCGCCGCGTAGCTGCCGCTTCACTGGCGCTCGCTCTTACGATCCCGGCGGCGGTTGCCGGCGCATCGGAGCCGCTGCCGTCACCGGCTGTGGGGCAGCCGGCCTCTCAAGTTCAGCCGGCTCAACCTGCAGCTTCCGTGAAAGCGGACAAGCTGGTTCCTCTCCGCGACTATAGCGAATCGGCAGGCGCAGCCGTTCTGTGGCACGACGAAGACCGTGCCGTAACCGTCAAGCGCGGTCAAACCGAGATCAAGGTGAAGATCGGGGAAGCTGCGATTACCGTGAACGGGAAGGCGGTTACGCTGGACAAACCTGTAGAGATCGTAAACGAGAAAACCGTCTTGCCGCTTGGCGTTCTCGCCGATGCGCTGGGGGTTCGCGCAGGATGGAATGAGGAAACCCATACTATCGTAATCGCCCAAGACGATTATGCGCTGCTCGCGAGCGCGTTTATGTCCGCATTACAGGCGGGCGAGCTCCAGAAGGCCCAGAGCTTCTTTACCGACAAGCTGCCTCCGCAAGCGCTGGAGCTGATGCTACCGCAAATTAAAGCAAGCATAGCTGGCATGTATGGCCCTCTCGGAGCGCTGCTTGCCGTGGAAGAAAGTTCGAATGCCGTCCATCACAACGCAACAATCGCTTATGCGACCCAAGCAATTCCGTTTGAGATTACAATACGGTTCGATCAAACCGGGAAAATTGACGATTTCTTCGTTCCTTATGTTTCTGTCAAGGGGAGTTATGTAGAGCCTTCGTACGACGATCCTTCCAAGTATGTTGAAAAGGAAGTAGTGGTTGGTGAAGGGACGTTTGCTTTGCCGGGGACCTTAACGATGCCGGTCGGCAAGGGCCCGTTCCCCGCCGTCGTTCTCGTGCACGGTTCCGGGCCGAACGATCGGGACGAAACGGCTGGATCGGTGAAGACGTTCCGTGATATGGCCGTAGGACTGGCCGCCCAAGGGGTTGCCGTACTTCGGTACGAGAAGATTACCCGCGAACATGTGATGAAGATGCAGTTGGGACAGTTGGGCCAAGCATATACCGTTAACGAAGAAACGGTCAAAGATGCCGTCAGCGCCGTCAAGCTTTTGAAGCAGACGGAAGGCATAAACCCGTCGCAAATCTATGTAGCCGGCCATAGCCAGGGAGGCATGGTTATGCCGCGCATTATTGACGCGGCCCAAGATACGGGTCTTGCCGGGACGATCTTGCTCGCCGCACCGACGGAGCCGCTGGAAACACTGCTGGTGAAGCAAACCAAGTATCAGTTGGACCTGCTCAAAAAGGCGGGACAACCGACCGAAACGGCCGAGCAGCAGCTTATATTCCTCGAGCAGCAAGTAAAACTGCTGCAGGACCCGCAATATTCTGTCTCTAATATCCCGCAGGCGTTCGCCATGGGCAGCCCGGTATGGTGGTTCGATATCCGCAACACGTATGCCGCTGAGCAGGCCAAAGATCAAACCGGCCGTATGCTCGTGCTGCAGGGAGGCAACGACATCCAGGTGTTCCCGGACAGTCTGGATACGTGGAAAAAGACGCTTTCCGCCCGCACCGATGTGGAATTCAAGCTGTATCCGAAGGTCAACCATACGATGGTGGAATTTGAAGGCCAGTCGACAGGCGCCGAGTATGCCATTCCGGCGAACGTGCCCGACTACCTCATTACCGATATCGCCAAATGGATTTTGCGCTAATCGATCTTATCCGGGGCACCCGACACAGGGTGCCTCTATTCCTATTTTCGCCCTACGTACCGCCCTGCAGCTTCTCCCCGGCATGATCCCCTTTACGCATTCATGTTTTCTATCATTCCGTGTTACAATAGAACTTGCCAGCGTTTACTAATCGATATGAAATAAGAAACCGGAGGGGCCGCTTGGAAAATCCGTGGATACTTGAACCTCTGTATATAACAGTAAGGCTAGTGCTTGCTCTGGTGCTCGGCGGATTAATCGGTCTGGAGCGGGAGCAAAGCAATCACCCGGCCGGATTTCGCACACACATTCTCGTCTGCCTGGGCTCCGCGCTTATTATGCTGCTGTCTTTGTACGGCTTCGGACAGTTTGCCGATGAGCCGAACGTGCGGGTCGATCCGGCGCGTCTGGCCGCTCAGGTTATAACCGGCATCGGTTTTTTGGGAGCGGGCACTATTATTTTTAACGGCAGCTCGATATCCGGGCTTACGACAGCCGCGTCCCTCTGGGTGGTGGCCGCGATCGGACTGGCGACGGGAGCCGGGTATTATTATGCCGCCGTCGTAACTACGGTGTTCGTGCTGATCAGCCTGTGGATTCTCAATAAGGTTGAGAAAAAGTGGATAGGCGGCAAGCAGACAAAAGCGGTTCAAATCGAGCTGCTCGACCGGCCCGGCAGTCTGGCTGTCATCTCTGCGGTGCTAAAGGAAAAGGGGATGGAAATCCGCAAGCTGACTATCCATCATATGCCCCCTTCCGATACCGGGGAGGAACGGATTCAAATCCGGATGTTTCTGCGTCTGTCCAAGCCGGAGCAGATGGTGCTGGCTGCGGACGAGCTGCAGAAAGTCGCAGGCGTTATGAACGTTTCGATGGAATAAGGAATGACCGGTACCTGCGTTCATACATATCCTTGTATACACGATAATTGAATTTCATTTATTGGATGCCCCCGAAGGAGGATTCACAACTACGATGAACGATCCGCACAAAGACAACGGCGATTCGTCCGCGGAAGGCGGACGGTCCCATACCGGGCGCGGTCCGGGTTACTCGGAAAGCGCATCCGGAGATCGAGATCATCCGTCGTGGCAGCCGTTTGATCCTTACATGCTGGCGCCCGCGAAACGGAAATGGATCGCCGGCCTGCTCTCGTGCTGCATTCCCGGCACCGGCCACTTTTATCTCGGTCTTATGCAAAAAGGGCTGCTGATTATGCTGCTCATCATTATGGATATTTTCGCGATCGTCCATTTTTCGCTTAATATGTCGAGCATCCCGCTTATTACGCTGCTGGCGCTTTTTTTGCCGATTATTTATTTCTACAGTTTATTCGATGCGCTTCAGTCTACGGACAGATTGAACGCTTACCGGTATACCGCCGCCGCTAAGCCGGGGGAGCCTGCAGTTTTGGACGGACAACCGCAGCCTCCCGGCTCGCGCCCCTATATCGGCTGGCTTCTGGTGGGGGCGGGTGCGCTGTTTTTCGTAGTCAGCGCCAAGCCGGCCTGGATGAACGCGGTCATGGACAAGATGGGTACGCTGATCGGAGGACTCGTTCTGATCGGCATCGGCATCGTCCTGTTTTTGCGTAATGCGAGATCGAAATAGCCAAGCCGGTGTATACATAAAGAAGGGGGACGATCTATGATCCGGGTGGGAAAGGTAACCGCAGGGCTCGTATTGCTCGCCGCCGGCGGGGGACTGCTGGCCGACCGTGTGTGGGATACGAATTATTTGGGCTATGCGTTCGATGCCTGGCCGCTTGTATTCATCCTGCTGGGGCTTGAATACTTATGGGTCAACTTCCGGCATCGCCGGGCCGAACGGGGGCCCCGCCTCGATGTCGGCGGCGTGCTGTTTTCCGTGATCATTGCGGCTGCTATCGCCTTATATTCCCAGCACGGCTGGCCGCCAAGCCAATGGTTCCAAGGCTTTTCCTGGAAATTCGGGTCGGTGATGTCAGGGGAGTTCGGGCACAAGTTCGAGAAAGAGCTGGTTCAGGTGCCTGTAGGCGAACGGACGGAGAAGATTATCATTGAAAATCCGAACGGCAGCGTCATCCTGAAATCGGCGGATACGGATGCGATCCGGATCGATACGACGATATGGGTCGACAAGCTGAACGAAGAAGAGGCTCGCCTCATCGCGGAGGGCTCCAAGCTGGTCGTTAGCGACGGTCCAAGCGTTCGTATCGTGGCGGAAGGCGAGTCGTATTCGGGCTACCGGAAGCCCCGGATGAATCTGGTCGTAACCGTTCCGGCAGACAGGCAAGTCGATATGGAGCTTCAACTGCGCAACGGGAAAGTGCAAGCGGAGAAGCTGCCGATCCGAAGCGAGCTTGTCATCCGCACGACGAACGGTTCGATTCAAGTGGCGGACATCGGAGGAAAGCTAATCGCCGATACGACGAACGGCTCGATTCATGTAAGCGGAATCCGGGGGATGGCGGACCTGGGCACGACAAACGGGGCGGTGACCGCTTTGGATATTTCGGAGGCCGCTGTAATCCGAACGTCCAATTCCGCCGTGACTCTGGAGCGCGTTCGGGGGAAAGCCGAGGTTACGACGACGAACGGTGCGGTCACTGTCGCGGAGCCGGAGCGGGATGTGCGCATCAAGACGACGAACGGCGCTATATCGGTTACCAGCCATACGCTGGGCGGAGATTGGGATTTGAATACGACGAACGGCCGAATCGAGCTGCTCGTGCCGGAGCAGGGGAATTTCGAGGTGGACGGCCAAGGCGGCAAAGCGTCGTCGAATTTGCCGTTAACGATTTCCGACAAAACCGTTCGCGGCCAAGTGGGGTCCGGACAGCATAAAATCCGGCTCGATACGAGCAACGGTACGATTGTTGTGAATCGCGTCGATTGACAAAACAGCTTGTACGAACGTACAATAAGTAGAAAGTCGCACATTTCTATAAATTTTAGAAAAGTCAATGACTTTGTATACATTTGCAATTCCATTTCAACTTCCATGGTGGTGAGGAACATGACGTCCCGATTCGAGCAAGCACTGGACAAATTAAAGACAACCGGAGTTCGGATGACGCCTCAACGTCATGCGATTTTGGCTTACTTGCTGGATACGATGGAGCATCCGACTGCCGACGACATCTACCGTTCGCTGGAAGACCGTTTTCCGAGCATGAGCGTTGCGACCGTATACAATAACCTTAAAGTGTTTATCGAGGCCGGACTCGTACGCGAGCTTACGTATGGCGACGATTCGAGCCGTTTCGACTCCGATATGTCCGACCATTATCACGCGATCTGCGAAGACTGCGGTAAAATCGTCGATTTTGAATATCCGCCGCTGCATGAAGTGGAGTGGAATGCCGCGAAGCAGACGGGTTTTCAAGTAAAAGGGCACCGGATGGAAGTACACGGCATATGTCCGGAGTGCGCGCTCTCTGTCAAACATTAATGAACCCGGAAGCGGTTCGATTCGTCGGTATTTGTAGTATAATGGACGTGTCTGTCGGACACGTCTTTTTTGTTGCAGAGAAAATCGCTCAGCACCATACACATCTCGGGAATTAAAGGAGTGGAACTATGGAATCGTTGACCCCGCCGCCCGCAAAGCGGAAACGTTCGAAACGATGGGGGCGGCTGTTTGGGTTTATCGTTATGGCCGGTATTGCCGGGTTAGCCGGCTATTATTGGTTTCAGACTTATTACCCGAGCAGCGAGCATGTACAGCCGGATTACGGCGGATTGCAGAAGCCGGTGTTTTACCGGGGAGAGATGCTGGAACAGGAGGCGCTTGGCCAGCAGGACGGGCTGAAGCTGCCGTTGTCGTTTATTAAAGATAAAGCTGACCCTTCGATCTTGTACGAAGCCGCCAGCGAGTCGGTCATCATTACGACTAAGGACAAAGTCGTTCGGCTGAAAACGAATGCGTTAACCGCTACGGTGAACGAGAAACCCCAGACGCTGAAGTTTCCGATCGTCAAAAAAGGGGAGGATGTGTACCTACCGATCGACCCGGTTAAACAATATTACGGGCTGGACATCCGGGAATCGGCGGATACGGGTATCGTTTTGGTACATCTTCAGGGAGACAACGTACAGTGGGGCAAGGCGGAGAGCGCTTCGTCCGGCAAAAGTGTTGCGATGCGCAGGGAACCGAACGTCAAATCGCCGATCGTGGCCGAGGTGCAGCAGGGCGAAGAAGTGATGATCTGGTACGAGAAGGACCAGTGGTATTATGTGCAGCGCAAGGACGGAACGGTAGGACATGCCCGCAAAAAAGAGATCGCGCTCGATCGGGTGGAGACGATACCCGCACAGCCGGCTGCTCAAGCGTATATCCCTTGGAAGCCGACGGGGGGCAAAGTGAATATGACCTGGGAACAGGTCGTTACGAAAAATCCCGATACGTCAAAAATCGGACCGATGCCCGGTCTCAACGTAGTCAGCCCCACCTGGTTTCACCTCACGGACGGGGAAGGCAATCTGAAAAACTTGGCGGATGCGTCCTATGTCACTTGGGCGCAGTCGAATAACTATCAGGTTTGGGCGCTGTTCAGCAACGGCTTTGATCCGAAAATTACGACACAAGCGCTGTCCACCTACGACAAGCGGATGAAAATGATCAAGCAGCTGCTGGCGTTCGCTCAGGTGTATAAGATCCAAGGGATTAACATCGACTTTGAAGACGTGTATTTAAAAGACAAGGCCAACCTGACCCAATTCGTCCGGGAAATGACGCCGCTGATGCACGAGCAGGGACTTGTCGTCTCGATCGACGTAACGGCGAAATCGACAAGCGAGAACTGGTCGATGTTCCTGGACCGGGCCGCCTTGGGCGAGACTGTCGACTATATGATGCTGATGGCGTATGACGAGCATTGGGCTTCGAGTCCGGTCGCAGGCTCCGTCGCTTCGCTTCCGTGGGTGGAGAGGTCGCTTGTTCAGATTATGAAGGAGGACAAGGTTCCGGCGTCGAAGATGGTGCTGGGTGTCCCTTATTATACCCGGATCTGGACGGAGCAGACGAAAAACGGCAAAAAGGAAGTTTCGTCCCGCGCCGTATTTATGGATACCGTCAACAAGATCATGCAGGAAAAAGGGCTCAAGCCTACCTTCTCCGCGGAAACCGGACAAAACTATGTGGAGTATACGGAAGACGGCAAGCTGAATCGGATCTGGATCGAAGACGAAATTTCCATGAAGGCGCGCATAGAGCTTGTGAAGAAATACGACTTGGGCGGCGTAGGTTCTTGGCGGAGAGGGTATGAATCGCCAGGCATCTGGAATGTCATTAAAGATACGCTGGAGAAGCGTCCATAGCCCGCAATTGCACTTATTATATGGATAAAGAAAGATTAAAAAGGAGCTGTTTGCCCAGCCATTAACGATGGGGGCAGCCCTGCTTAGAACGGTTTTACCCGAGAAAAAGGACCTCAGTCTTCACGTCATCGTGGAAGCTGAGGTCCTTTGGTTTTGAAAATGAGGGAGCTCCATGTCAGGTGAGCGCTTTTGAGACAAGCCCTTTTTCCTTTGGGTGCGATTATTTACCGGCTGGCTCGCCGGCTGCCTCCGAAGGCGGAGCATACCTGGGGTCGAACGTTAAAACGGTTTTGCAGAACATGCAGCGATCCGTTTTGCCTAACATTTTCGTCGCTTTGCCGCATTCGGGGCACTCCAGGGATACGGCGCTCGTAGATAGCATGCCCGCCCAGAAATAAACGCCCACGCTGCCCAGCATACCGAGCATGCCGATGACCATGAAAATTCCCGCTATTACTTTGCCGACTTGTCCCCAATTGAAAACAACTCCCGCCAATCCGACAATCATAAGCCCCATGCCGCCCATCGTAAGCAGGAGACCCCACAAACGAAATTCGTTTATTTTGCTTGATCTGAAACGCATCGTCGTTCCTCTTCTCTTATTTGATAATTGGTGCGCTTAAAATATGTTCTCCGATCCACCCGCCTCAGGCAGGAAACTGGACACTCGTGTAGAACTATTGGTTTAGAGCCAATTCACTTGCATTGCGAGCTGGAGGGACGAATGGAAACGATCCGGAATTATGTACAAGACCGTTTTGGAACCAATCCTGACACGATAAGCGTTTCTGTTGTTTCGGACTCCCCACCGTTACATGCGGCAGGCGAACATCCGGAAGTCCTTCTGCTAGTCATTACTGAATCCGAACAGACAGGCATCACTACTCATTATATAAAAGACGGTATCCGTATACAAGAACGTTGTCACAATCCCGGAACGTTGGAACGGCTGATTTGGCACGGCGGAAACTACAATATGATCCATTGGATTTTGCAAGGAGAGATTGTCATGGACCGTAATATGTACTTGGAAGGGATGCGCAGCAGATTGTCGGAGTATCCGGAGGAGCTGCGCCGCAAGGAGCTGATCGTCGAGTTCGACCGGTTTTTGAAAAGCTTCGTGCAAAGCAAGCAATATTTGCAGGACGGCCATATGCTCGATGCTTACAGCAACATTCTGGACGCACTCCGCCACTGGGCGCGTATTGCCATTATCGAGGAAGGATATCATCCGGAAGTTCTCGTATGGGCGCAAGTGCGGAGGATCAATCCAGGCGTGTATAAGCTGTATGAGGAATTGACCTGCAATCACGAATCGCTTCAAAAGCGTATCCAGCTGGTCGTTCTTGCCTGCGATTTCTCGGTCATGTCCAAGATGGAGCTTTGTTGTTCGGTGCTGCTCGACGTGCTTCGCAGCCGTGAAGAAGCCTGGAGTCTGCAAGAGCTTATGCAGATTCAGGAGCTTACGGATCTGGAGCTGGATCTGTCCTTATTGCTTGGGAAGCTCGTAAGAAAGTCGCTGATCCGGGAAGTGGTCGAGTCGGAGAACGGCCGCCCATCGTTGCTTCTTCGGTTGAAGTACACCGTTTAACCTTTGCTCACATTGCTGCTATATCCGGTTCGGGACAGCCTTTTTTACTGGGCGGCTCGAGCCGGTTTTTGTTTGGTGTTTTGGCTGGAGAAAAGGAAGGGAGAGTTTTCAGCAAAGCTGAACCCGTCAATAAGCAAGAACAGCTGCCTCTTAGGCAAGGGGCGTTCGCCGTGGCAAAAAAGTCTTCGTTTATCGTTTAGAAGCTTCTTAAATTGTGGCAGCAGGTGAGGCAGGCCGTAGATCGTAATCGCTCGAGCTTGTGTGGCGGTTATGGGCATGAGGGAATCGAGTAAGAGTGGTTTGTACTCTTTATTTTGTCCGAAAATTTGCAAGGACACGGAATAAGAGCGGGTTGAAGCTGCTAAAATCCTGCAAGCTGGCACATAACTCAAGGGATTCCGGACAACCTGTTTAAGCAGAAGAAGGTAACTTTTCACTTGGAATGGCGTGCTAACACTTCTACACAATGAATCGACAGCCTCACCAGCAGCTCTTATTTTGTTAGTTGACTTAGCCCGTACACATCATGTTCCTACTTAGCCGAATACGGAATACGTTTTGCTCGCAAGAAAGCTATCTCTTAACACATGATGGTTTTACCGCGGAAAAGGCTTCGTTTAGAAGCTTTTCTTAACTTAAAGGAACATCGCTCATTCGACAGGTTATTCGGAAAGTTTATTGTTTTCAAACTTTTTTGTAGAGGCTTGACTTTAATTGTCCGAATATGTTAAATTAATTTTCGCCGCTTCAAACGGCAACGAACGCTTCAAACCAAGAAAAACTTTTTTAAAAAAAGTACTTGCAAAGAAGTGGGCGACTGTGATATATTAAAGAGGTCGCCGCAAAACGGATGACAACGAAACGAAAGAACATTTTGTTCCTTGAAAACTGAACAACGAGCGTGCAAGTGACGATCTCGCAAGAGATCAAAACAAGTCGAGCAATCGACACAAGTCAGTACGTTTGAGCAATCAGCTCTAACAATAGCCGGTCTTCGGACAGGCACCTTATTGGAGAGTTTGATCCTGGCTCAGGACGAACGCTGGCGGCGTGCCTAATACATGCAAGTCGAGCGAGTCCTTCGGGGCTAGCGGCGGACGGGTGAGTAACACGTAGGCAACCTGCCTGTAA
>NZ_JARBDB010000005.1:0-1402 GCF_036577605.1 Paenibacillus sp. GYB004
TATGGTGCTACAAGATGTCAAGACAGTTTTTTTAGATTATTAAGGTGTGAAAACCTTCACAATACTTGTTCCCCTTGCCCCGAAGGGGCAGGCAGTTCGTTTCCAGAATTGGGAATCTGATCGCTGACTGCCGTGAGGTAGATTGTCCACAGGTGGAGGACGTAGCCCAAGCGAAGGCGCGGGAGCTATGGTTTTGGTTTTGTTTGTTCACATGAGGGCAACAGAATAACGTCTTGGTTGTACACCGCTGCTGGCGTATGGTTTTGCAGGGACTGATGCGGCAAATAGTGATTGTGCAAATGGATGAAGCCTTCCACACCTTGTCTGGTCTCTCGCGGACTGTTGTAGTCGTTAATATAGACCTCGTTGTACTTTAGGCTACGCCAAAAGCGCTCGATGACGATGTTGTCCTTGGCTCGGCCTTTGCCATCCATGCTGATCCGAACCTCGTTCTCTTTCAACAGATCGATATATTTTGGACTCGTGAAATGGCTGCCCTGGTCACTGTTGATAATCTCCGGCTTACGCCGCGTCAACGCCCGTTTCGTGGTCTCCAGTACGAAGTCGATTTCAAGGCTCTGGTCCAACTGCCAGTCTACGATATAGCGAGAGAACCAATCCATCATGGCGTACAGGTACATCCAGCCATGCTTCATTCGGATATACGTGATGTCCACAGACCACACCTGATCCGGCTGTGTAATCAGCAGCTTCCGGAGAAGATAGGGATAGATCCGGTGCTGCAGATCACGCTTGCTCAGGTTTGGACCAGGAAAGATGGCCATGAGCCCCATTTCTCGCATGTAGCGCCGTACGGTGTTCTGATGGATGCTGTCTCCATCTCTGTTCATAATCGCGGCAATCTTCCGGTAGCCCAGAAACGAATGCTGCGTGTAAAGCTCATCAATCCGGTGTTTGAGGCGAATTTCCTCCGGGGAGGGAGGAACCGGCTTGTAGTACAGGCTGGAGCGATTCAGGCTCAGCAGATCGGCTTGAACGCTGATCGCGTGCTCGGGACAGTCCCACTCCAGGAGCTCGACACGCTCCTCGCGAGACAGGTTAGAGGCCAGATTTTTTTTTGAGCCACGACAATTGACTGGTCAATTTTCCAATCTCGGCGTAGAGTTCGTTGATCTGATGCTCATACTCGTTTTTCATTTTCGTGATGCCTTTTCGATCATCGACGAACAATTGTGAGAGGTTCTGCACCGCTTCTGACTTCCACCGATTGAGGACATTTGTATGAATGCCATGTTCCGAAGCAAGCTGTGAAACCGACTTTTCTTCCTTGAGAATTTCCAGGACAATGCGCGCCTTTTCTTCGGGTGTAAACTTGCGTCTGCTGGTCGACATACAACTAAGAAACTCCTTTTTTGCTGTCTAGTTTCTATGTAGCATTATA
>NZ_JARBDB010000006.1:0-1508 GCF_036577605.1 Paenibacillus sp. GYB004
ACTCAACTTTCGCAGCTTAGATTAGCGAATAAACCCTTAATGTACAAGGGCAAATCGGCCATCCACTCTTGGAGTTGACACAATACCGTTTGTTTGCTGCGTTTGTTCTTGGCTTCAGCCATATCTAAGAATAAAGACATCAGTTGTTGAAGGGCGGTCTGGTAGTCCAGGTCACGAACTTCATCCGCATACAAGAAGAACAGCCCGCCGAGCGTGCGTGTATCTCCCGCTTGTCTTCGCTCAAATTCCATGACTAGGTAGCGGCTAAACACGACGGTCGTGTGGCTAATGAGCATGTCAAAAGATCGGCCCTGAAACTCGGTTCCCAGTTTCAGATAGCTTTTGGTTACCTTGAAAAAAGTCTCAATGCTCCATCGCATGCCGTAGATACGCACGATCTCGCTCGATTCTAAAGCCAAGTCCGTACTGAGTATGGCCAGCCATTCACGGCGTTTGTTACGGTTTTGAACAAACACGAGTTTGACAGACACTCCGCATGATGTCTGGGTAATGACAGAACTCCAAATAGAAGATTTCTTGTTCTTGGGCAGGCTGCGGAACAGTTCACTCAGCGTTAAACGTTGGCCTTGGTAGGTATAGCGCTGTTTCATCTCTTTGACCATTCCAATCGTGTCCAGCCCCTCAGCCAAGAGTTGGCGAATGAGCGGCATCTGTGTGAACCAACTGTCCATTAATACGTAATCCGCATGGAAGCCAGTACGCAAAGCACGTTGAATCAAGCCAATCACTGCATCAGGCTTACGAGTGAGCGCCTCTAATCGCCGTTTGTAACCATGGCATCGCTTTGTGATCACTGTCGTCATCTCGGTTAGGCGATTCACGATGTTGGCTGACGAGAGCATGACGAAGTCGACTGGAGCGAAGCTGAAGCCGTCCGACCAGCCAAGCGTCAGCATCGTGTAGCCCTTGGCAAATCGGCCTGTTGTATGGTCAAACACCTTGGCAAGTAGCTCAGCCTTTTTACTGCGATTACGCTGCAGTGTGGAATCATCAATGATGAAAACTTTTACCCGTTTGGCCGAGGTAAGCGATGTGAACTGCCGAACCACCGACAAGCTTAGCGAATGAAGAAAAGTCCGCCATGCAAAGCCTGGATGATTCAAGAAACGGTAAACGACATCCTTGCCTGGCAAAGAAGATCCGCGGTTGCTTTCTAACAAACGAAACCAGTTCTTGCCCTCGAAGACAAGCGAAAACAGCAACTGAAAAACAGCAAGCGTAGAGAGACCAAAAGATTTTCGAATCCCCGCCTTGCGAAGCAATTTGCCGATTTGAAGAGAATGAAATACGGAAGAAAAACGAGACTGGTCAGACAGGGAACGATGGTGTACCATTGAGATTACACACCTTTCTTTGTTTGCATGGTTGCTCGACACTTCCATGATACCAAACAAAGAGGGTGTTTTTTGTCAATTAAAAGAAAAAAAGGGTATTGGCTCTTAAAGCTACAAGGGATTCAACCTATTTTGCAACTGCGAAAGTTGAGT